>NZ_JAPEPB010000001.1:5735681-6045000 GCF_026340565.1 Kitasatospora sp. NBC_01287
GGCTCGGGCAGCGCGCGCGGCTCGCCGTCGACCGTGACCTGGTGCTCCTCCATCGCCTCCAGCAGCGAGGCCTGGGTCTTGGGCGGGGTGCGGTTGATCTCGTCGGCCAGCAGCAGGTTGGTGAAGACCGGACCGGGCTGGAAGGAGAACTCGGCGGTGCGGGCGTCGTAGACCAGCGAGCCGGTGACATCGCCGGGCATCAGGTCGGGGGTGAACTGGATCCGCTTGGTCCCCAGGCTGAGCGCGGTCGACAGCGTGCGGACCAGCAGTGTCTTCGCCACGCCGGGGACGCCTTCGAGCAGTACGTGGCCGCCGCAGAGCAGCGCGACCACCAGTCCGGTGACGGCGGCGTCCTGGCCGACCACGGCCTTGCCGATCTCGGCGCGCAGGGCGCCCAGCGCCTGCCGGGGGTCGGGCGCGGGGGCGGCCCGCTCGGCGAGCTGGTCGAGGGCGGTCTGGTCGGTCACGGCTGTCGTACCTGCCTTTCCAGGGCATCGAGGTCGTCGGCGAGCCGCAGTAGCGCGGCGTCGTCGGTGGGTGGTGGGCCGTAGAGCAGGCCGTGGAGCTCGCCGGGCGGGCGGCGGCTGTCGTCCCACGGCCCGGTGGCGGCCCTGGTGGCGGCCTCGCCGGCAGGCCCGGTGGTGGCCGGCCGCTCCGTGCCGAGCCGGTCGCCGAGAGCGGCGAGCAGCGCGCCCGTGTCCGGTTCGCCGGCCGTCAGCGGCACGCCGAGCGCGGGGGCCAGCCGCTGCCGGGCGGCGCGCCGCAGTGCCTCGGCGGCCCGGCCGCGGGCCTTGGCCCGCTGGTAGAGCCGGGCCCGGCCCTCGGTGGTCTCGGTGGCGCGGACCACCACCGGGAGCCGCTCGCTGACCACCGGCCCGAGCCGGCGAGCCCGCCAGAGGGCGGCCAGTGCCGTGGCGACGGCCAACTGCAGGGCGGCCCAGTGCCAGCCGTCGGGGATCAGGTCGGTGAACGACTTCTGCGGGCCGGTGGCGGTGGCCTGGGCCTGGAAGTCGGGCAGGAACCAGGTCAGGTGGGGCTGTGCGCCGAGCAGGCCCAGGGCGAGCGCGGCGTTCCCGCCGGAGGCCAGGCTCTGGTTGGTCAGGAAGCGCCCGGAGCCGACCACGATCACCTCGGTGCCCTGGCCGGTGGTGGTGCGGCCCAGCGCGGGGTACCCGTCGCGCGGGTAGCAGCCGACCGCGTTCGCGTCCGCCCCGGCGCCGGGGTCGACCTGGTAGAGGCGTCCGCCCAGGTCGGCGCTGCCGGCCCGCTGGGCCTCGGGCAGCGGGCAGTCGGGCGCGGTGACGGCGGAGCTGACCGTGAGCGGCAGGTCGCCGCTGCCGGCGGTGTGCAGGCCGGGGGCGAGCAGGTCGAGGGCGGTGCTGTCGGGGGAGATCAGCACCAGGCGGCGGTGTCCCGCGGCGGCCACCGCGCGCAGCTGGTCGGTGGTCAGCAGGTCGGGCAGGGGCAGCAGCACAGTATCGGCACCGGCATCGGCGGCGTCGGCGGCATCGGCGAGCCGGCCGGGGTCGGCGGTGGTGTCGACGGTCACGCCCTGGGCGCGCAGCAGCTGGGCGATGGCCTTGGTGCCGTCCGGATCGGCCGAGCGCGGGTCGAGCGAGGGGTAGGCGGTGTTGTTGCCGAGCCCGGCGATCAGCAGGCCGGTGACCAGCAGGGCGGCGGCGCCGGCCACGAACCAGCGGGCGCGGCGCCAGAGCTCGCGCGGGGTGGGCGCCGGCGGGCCGGCGGTGCCGGGCGCGGTGCTGTCGGCCGGTGCGGCGGGCTGGGGGAGGGTGTCGTGGGTGCTCACGCGGCGCCCGCCGGGGTCAGGTCCGCGGGGCGGGTGCGCCGCAGCGCCTGGTCGAGGTCGGCGAGCCGCTGGTAGGCGGACCGGTCCGCGGCGCGGTCGCCGAAGGCGATGTCGTCGAAGAGGCGGGCGGCCTCGCGCAGCGCCGTGGCGTGCTCCGGCAGCCGGCGCCCGGCCTCGGCGGCGGCCTCGTCGGCGGTGCGTCCGGGGCGCGGGTCGAGCAGCACGCGCTCCTCCAGGCCGCGGACCAGGGCGCGCATCTGCTCGCGGACCGCGGCCGCGAAGTCGCCCGCCGCGGCGTGCCGGCGGGCGACTTCGCGGTGCTCGTCGGCGGTGCGCGGACCGGCGGTGCCGAACAGCGCCGTGCTGGTGGTGGCGGCGCGACGGGGACGGCCCAGCCGCCACCAGAGCGCGGCACCGACCAGCAGCGCGAGCACCAGGAAGAGGATCAACCCGGTGGTGCCGCTGGTCCCGCTGCCGCCCAGCTGTCCGAGCAGGTCGTTCAGCCGGTCCCAGAGCCAGCCGCTGACCCGCTGCAGCAGACTCGGGTCGTGCCGGTGGTACTCGGACTTGAGCAGTTCCTCGCGCGCGGCCTCGCGGGCCGGGTCGCGAGGTGTGGTCACGGGCGCGCCGTCGGCGGCGGCCAGGACCCGCTCCCCCCAGGTCGGCATCGGGTCAGGCCGCCCCGCCGCCCTGACCGGCCCAGCCGGTGCCGCCGTACTCGGGCAGGCCGGCCGCGCGGGCGAGCTCCAGGTCGAGGGCCTCGCGGCGGATCCGCTGGTCGACGTAGAGCAGGACGTTGATGCCGGCCTGGACCGGGGTGGTCAGCATCGCGCCGACCACGCTGCCGACCCCGACGACCACCAGTGCGGCGATCGACTGCGGGTGGGACGGGTCACCGCCCAGCGCGTCGAGCACCGACCCGCCGACCAGGCCGGCCAGGATGCGGAACGGGATGGCGATCACCGAGGCGAGGATGGTGCTCAGCACCAGGCCGAGCAGGCTGATGCCGAAGATCCGCCACCAGGAGCCGTGGACCAGCTTGCGGGAGCGGCCGAGCGCGGCCTTGATGCCCTGCTTCTCCAGCATCAGCGCGGGGTTCGCCAGGCAGAACCGGATGTACAGCCAGACCACGACGGGCAGGGCGGCGATCAGCATCAGGAACGCCGTCACGGCGATCGCGTCCTCGTTGCCCGAGGTGAGCGCCACCACGAGCACCGGCACGGCGGCGGCCACGAAGACCCCGACGAGGATCAGCGTCACCAGCAGGCTCAGGCCCACCAGGCGCCACAGTTGCGGACGGGCGGCCCGCCAGGCCGCGCCGGCCGAGACGGTCTCACCCAGGATGGCCCGGCTGACCACCATGGTCAGCAGCGCGCTCAGCACCAGACCGGCCGCGGCGCTGACCAGCATGCCGACGATGCCGACCACCAGCCCGGTGTTGCTCTGGTCGTCGTGCTGGGTCCACCAGTCGAGCAGGCTGAGCACGAGCTGGGAGATGACGGCGACCACCAGCGAGAGCCCCAGCACCGTGCGCCAGTGCTTGCGCACGGTGGAGATCGAGCCGTCCAGGATCTCGCCGACGCCCAGCGGACGCAGCGGGATCACGCCGGGCTTCGGGGGCGGCGGCGGGTAGCTCCAGCCGGGGCCGCCCTGGGGTCCCCAGCCCGGCTGCGGGCCACCCCAGCCGGGGCCGCCCTGGGGTCCCCAGCCCGGTTGCGGACCCCAGCCGGGCTGCGGCGCTCCCCAGCCCTGGGCGGGCGGCGGGGTCGGGGCGGCGGGTGCCTGACCGTAGGCGCCGGGGTACGGCGGCGCCGCGGGGGCGCTCGGCGCGGCCGGTGCGGTCGGCGGGGCGGGCGCGGTCGGCGGCGCGGTCGCGGTGCTGCCCGTGGGGGCGGCGTCGGCGGGGGCCGCCGGGGTGGGGATGCCCGGGGCGGGAGCGGTGGCCGACGGCCGGACGTCCTCGGGATCGGTCCCGGAGGCGCTGGGGGAGACCCAGCCCGGAGTGTCGGTCATCACTGCTCCTCGGCGTGGGGCGGTGCCCCAGGATGGGTGGTGCGGCGCAATTCGTGCCGCCCATCGTGCCATGGTGGCGGCAGGCACCCCAGGGGCGCCTGGTTGCTGATCGACAACGGCGTCGGCGGGGCCGAGGAACACGGGAGTTTGGGTGGATATGCGCGGTATTGCCGGTGCGGCAGCCGGATCAGGGGCACAGGTGTGCGTCAGGTCACATTCCCGTAATGAGAGGATGGGCGCATGAAAGGTCGCGTCCTCGTCGTAGATGACGACACCGCACTCGCCGAGATGCTCGGCATTGTGCTGCGTGGTGAGGGTTTTGAGCCGTATTTCGTCGCGGACGGGGACAAGGCGCTGGCCGCGTTCCGCGAGACCAAGCCGGATCTGGTGCTGCTCGACCTGATGCTGCCCGGACGCGACGGGATCGACGTCTGCCGGCAGATCAGGTCCGAGTCCGGTGTGCCGATCGTGATGCTCACCGCGAAGACCGACACGGTCGACATCGTGGTGGGTCTGGAGTCCGGCGCCGACGACTACGTGGTCAAGCCGTTCAAGCCCAAGGAGCTGGTGGCCCGGGTCCGGGCCCGCCTGCGCCGGGCCGAGGAGCCCACGCCCGAGCAGTTGACCATCGGCGACCTGGTGATCGACGTGGCCGGCCACTCGGTCAAGCGGGACGGGCGGGGCATCCCGCTCACCCCTCTGGAGTTCGACCTGCTGGTCGCGCTGGCCCGCAAGCCCTGGCAGGTGTTCACCCGTGAGGTGCTGCTGGAGCAGGTCTGGGGCTACCGGCACGCGGCCGACACCCGCTTGGTGAACGTGCACGTGCAGCGCCTGCGCTCGAAGATCGAGAAGGACCCGGAGCGCCCGGAGATCGTGGTCACCGTCCGCGGTGTCGGCTACAAGGCCGGGCCCAGCTGACGTGACGTACCAGGTCCACCCCTCCCCGTCCGGCTCCGCCGCCGACGGGGAGGCGCACTACGGGGAGGCCGCGGCGAAGCGGCCGGCCTCGCCGCTCGGGCTGCTCGGCCGCCGGCTGCGCAGCCCGTTCCTGCGCGCCTCGGCGCTGTACCGCCGCTCGATACAGCTGCGGGTGGTCGCGGCGACGATGCTGTTCTCGGTCGCGCTGGTGGTGGTGCTCGGCGTCGTGGTGATGGCGCAGGTCCGCACCGGGCTGCTGGACACCAAGAAGCACGCGGTCGAGAACCAGGCCAGCGGCGGCTTCACCACCGCGCAGCAGCAGAGCGACGCGCTCGCCGAGCAGCGGGCCAAGGCCGGCGCCGCCGGCGCCGCCCCGGGGCCGAGCGAGCCCGGTACCTGGATCTCCGACCAGGTCGCCAGCCTGGCCAGCGGTGGCCAGGGCGTCTACTCGGTGATCGGCCTGCGCCCCTCCGAGGACGGCGCCCCGCCCACCTTGATCCGGGCCTCCGGTGACGTGAACTACAGCAGCATCTCGCCGGAGCTGGAGGCGCAGGTCGCGCAGGACCGCACGGTCCCGCACGAGCAGACCACCACGATCCACCGCGGGCTCGGCGCCCAGGCACGCTCCGAGCCGGGCCTGGTGATCGGCAAGCAGCTGACCGGTCCCGACAACCAGGACTACCAGCTCTACTTCGCGTTCTCCTTCGCCCAGGAGGACAACACGCTGAGCCTGGTGACCGGTACGGTCGCCACCGCCGGCGTCTTCATCGTGATCCTGGTCGGCTGCGCCGCCTGGCTCGTGGTGCGCCAGGTGGTCACCCCGGTGCGGATGGCCGCCGGGATCGCCGAGCGGCTGGCGGACGGCCACATCGAAGAGCGGATGAAGGTCACCGGCACCGACGACATCGCCCGGCTCGGCGAGTCCTTCAACCGGATGGCGGACGCGCTGCAGGCGCAGATCCGGCAGCTGGAGGAGCTCTCCCGGGTGCAGCGCCGGTTCGTCTCCGACGTCTCGCACGAGCTGCGCACCCCGCTGACCACCGTGCGGATGGCGGCCGATCTGATCTACGACAGCCGCGAGGACCTGGACCCGATGGCGGCCCGCTCGGCGGAGCTGCTGCAGGGCCAGCTGGACCGCTTCGAGTCGCTGCTCGCCGACCTGCTGGAGATCAGCCGGTTCGACGCCGGGGCCGCGGTGCTGGACGCCGAGCCGGTGGACCTGCGCGACCTCGTGCACCGGGTGGTCGAGGCGGCCGACCCGCTGGCCCGGCTCAAGGGCAGCTCGGTGGTGCTGGCCGGGGCGGACGACCCGGTGGTGGCCGAGGTCGACCCGCGCCGGATCGAGCGGATCCTGCGCAACCTGGTGGTCAACGCGCTGGAGCACGGCGAGGGCCGCGACGTGGTGATCCGGCTGGGCTCGGGCGACGGCGCGGTCGCGGTCGGCGTGCGGGACTACGGCATCGGGCTCAAGCCCGGCGAGGCCTCCCGGGTGTTCCACCGTTTCTGGCGGGCCGACCCGTCCCGGGTGCGGACCACCGGCGGCACCGGGCTCGGCCTGTCGATCGCGGTCGAGGACGCCCATCTGCACGGCGGCTGGCTGCAGGCCTGGGGCGAGCCCGGTGGCGGTTCGCACTTCCGGCTCACCCTGCCGCGCACCCGCGGCGGCGACATCGGCCGCGCGCCGTTCCGGCTGGAACCGGAGGACTCGCGCTACAACCGGGGCCTGCGTGCCCAGGGCACCCCGTACCGGCGCGCCCTGCCGGCCGGGGCGACCGCCCTGACGGCCAGCGGCGAGCCGACCGTGATCCCGGAGACACCGGGCGGCGCGGGCGGCGGCCTCGGCCCCGGGCTCGGCGGGGTGCTGAGCATCGGCGGGGCCGGCCTGGGCGCCCGGCGGCTGCCGGAGGCCCAGGTGTTCGCCGACCCGTCCGACGTGCGGTCCGGCAGCGGCGGATACGGTGCCACCGGAGCACAGGTGGTGGTGGACCCGAGCCGGCTGCGGCCGCAGGACGGCGAGTCCGGTGGCGCGACGGCGCGGGGCGCCGGCGGCACGAGCGCGAAGGGGGCACGGGGTGGGGACCAGCAGGACTAGTCGGCGCTGGACGGGAACCGGCTGGCTGGCACTGACCGTGCTGGTCACGGCCGGTTGCGCCACCATGCCGGACAGCGGCTCGCCCGAGCCGGTCGACCCGCCCTCGGGCGCCGACCAGGGCGTCCAGGTGCGGGTGATCCCGGTGCCGCCGCGGGACGGGCAGACGCCGCGCGAGGTGCTGCAGAACTTCCTGGACGCCTCGATCTCGGACGAGCACGACTACCAGACCGCACGGGAGTACCTGACCCCCGAGGCGGTCAGGACCTGGCAGCCGGACACCGGCGCGGTGATCCTCAACACCATCAACCTGGACACCGCCCCGGGCGACGGCGACCCCGACCACGCGACGGTCACGCTCCAGTCCTCGGAGATCGCGACCCTGGACGGGAAGCACACCTACCGGGCCAAGACCGATCCGCAGTACTCCGCCGTCTTCAGCCTGACCAACGTCACCAAGGACACCGGCAAGGACGCCAAGGAGACGGCCGACAAGGCCCAGTGGCGGATCACCGACCTGCCGACGGCGCTGATCCTCAACCAGACCAACTTCCGCAACGCCTACCAGCAGGCCGACCGGTACTTCTTCACCCGGCCCGACCCGGGCGCCCCGCCCGGGGCCGACCAGCCGGTGCTGGTGCCCGACCCGATCTTCGTGCGGCGCCGAATAGACCCGGCCTCCGCGGCGGCCCAGGCCCTCAAGGAGGGTCCCTCGGACTGGCTCGCGCCGGTCGTCAGGTCGGCCTTCGACGGCACCTCACCGGCCGCTACCGTCAACACCGACGACCCGCATCAGCCCAAGCTCCAGATCGACGGGGCCGACTTCCAGACCGGCTCGCCGCAGTGCGGTCAGATGGCCGCGCAGCTGTACTTCACGCTGCTCAGCCTGAGCGGCCCGAGTTCCCTCGACAACGTGACACTGACCGCCAAGCGCGGCAGCTGCGAGTACAGCCCGGCCCAGGCCAGGACGGCCTCCTGGGCGCCGGGCAGCCTGACCGCGGCGGCCGTCGGCGGCGGTGTGCCCTACGCCCGCAACGCGCAGACCGGGCAGCTGATCCGACTGGACAACTCGGCTCCGGTGCCCGGCGTCCTGGGGGCGAGCAGCCTGCCGGCCACGCTGCGCCCGGCCGGTGGCGCGCCGCTGGGGGCGTTCGCCGTCCAGCGGGACGGCCGCGCCGCCGCGGTGGTCAGCACCGACGGCAAGGGGCTCTACCAGGTGCCGCTGGACGACACCGCCAAGCAGCTCGGCGGCGCGCTGGTCACCAGCCGGGCGCCGAGCCCCGAGCAGGGCCTCGGCTCGCCCAGCTGGGACGGTTCCGGCGGGCTCTGGGTGGTGGACCGCGATCCGTCGAACCCGCAGGTCTGGCTGATCCGCGGGTCGAGCCGCTCCGTGGTCCCGGTGGACCTGCCGCCGGGCCAGACGGTGGACAGCATCCGCCTCTCCTCCGACGGCACCAGGGCGGCGTTGCTGCTGGGCAACTCGGGGACGGCCGCGCACAGCCTGGCGATCGGGCTGGTGGTGCGCGGCGGCAGCGGGCAGCCGGCCGCCTCGATCACCGGGATCCGGCCGATCGCGCCGCTGCTCTCCGACGTCACCTCGGTCTCCTGGGCCGACCCGGACGTGCTGCTGGCGCTGGGCAAGGAGAGCGACAGCGTGCCGCAGCTGCACTACGTGTCGACCGACGGCTCGGGCGCGACGGACAACGTGCTGCAGGCGGTGGACGGGATGACCGTGGTGGCCTCCTCGGAGGACCGCGGCGACCAGGTGCTCGCCGACTCCAAGGACCAGGGCGTCTACTCGCTCTCCGGCAGCACGCCGCCCCAGTGGAAGTCCTACAACCGCATCGGTGCCGTGCTGCCCGCCTACCCGGGCTGAGCGCGCGGCGCCCGGTGGCCGCGGTGGTGGACCGCCCGCGGGGCCGCGTGGTCCGGTGCCCGCTCGTGGCGGGCGGTGGCGGCCACCGTGGCGGCGGCCAGCGCCGGCGCGCCGGCCGCGCGCAGCGCCCTGGCCGCCTCGGCGAGGCTGGCTCCCGTGGTCACCAGGTCGTCCACCAGGACCAGTTGACGGCCGCTCAGCGCGGTCTGGAAGAGCGGCGGGACGGCCAGCGCCTGGTGCAGGTTGGCCCGCCGCTGCTCGGCGCCGAGACCGGCCTGGTCGACGACCGCGCGGCGCTGGCGCAGCACCGGGGCGACCCGGCAGGGCAGGCCGGATCGGTTGAGCCGGTGGGCGGCGCACCGGGCCAGCCGCCTGGTCGCGTCGTGGCCGCGAGCCCGCACCGCGCGGCGGGCGGAGGGCACCGGCACCAGCAGCAGGGGCCGTGCGCCGGCGTCCCCGGGTGGGCGTTCGGCGGCGAGCGCCGAGCGCACCGCCGCGGCGAGCACCATGCCCAGCGGGCCGGCCAGCCGCAGTGCGCCGCGCTCCTTGTGGGTGAGCAGCAGCCCGCGCAGCGGATCGCGGTAGCCGGCGCAGGAGTGCAGCGGCGGCAGGCCGGCAGGGGCCGGCTCGGGGCCGGCCGGCGCTCCGCGCAGCCCCGCCAGCAGGGCCCGGCAGTCGAGGCAGAGTTGGCCGCCCGGCTCCCCGCAGCCGGCGCAGGCGGTGGGCAGCAGCAGGTCGAGCAGGAGCGTGGACACGACCCCTCCCGGTGACTCGTGACGCTGAGTGGTGCGGCCAGGGTGGGCCGTCTGGGCGGAGTTGTCCAGATATTTACCCCCACTTCACTCGATAGAGGGTAGACAGGGGTGAACAGCTGTCCGGCCGAACCCGCGCCCGCCTAGCCTCCCGCTGGGGAGGCGAAAAACCCGTCCCGGGTGTCTTATGAGGCCCCAAGGGGTTTCAAGCGCCTCTGATGGGGAGGAAGTGGGTGAAGGCCCAGCCGCCCCGGTCAACGGCCGGGCGCTGGGGCCGGCGGCAGAGTGGCTGGTCAGGCTGGGTCTCATGTCCGGTCCGGTAGTCCGGATCGGCGTCAGCACGAGGGATCGGAGTTCTGCGTGGACATCGTCGTCAAGGGCCGCAAGACCGAGGTGCCCCAGAGGTTCCGCGAGCACGTGGCCGAAAAGCTGGAGAAGGTCCAGAGGTTCGACGACAAGGTGATCAGCCTTGACGTCGAGGTGTCCAAGGAGCACAACCCGCGTCAGGCCGACCGGTCCGACCGGGTCGAGATCACCGTCCGTACCCGCGGTCCGGTGATCCGTGCCGAGGCCGCCGCCGCTGATCCCTACGCGGCGCTCGACCTGGCCTCGGCGAAGCTCGACGCCCAGCTGCGCAAGTCCGCCGACCGGCGACGGGTGCACCACGGAGCGCGCACCACGCCGCTGAGCGTGGCCGAGGCGACCGCGCGGATCGCGGCCCTGCCCGGCACGGCGACGGCGGAGGAGCTGAACGAGGCGCCGGTGCGCAAGACGGTGGCCCCCTCCCTCGAGGTCGAGGGCGAAGGACCGCTGGTGGTCCGCGAGAAGACGCACAGCGCCCACCCGATGACGCTGGCTCAGGCGCTGCACGCCATGGAGCTGGTCGCCCACGACTTCTACCTCTTCGTGGAGAAGGACAGCGGGCTGCCGAGCGTGGTCTACCGCCGCCGCGGCTACGACTACGGCGTCATCCACCTGAAGGCCGACGGCCTGGAGCCGGACGACGAGATCGGCGGCGCCGGCGGCGCGATCAACGCCGTGGGCGAGCGCTGAGCCCCCGGCGGGCCGGATAGCCTGCCCCCCGCCCCCCGCCGTGCAGGCGGGCCGATCGAGCGGGTTCTTCCGTCGCGTACTCACCGGCGGCCGGTGTCGCACCGGCCGCCGGTTCGCGTCCGGGGGCGCGCCCGTTGGAGGGACCCCGCCGATCGGTGGTGGAACCCGGCCGCTGACGGCGTGGAATGATGTGGCCCACAGCGTTCGGGACGGGGAGGGCGGATGGTGGGCCGGTTCGAAGGCGGCGTCGGCGACGGTCTGGAGTCCGCGTACGCGCCGCGCGGCGGCGAGCCCATCCGGGTCCTGGTGGTGGACGACCACGCGCTCTTCCGGCGGGGGCTGGAGATCGTGCTGGCCGAGGAGCCGGACATCAAGGTGGTCGGTGAGGCCGGTGACGGCGCGGAGGCGGTGCTCAAGGCCGCCGACCTGCTGCCCGACATCATCCTGATGGACGTCCGGATGCCGCGCCGCAGTGGGATCGAGGCCTGCACCGCGATCAAGGAAGTCGCCCCCAGTACCAAGATCATCATGTTGACGATAAGCGACGAGGAGGCCGACCTCTACGAGGCGATCAAGGCGGGTGCCACCGGCTACCTGCTCAAGGAGATCTCCACGGACGAGGTGGCGACCGCGATCCGCGCGGTCGCCGACGGGCAGTCGCAGATCAGCCCCTCAATGGCGGCCAAGCTGCTGACCGAGTTCAAGTCGATGATCCAGCGCCGGTCCGACGAACGGGAGTTGGTGCCCGCGCCACGGCTGACGGACCGTGAGCTGGAGGTGCTCAAGCTGGTGGCCACCGGGATGAACAACCGGGAGATCGCCAAGGAGCTGTTCATCAGCGAGAACACCGTGAAGAACCACGTGCGCAACATCCTGGAGAAGCTGCAGTTGCACTCCCGGATGGAGGCCGTGGTCTACGCGATGCGGGAGAAGATCCTCGAAATAGGGTGACCCGGTAGGGTGGCGCGCCGCCCGCGGGGCCGGAGCGCCACCGGTGGCCGAGCGCGCGGCCCCCGGGTCGGCCCGGAAGTTCTCAGCCCAGCAGTCTGTCGAGGGCCGGGCGCAGCGCCTCGTCGGCCAGTGCCTCGACGCGGACCCCGGTGCAGCCCACCCACTGCGCCGCCTCGCGCAGCGCCCCGGCCAGCGCGGGCAGATGGCGCGGTGCGTCGAGCGAGACCCGGCGGGCCACCAGGACCTTGCCCTCCCTGGCCGGATCGACCCGGCCGACCAGCCTGCCGCCGGTCAGCAGCGGCATCGCGAAGTACCCGTGCACCCGCAGGTGTTTGGGGGTGTAGGCCTCCAGCCGGTGCGACATGCCGAAGATCCGTTCGGTCCTGGCGCGGTCCCAGACCAGCGAGTCGAAGGGCGAGAGCAGCGTGGTGCGGTGGCGGCCGCGCGGCTCGCCGGCCAGCGCCGCCGGATCGGCCCAGGCCGCGGTGGTGGCCGTGCCGCCGCCCTGACCCCAGCCGGCCACGGTCACCGGCAGCAGGCCCGACTCGGCCAGCACCGCGTCCAGTTGGGCGGATTTGAGTCGGTGGTAGTCCATCAGGTCGGCCCGGGTGGCCACCCCGAGGGCCTGACCGGCCTGGCGCACCAGGCGGGTCAGGCACTCCTGGTCGGTCAGCTCCCGCTGGTACAGCTCGGCGGGCACCGCCTGCTCGGCCGCGGCGTAGACCCGCTTCCAGCCGCGGCGTTCGGTGCAGACCACGTCACCGAAGGCGAGCGCCCGCTCCACCGCGATCTTGGTGTCGGACCAGTCCCACCACTCCGCCGTCCGCTTCGCGCCGCCCAGCTCCGTGCTGGTCAGCGGGCCCTCGGCGCGCAGCCGGTCCAGCACCGCGCGGTAGGCCCGCGGGCTCACCTGGTGCCCCCACAGGTGACCGCGGTCGCGGTAGGAGCGGCGGCGGAAGGCGAAGAGCGGCCACTCCTCGATCGGCAGCACGCAGGCCGCGTGCGACCAGTACTCGAAGCTGCCGCCGACGCCCCAGAGCGCCTGCTCGACGGCAGGGCGGCCGACCGCGCCGAGCCGGGCGTAGGGCACCAGCTCGTGCGAGCGGGCCAGCACCGAGATGGTGTCCAGCTGCACGGCGCCGAGGTGGCGCAACACCCCGCGCACTCCGCCCCGGCGGTCGGGCGCGCCCAGCAGCCCCTGGGCGCGCAGGGCGATCCGGCGCGCCTGGTCAGCGCCGAGGGTCAGGACGGGCGGCGGTGCTGCGGTCATGCGGGCAGCGTAGGCGGTGCCGCTGACAGCGCGGACACCGACAGCGCGGGCACCGACGGCGCGGGCACCGACGGCGCGGGCACCGACGGCGCGGGCGCCGACGGCCGGCGGCGCAGGGCCGTCACGCCTCGTCCGTCAGCTCCGAGGCCAGCAGCGAGCCCATCCAGGAGTCGTGGAAGACGCCGCGCTGCTCCGCGTAGGAGCGCAGGGTGCCCTCCAGGGTGAATCCCGCCTTGCGGGCCACCGCCAGCGAGGGTTCGTTGCCGACGTAGGCCACCCACTCGAGCCGGCGGACGGCCCGCTCGGCCACGGCCCAGCGGCAGACCGCGCGCAGCGCCTCGACGGTGTAGCCGCGGCCGCGCGCCTCGGCGGCGGTCCAGAAGCCGACCTCCGCGGCGCCCGGGCCGCGGGCGGTCAGGCCCTGGGTGCCGACCAGCTCGCCGGTCTCCTTCGAGAGCACGCAGAAGGGCAGGGACCGGCCGCTGCGCCAGCCCTCCACGGCCAGCTTCTCGACGAAGAAGACCGCGTCCTCACGGGTGTAAGGGGAGGGGACGGGGGTCCAGCGCTGGACCTCCGGGTCCTGGCAGGCGGCGAAGATCGCGTCGATGTCGGCCGGCACGGGCGGGCGCAGGATCAGCCGCTCGGTCTCCAGGATCACGGTCTCCGGGGGCGCGGGGTGCGAGGTCGCGGGCTGCGAGGCCACGGGCTGTGGTGCGGGGGTGCTCATGAACGGAGTATGGCCAACCGCCCAGCGGGCTCAAAACGACTTTCTCATGACCGATTTGTCCTGTTACTGGAGCGTATCGCGGGATCCGCTCCCACGGGTGACACCGGAATGGCGTGCTGACGCACCTCCCGGGGTGTTGGCCTCCTCGCATACGATGGCCCGTGCGGTGGGGTGGATCCCGCCGCGCAAGTCGTTCGCTCAGTCCAGTGCCAATCCAGGCGAGGAGCCCGCTCAAGTGTCCGTCTTCGACAAGATCCTGCGCGCCGGCGAGGGCAAGATCCTTCGCAAGCTGCAGCGGATTGCTGCCCAGGTCAACTCCATCGAAGAGGACTTCGTCAACCTCACGGACGACGAGCTGCGCGGTCTGACCGACGAGTTCAAGACGCGGCTCGCCGACGGCGAGAGCCTGGACGACATCCTCCCCGAGGCCTTCGCCACCGTCCGCGAGGGCGCCAAGCGCGTGCTGGGCCAGCGCCACTACGACGTCCAGCTGATGGGCGGCGCCGCCCTGCACCTCGGCTACGTCGCGGAGATGCGCACCGGTGAGGGCAAGACCCTGGTCGGCACGCTGCCGGCCTACCTCAACGCGCTCACCGGCAAGGGCGTGCACCTGATCACCACCAACGACTACCTCGCCGAGCGCGACTCGGAGTGGATGGGCCGGGTGCACCGCTTCCTCGGCCTCGAGGTCGGCGTGATCCTGGCCAACATGCCGCCCGCCGAGCGCAAGCGCCAGTACGCGATGGACATCACGTACGGCACCAACAACGAGTTCGGCTTCGACTACCTGCGCGACAACATGGCCTGGTCGCAGGACGAACTGGTGCAGCGCGGCCACAACTTCGCGGTCGTCGACGAGGTCGACTCGATCCTGATCGACGAGGCCCGCACCCCGCTGATCATCTCCGGCCCCGCCGACCAGGCCACCAAGTGGTACGCGGACTTCGCCAAGCTGGTGCAGCGCCTCAAGCGTGACCGCGACTACGAGGTGGACGAGAAGAAGCGCACCGTCGGCGTGCTGGAGGAGGGTGTCACCCGGGTCGAGGACTACCTCGGCATCGACAACCTCTACGAGTCGGTGAACACCCCGCTGGTCGGGTTCCTGAACAACGCCATCAAGGCGAAGGAGCTCTACAAGGCGGACAAGGACTACGTCGTGATGAACGGCGAGGTCATGATCGTCGACGAGCACACCGGCCGTATCCTGGCCGGCCGCCGCTACAACGAGGGCATGCACCAGGCGATCGAGGCCAAGGAGGGGGTGGAGGTCCAGAACGAGAACCAGACGCTGGCCACCATCACCCTGCAGAACTTCTTCCGCCTGTACGACAAGCTCGCCGGCATGACCGGTACGGCCACCACCGAGGCGGCCGAGTTCCACCAGATCTACAAGCTCGGTGTGGTCCCGATCCCGACCAACAAGGACCCCAAGCGGATCGACCAGCCCGACCTGATCTACAAGTCGGAGCCGGCCAAGTTCGCCGCCGTGGTCGACGACATCGCCGAGAAGCACGAGAAGGGCCAGCCGGTCCTGGTCGGCACCGTCTCGGTCGAGAAGTCCGAGTACCTCTCGCAGGAGCTCCGCAAGCGCGGCGTCCCGCACGAGGTGCTGAACGCCAAGCACCACGAGCGCGAGGCCCAGGTGGTCGCCCAGGCCGGCCGCAAGGGCGCGGTCACGGTGGCCACCAACATGGCCGGCCGCGGCACCGACATCATGCTCGGCGGCAACCCCGAGCACCTGGCCACGGCGGAGCTGGCCCAGCGCGGCCTGACCCCGGTGGAGACCCCGGACGAGTACCAGGAGGCCTTCCCCGAGGCCCTGGAGAAGGCCAAGTCCTCGGTCAAGACGGAGCAGGAGGAGGTGCAGGGCCTCGGCGGCCTGTACGTGCTCGGCACCGAGCGGCACGAGTCGCGCCGGATCGACAACCAGCTGCGCGGCCGCTCCGGCCGCCAGGGCGACCCGGGTGAGTCCCGCTTCTACCTCTCGCTCGGCGACGACCTGATGCGGCTCTTCAAGGCCGGCATGGTCGAGCGCGTGCTCTCGATGGCCAACGTCCCCGAGGACGTGCCGATCGAGTCCAAGATGGTCACCCGCGCCATCGCCTCCGCGCAGACCCAGGTCGAGCAGCAGAACTTCGAGATCCGCAAGAACGTCCTCAAGTACGACGAGGTGCTCAACCGCCAGCGCGAGGTCATCTACGGCGAGCGCCGCCGGGTGCTCGAGGGCGAGGACCTGCAGGAGCAGATCGGCCACTTCATGGACGACACCGTGGAGGCGTACGTCAGCGCCGCCACCGGTGAGGGCTTCGAGGACGACTGGGACCTGGAGAAGCTCTGGACCGCCCTCAAGCAGCTCTACCCGATGACCCTGGAGCTGGACACGCTGGAGGAGGAGGCCGGCGGCAGCGCCGGGCTGACCAGCGAGTACCTCACCAAGGTGGTCCAGGAGGACATCCAGGCGCAGTACGGCGCGCGTGAGGACCAGCTCGGCGAGCAGGTCATGCGCGAGCTGGAGCGCCGGGTGGTGCTCTCGGTGCTGGACCGCCGCTGGCGCGAGCACCTCTACGAGATGGACTACCTCCAGGAGGGCATCGGCCTGCGGGCGATGGCCCAGCGCGACCCGCTGGTCGAGTACCAGCGTGAGGGCTTCGACATGTTCGGCGCCATGATGGAGGGCATCAAGGAGGAGTCCGTCGGCTACCTGTTCAACCTGGAGGTCCAGGTCGAGCAGCAGGTCGAGGAGGTCCCGGTGCAGGACTCCCCGCTGGGTGAGGGCTCGGAGGCGGCCGAGGTCTCGCTGGAGAAGACCGCGCGTCCGGAGATCAAGGCCAAGGGCCTGGAGGCGCCCGCCCCGCAGCGCCTGCACTACACCGCGCCGAGCGTGGACGGTGACGAGAGCGTGATCGAGGGCGACTTCGAGGACGGCGTGGCCGACGACGCGGAGGGCGACGGCCTGACCCGCGCCGAGCGCCGCAAGGCCGCGAAGTCCGCCAAGGGCCGCCGCCGCAAGTGAGGCCGGGCCGCGGGCACTGACCGCGGGCCGAGCGAGCAGCGCAGGGCGCCGTCCGGGAGCGATCCCGGACGGCGCCCTGCGGCGTGTCGGCGGCTCCGCGCCGCCCTGCCGCGCCCGCACCGCCACCGCCGCGTCGTCGCCGCGTCAGCGTCCCCCGCGGCGTCAGCGCCCCCCGCTGCGTCAGCGTGCCTCCACCGCGGCCAGCTGCCACTGCTCGGTCCGCCGGTGCCGCTCCAGCCGGAACGCCACCATGTGGTGGCGCTCGCCGCTCTCGACCCGCACGCAGACCTCCAGCACGCCCGCCGCCGGGGCGGATTCGTGCACCCGGGCGAGCCGGGGGCGCTGCGGCTGCCCGGGGCGGCGCAGCGGGCCCTGGCCGGCCAGCCGGGCGAGCAGGCGGTAGCCGTCGTGGGTGGTGTGCCGGGCCAGCTGGCCGATCGGGCGCAGCCCGCTGAGCACCTCGACCAGGCGCAGCGCGAAGCGGGCGGCCAGGTCGCCGTCGTCGCAGGCGGCGCGCGGGTGGCGCGGCGCGACGGCGCGGCCGGTGGGCGCGCGGTGCGGCGCGGGGCGCCGGGCGGCTGCCAGCCGGCGGATCGCCGGCCCGGTGGCGGGTGCGGCAGCGGCAGTGGCAGTGGTGGCGGCAGGTGCACTGGCGGGTGCGGCGAGTGCACTGGCGGGTGCGGTGGTGGTGCGGAGCGCGGTCTCGGCCATGGGCGGTACCCCCGGATCTGGTTCGCAGGATGGTCTGCCCCCGTTATCGGCGCCCGGTCCCGCCGGCCCGAGACCGCCGGGACCCCGCCACGCCGGTCGCCCGGACGGCGGCTTGACCACCCCCGTGCCCGGTGGGCCCAGGGCCGCGCGCACCGCCCGGCCCGCCGCACCGGTGGCCCGACGATGCGCTCGAAGGGGGACACCGGGGTGATCGTCCGGGCCGTATTCTGAGGGGGTCCCGCAGCACCCCAGGAAGCGAGCGTGCCCCGATGCGTGTCTACGTGCCCACCACCCTGGCCGCGCTGGCCCAGGCGCAGCGAGGCGGCGCGCTGGAGCAGCCCGCGGCCTACGCGGTCACCCCGGCGCTGCGCGAGTGGTACATCAGCGACGACCTGGAGGAGCTGGAGTACGCCGCGCTGGTGCGCGCCGCCCAGTCCTCGCTGCGGCTGCTGGCGGCCGACCCGCAGGCTCCGCGCCGCCGGGTGGTGGTGGCGCTGGACGTGCCGGACGCCGCCGTCCAGCCGTTCACCGGCGACGAGTACCAGGACCAGGCCTCGCTCGGCCGGGTCACCCTGGGCGGGCCGGTCAAGCTGGCCAAGGCCGCCGCGGTGCACGCGGACGCCGACGACGACGGGGTGGTCGAGGACGTCGCCGCGGCGGCGGCCGCCATCGACGCCGCCGACGCCGGGGACGCCGACGCCCAGTTCAGCGTGGACGGCGCCGAGGACCACGAGCTGCTCTGGTTCGCCACCCAGGAGATCCCGGGCCTGATCGCCTGATCGCCTGCCTGCCTGTCCGGTCGCCCGCCTGCCTGCCTCTTCCCCAGGGGCCCGGGCCCCTGATCGCCCGAGGGGCGCGGCCGATCTCTACGCCTTTGACCACTGCCCGACACCTGACTGTCGGTGCCGGCCGCTACCGTTCCGGGGTGCGAACTCACATCGTCTGGGACTGGAACGGGACCCTGCTGCACGACATGGCGGCCGTGCTCGGCGCGAGCAACGCCGCCTTCGCCGTGCTCGGCGGCGCGCCGCTGACGCTCGAGCAGTACCGCGAGATGTACGAGATCCCCATCCCGCGGTTCTACCAGCGGGCCCTGGGCTTCCAGCCGAGCAGCGCCGAGTGGGAGCGGCTGGACTCGGCCTTCCAGCAGCACTACAGCGAGGTCAGCGGGCAGTGCCCGCTGACCGAGGGCGTTCCCGACCTGCTCGCGGCCTGGGCGGCCGAGGGCCACACCCAGTCGCTGCTGTCGATGTACGAGCACCGGCGGCTGGTCCCGATCGTGGAGTCCTTCGGGATCCAGCGGCACTTCCTGCGGGTGGACGGCCGCACCGGTCCCTCGCACGGGCAGAAGGCCGCCTCACTGGTCCGCCACCTGGCCGCGCTCGCGCCGGGCGTGGACCCGGCGCGCACCGTGGTGATCGGGGACGCTGCCGATGACGCGCTCGCGGCCCGCCAGGCGGGCGTGCACGCCGTGCTCTACACCGGCGGCTCGCACATCCGCGCGAACCTGGAGCCGATCGGCGTCCCGGTGGTGGACACCCTGGCGGAGGCGGTCGAGCTGGCCCGGCGGATCCCCGTCTGACCGGTGTGTCGCCGCCCCGGCGACGGCTGGGCTGTGGTCAGTCTAGGGCGACCGAACAGCCAGCAGAGCGGAGCCGCCCATGCCGATCGACGCCGTGACCAAGGTGCCCGTCCCGGTCAACGAGCCGGTGCGCGACTACGCCCCCGGCAGCCCGGAACGCGCCCGGCTGCTGCGCCGGCTCGACGAGCTGGCGGCCGAGCCCCTCGCGCTGCCGATGACCATCGGCGGCGAGCAGCGGTTCGGCTCCGGCCCGCGGATCGACGTGGTCCAGCCGCACCACCACACGGCCAAGCTGGGGGTGCTCGGCAACGCCACCGCCCAGGACGCGGAGCTCGCGGTGGGCGCCGCGCTGGCCGCCGGGCCCGACTGGCGCCGGCTCTCCTTCGACGACCGGGCGGCGGTCTTCCTGCGCGCCGCCGAGCTGCTGGCCGGCCCTTGGCGCGAGACGCTGGCGGCGGCCACCATGCTCGGCCAGTCCAAGACCGTGCAGCAGGCCGAGATCGACGCGCCCTGCGAGCTGGTCGACTTCTGGCGCTTCAACGTGCACTTCGCCCGCCAGTTGCTGGCCGAGCAGCCCGAGTCCGCGCCGGGGGTGTGGAACCGCACCGACCACCGCCCGCTGGAAGGTTTCGTCTACGCGGTCACACCGTTCAACTTCACCGCCATCGCCGGCAACCTTCCCACCGCACCGGCCCTGCTCGGCAACACGGTGGTCTGGAAGCCCGCGCCCACCCAGACCTTCGCGGCTCACCACCTGATGCGCCTGTTGGAGGCGGCCGGACTGCCGCCCGGGGTGATCAACCTGGTCACCGGGGACGGCCGGGCGCTCTCCCAGGTGGCGCTGGCCAGCCCCGACCTGGCCGGCCTGCACTTCACCGGTTCCACCGCCACCTTCCGCGAGCTCTGGCAGACCATCGGCGCCAACCTGGCCGGCTACCGGAGCTACCCGCGGATCGTCGGCGAGACCGGCGGCAAGGACTTCCTGATCGCCCACCCCTCGGCCGACCCGGCCGTGCTGACCTGCGCGCTGATCCGCGGCGCCTTCGAGTACCAGGGCCAGAAGTGCTCCGCGCTCTCCCGGGCCTACCTGCCGCGCAGCCTCTGGACGCGGATCAAGGACGACCTGCTGGCCCAGGTCGACGCCCTCACCGTGGGCGACGTGACCGACCTGTCCAACTTCATGGGGGCGCTGATCGACGCCCGGGCCTTCGCCAGGAACCGGGACGCGATCGACAGGGCGGGGCGCGATCCGCGGGTCGAGCTGGTGGCCGGCGGGCAGTACGACGACGCGATCGGCTACTTCGTGCGGCCCACCGTGCTGGTCAGCGGCGAGAGCCGCAACGAGATCTTCTCGACCGAGTACTTCGGGCCGATCCTGGCGATCCAGCTCTACGAGGACCGCCGCTGGAGCGAGGCGCTGGCGGCCATGGACGGCGACGCGCCCTACGGGCTGACCGGCGCGGTGATCGCCCAGGACCGCCGGGCCATCGCCGAGGCGCTGGAGGCGCTGCGGTTCGCGGCGGGCAACATCTACATCAACGACAAGCCGACCGGCGCCGTGGTCGGCCAGCAGCCCTTCGGCGGCGGCCGCGCCTCGGGCACCAACGACAAGGCCGGGGCGGCCCAGAGCCTGCTGCGCTGGACCTCGGCCCGCTCGATCAAGGAGACCTTCGTCCCCCCGACCGCCACCGGGTACCCCCACCTGGGCTGAGCGGCACGACTTGGACAAGCTGTCGAGGAAAAGTGGATCTCCCTGCGCCTTTGTGCCTCCCTGTCCCCTGACACCTTCGTTTCCGCCCGTTAGGCTGGCTGGCGTCGTGGGGCCGTCCCGCAGGCCGTAAAAGCCTGTCGTACCCAGGCAAGGGGTTCTTTAAGCGTGCCTTGAGTGCCTCTCGCCAGGATCGTGCGGGAGGATTGCGGACAGGCCCGGCGGTGCACACCCTGACCACCACCGAGTCACGCAACGGCGCGCGACAGGAGCCAATCAGCCATGCAGACCAAGCTGGACGCGGCCAAGGCCGAACTGCTCGTCAAGGCGGCCGCGGCCGCGGAGCACAGCCAGGTAGGGGGAGCGGCGCCCGGGGAGGGTCTGAGCAACGGCGCTCTGACCGCGTACCTGCAGCACTACTACCTGCACACCGCTCCCGAGGACCTGGTCGACCGCGACCCCGTCGACGTCTACGGGGCGGCCGCCTCGCACTACCGGCTGGGGCTGAAGCGTCCCCAGGGCACCGCCGAGGTCCGGGTCTCCACCCCGACCGTCGACGAGAACGGGTGGTCCAGCGGCCACACCGTGGTCGAGGTGGTCACCGACGACATGCCGTTCCTGGTCGACTCGGTCACCAACGAGCTGTCCCGGCAGAACCGGTCGATCCACCTGGTGATCCACCCCCAGCTGGTGGTGCGCCGTGACATCACCGGCAAGCTGCTGGAGATCCTCGACATCGACGCCTGCGCGCGCAGCCAGGCGGCCGGCGCCGACTGGCCCGCCGACGCCACCGTCGAGTCCTGGATGCACATCGAGATCGACCGCGAGAGCGACCGCGCCGACCTGCGCCAGATCGAGTCCGACCTGCGCCGGGTGCTGGGCGATGTCCGCGAGGTGGTCGAGGACTGGGCGAAGATGCGCGCCTCCGCGCTCCGCCTGGCCGACGAGCTCGCCGAGCAGCCCCCGGCCCACCTGCCCGAGCAGGAGGTCGGCGAGTCCTGGGAGCTGATGCGCTGGCTGGCCGACGACCACTTCACCTTCCTCGGCTACCGCGAGTACGACCTGGTCGAGCACGAGGGCGAGGAGGTGCTGCGGGCGATCCCCGGCACCGGCCTGGGCATCCTGCGCTCCGACCCGCTCAGCCACGACAGCGACCACCACCCGGTCAGCGAGTCCTTCGGCCGCCTCTCCGCCCCGGTCCGGGCCAAGGCGCACGAGAAGAAGCTGCTGGTGCTGACCAAGGCCAACTCCCGTTCCACCGTGCACCGTCCGTCCTACCTGGACTACGTCGGCGTGAAGAAGTTCGACGCCGACGGCAACGTGGTCGGCGAGCGCCGCTTCCTCGGCCTCTTCTCCTCCGCCGCCTACACCGAGTCGGTCACCCGGATCCCGGTGGTGCGCCGCAAGGTCCAGGAGGTGGTCAACGCCTCCGGCTTCTCCGCCGAGAGCCACGACGGGCGCGACCTGCTCCAGATCCTGGAGACCTTCCCGCGCGACGAGATCTTCCAGACCGCCGCCGAGGAGCTCCAGCAGATCGCGACCAGCGTGCTGTACCTGCAGGAGCGCCGCAAGCTGCGGCTCTACCTGCGCCAGGACGAGTACGGGCGCTACTTCTCCGCGCTGGTCTACCTGCCGCGCGACCGCTACACCACCCGCATCCGGCTGCGCCTGATGGACATCCTGATGCAGGAGCTGAACGGCGCGGCCATCGACTACACGGTCTGGTCCACCGAGTCGGTGCTGACCCGTCTGCACTTCGTGGTCCGGGTCGCCCCGGGCAGCGAGCTGAGCGAGCTGACCGAGGCCGAGATCGAGCGGATCGAGGCCAAGCTGGCCGAGGCCGCCCGGTTCTGGATGGACGGCTTCAACGACCAGCTGCTGCTGGAGCTCGGCGAGGAGAAGGCCGCGGACCTGGGCCACAAGTACGCCAACGCCTTCCCCGACGGCTACCGGGCCGACTTCTCCGCGCGCACCGCCGTGGCCGACCTCAAGCAGATCGAATCGCTGCACGGCGAGGGCGACTTCCGGCTCAACCTCTACCAGCCGGTCGGCGCCGGCGACGACGAGCGCCGCTTCAAGATCTACCGGGTCGGCGGTCCGATCTCGCTGACCGAGGTGCTCCCGGTGCTGCAGCGCCTGGGTGTCGAGGTGCTGGACGAGCACCCGTACGCGCTGCGCCGCTCCGACCACACCACCGCCTGGGTCTACGACTTCGGCCTCAAGCTGCGCGAGGCGGCCGAGCTGACCGACGAGGCCCGCGAGCGCTTCCAGGAGGCCTTCGCGGCCACCTGGACCGGTCACGCGGAGAACGACGGCTTCAACGGCCTGATCCTGACCGCCGGGCTGAGCTGGCGTCAGGCGGTCGTGCTGCGCGCCTACGCCAAGTACCTGCGCCAGGCCGGCAGCACCTTCTCGCAGGACTACATGGAGGACGCGCTCCGCAACAACGCGCACACCACCCGCCTGCTGGTGAACCTCTTCGAGGCCCGCCTGAGCCCCAGCCACCAGCTGGGTGCCGACGAGCTGGG
This sequence comes from Kitasatospora sp. NBC_01287, assembly GCF_026340565.1. Lineage (NCBI taxonomy): Bacteria > Bacillati > Actinomycetota > Actinomycetes > Kitasatosporales > Streptomycetaceae > Kitasatospora > Kitasatospora sp. NBC_01287. The sequence goes on from NZ_JAPEPB010000001.1 coordinate 5,758,680, forward strand.
CGAGGCCATCCTGGAGGAGCTGGACGGCGCGCTGGACGAGGTCGTCTCGCTGGACGAGGACCGCATCCTGCGCTCCTTCCTGCACCTGATCAAGGCCACCCTGCGGACCAACTTCTTCCAGCGCGCGGCGGACGGCCAGTGGCACCCGTACGTGTCGATGAAGTTCGACCCGCACGCCATCCCGGACCTGCCGGCCCCGCGCCCGGCCTTCGAGATCTGGGTCTACTCGCCGCAGGTCGAGGGCGTGCACCTGCGCTTCGGCAAGGTCGCCCGCGGCGGTCTGCGCTGGTCCGACCGGCGCGAGGACTTCCGCACCGAGATCCTGGGCCTGGTCAAGGCCCAGATGGTGAAGAACACCGTGATCGTCCCGGTCGGCGCCAAGGGCGGCTTCGTCGCCAAGCAGCTGCCGGACCCGGCGGTGGACCGCGACGCCTGGCTGACCGAGGGCATCTCGTCCTACAAGACCTTCATCTCCGCCCTGCTGGACATCACCGACAACCTCGTGGGCGGCGCCGTCGTCCACCCGGTCGACGTGGTCCGGCACGACGAGGACGACACCTACCTGGTGGTCGCCGCCGACAAGGGCACCGCGACCTTCTCGGACATCGCCAACGGCGTGGCCGAGCAGTACGGCTTCTGGCTCGGCGACGCCTTCGCCTCCGGCGGCTCGGCCGGCTACGACCACAAGGGCATGGGCATCACCGCCCGCGGTGCCTGGGAGTCGGTCAAGCGCAACTTCCGCGAGCTGGGCGTGGACACCCAGTCCGAGGACTTCACCGTGGTCGGCATCGGCGACATGTCCGGTGACGTCTTCGGCAACGGCATGCTGCTCAGCGAGCACATCCGGCTGGTGGCCGCCTTCGACCACCGGCACATCTTCCTGGACCCGAACCCCGACGCGGCCACCTCCTTCGCCGAGCGCCGCCGGCTCTTCGACCTGCCGCGCAGCTCCTGGGACGACTACGACAAGGCGCTGATCTCGGCCGGCGGCGGCGTCTTCCCGCGCACCGCCAAGTCGATCCAGCTGACCGCGCAGGTCCGCGAGGCGCTCGGCATCAGGACGGCCAAGCTCACCCCGGCCGAGCTGATGAAGGCGATCCTGCAGGCCCCGGTGGACCTGTTCTGGAACGGCGGCATCGGCACCTACATCAAGGCCGAGCGGGAGACCAACGCGGACGTCGGCGACAAGGCCAACGACGCGATCCGGGTCAACGGCAGCCAGGTCCGCGCCCGGGTGATCGGCGAGGGCGGCAACCTCGGCTGCACCCAGCTGGGCCGGATCGAGTACGCCCAGGTGGGCGGCCCGGACGGCCCGGGGGGCACGAGGAGCGGCGGCTGGATCGACACCGACGCGATCGACAACTCGGCCGGCGTGGACACCTCGGACCACGAGGTGAACATCAAGATCCTGCTCAACCAGGTGGTCGCCGAGGGCGACATGACGGTCAAGCAGCGCAACACCCTGCTGGCCGAGATGACCGAGGAGGTCGGCAAGCTCGTCCTGCGCAACAACTACGCGCAGAACGTGGTGCTGGCCAACGCGGTGGCCCAGGCGCACAGCATGGTGAACGTCCATTCGCGGATGCTCAACCGGCTGGAGGCGGACGGTCAGCTCGACCGCCAGCTGGAGTTCCTGCCCAGCGAGAGGCAGCTGAAGGAGCGCCAGCAGAGCGGCTTCGGGCTCACCCAGCCCGAGCTGTCGGTGCTGCTCGCCTACACCAAGATCACCCTGGCCGACGAGCTGCTCGCCACCGGGCTGCCCGACGACCCGTACTTCCGCGAGACCCTGCACCTCTACTTCCCGACCGCGCTGCGCGAGCGGTTCGCCGAGGCGGTGGACAACCACGCGCTGCACCGGGAGATCATCACCACCCTGATCGTCAACGACACGATCAACCGCGGCGGTTGCACCTTCGCCTTCCGCCTGCGGGAGGAGACCGGCGCGACCTACGAGGAGATCGCCCGCACCCACACCGCGGCCCGCGCGGTCTTCGGCCTGGAGAAGATCTGGGACGAGGTCGAGGGCCTGGACAACCGGATCCCGGCCGAGACCGCCACCCGGATGCGGCTGCACTCGCGCCGGCTGGTCGAGCGGGCCACCCGGTGGATGCTCAACAACCGCCGTCAGCCGCTGGACATCGCCGAGACCATCGCGTTCTTCCAGCAGCGGGTCGACCACGTCTGGACCAGCCTGCCCAAGCCGCTGCGCGGCGAGGACCTGGCCTGGTACGAGAAGATCCACGCGGAGCTGACCGGCGCGGGTGTGCCCGAGGCGCTGGCCACCCGGGTCGCCGGGCTCTCCTCGACCTTCCCGACCCTGGACGTCACCGAGGTCGCAGAGCGCTCCGGCAAGGACGTCGCCGAGGTCGCGGACCTCTACTACGACCTGGGCGACCGCCTGGGCATCACCCATCTGCTGGACCGGATCATCGAACTGCCGCGGATCGACCGCTGGTCCTCGATGGCCCGCACCTCGATCCGTGAGGACCTCTTCGCGGCGCACGCCCAGCTCACCGAGGACGTGCTGGCCTGCGGTCCGGAGAGCGCGACCAGCGAGGAGCGCTTCACGGCCTGGGCCGAGCTGAACAGCACGCTGCTCAGCCGGGCGCAGACCACGCTGGACGACATAAGGGGTTCGGACACCTACGCGCTGTCCAGCCTCTCGGTGGCCATGCGGGTGATCCGCACGCTGCTGCGCACCGGTTCGATGCGCTGAGGGCGGGACGGCAGCGGAGCGGGGCCGCACCTTCGGGTGCGGCCCCGCTCCGCGTTTGCTCCGCCGTCGCGGCCGCGCGCCGTCGCGGTCGCTCTCGCCGCCGTCGTCGCGCGTGACCGCGGTGGGGCTCAGCCCTGGGCGGCCCGCTGCAGCGCGCTGGCCAGCAGCGCGAGGTCGGTGGGCCCGTTGCCCAGCTCGCGCACCGGCCGCCTGGTCGGCGGGGCGCCCAGCTGGGCCGGGTCGAGCGCGACCACGGTGGGGCGCAGGGTCGCGGTGCGCGGGATCCGGCCGCTGACCCGGGCGGTCTGGAAGGCCAGCACCGCGCCGTCCGGTCGGCGCAGGTAGCCGCGGCCCGGGGTCTGCTCGGGCAGGGCCGCCGCGTCGTCGACGTGGACCAGCAGCTCGGAGTCGGCCGGATGGTCGGTGCGCAGCGCGATCCGCCACAGCGCGGCCTCGTCCAGCTCGCTGCCCGCGCTCAGCTCGGGGCGGCCGGTGGCGGCCACCAGGTGCATGCCCAGCCGCCCGCCGCGCTGCGCCACGGCGCCCAGCGCGCGGGCCAGCGGGCGGCCGGCGGGGGAGGTGGGGGCGAGCAGCGCGTCGTAGTCGTCCACCACCACGACCAGGCGGGCGGGGAGCGCGTCGGCCACCACCGTCGCGGTGCCGGCCACGGTCGCAGTCGCAGTCGCAGTCGCAGTCGCAGTCGAGGCCGAGGCCGAGGCCGGGCGCCTGGCGCCCTGCTCGGCGCTGCGCTGCGGCCCGATCACGGCGGGCCGGGCGGTGAGCGCGCGCTCGGCGAACCAGACCGGGAAGGAGCGGTCGCGGAACAGCTCCTCGCGTCTGGCCAGCTCCTCCTGCAGCGCCTCGGCGGTCAGCAGGGCCTGGCGCGGCTCGGCGGCGGCCTCCACCCGGCCGGTGACGTGCGGCAGCTCGGCGCAGCCGGCCAACGCGTCGTCGCGGCCGCCGATCAGCAGCACCTGGAGCCGGTCCGGTCGCTCGCCGACGGCGAGCGAGGCCACCAGGGTGCGCAGCAGCTCGCTCTTGCCGGCCCCCCTGGCGCCGCCGACCAGCAGGTGCTGCGGCTCGCCGAGCCCGGCCCCGGCCAGGTCGATGGTGCACAGGTCGTCCCGGGTGGTGCCGAGCAGGGCGGTGGCGGTGCCGGCCGTGCTGGGCAGGTCCGCCCAGCGGGCGGAGAGCTTGGCCGGGGTCACCGTGTCGAGCTCCAGCAGGTCGAGCAGCCGCAGCGCCTCCGGCAGCGGCCCGCGGGAGACCGGCGCGGCCTCGCGCAGCGGCGCCAGCGCCCGGGCCAGCCGCTCGGCCCAGGCCGCCGAGACGGCGTCCAGGACGACCTCCTCGGCCGCCCGGCCCTCGATGCCGACGGTCAGCCGGGTGGCCACCTCGCCGGTCACCGCGGCGTCGGCGCCCAGGCCCCGCGGCAGCAGCGCGGGACGCTCGGCCAGGCAGATCGTGAAGACGCCGGCCGCCGCGCCCTGCCGCAGCAGCCGGGCCAGCGCCTGCCGGGCCGGCTCGGAGCCGGGATCGCCGTCCACCAGCAGCACGGTCAGCGGCTGGGCGCCCGCCTCGGCCGGGCGGTCGGCCAGCTCGGCCAGCCGCACCTGGGCCTGCGCCTGGTCGAGGCCGACCAGCAGGCGGCAGTCCTGGCCCTGGCCCGGGCGCAGGTGCGGCAGCCACAGGGACCAGCCCCAGTCGGCGGTGCGCTGCTCGGCCTCGTGCTCCTCGTCGGCGCTGACCACCACCAGGCTCAGGCCGCTCGGCGGGTGCAGCACGGCCAGCTGGGCGAGCAGCGACCTGGACAGGCCGAGCAGCCGCTCGCGCGGCCCGGTCAGCCCGAGGCTGCCGACCGCCCGCAGGTCGACGGTGACCGGCACGGCGGGCAGCACGGCGCCCGGGGTGGTGCCGGGGCCGGCCGGCACATCGGCGGTGCCCAGCCGCACCACCAGGGCGTCCGGGTGGGCGGGGAGGCGCTCCCAGAGCCGGGGGCCGGGGCCGAGCGCGCTGAGCAGCAGGCCGGCCGGATCGGGGAAGCGCTCCCGCCGGGCGGCCGCCTGGCGGTCGCGGGCCCTGGCGTGCTGCTGCGCGGTGTCCGGTGCGGCGGCGGGCGTGGGGGAGCGGCCCAGGGTGCGGGAGAGCAGCGAGCGGGTGCGGCCGCTCCCGGCGGCGGCGGGCGGCGCGGGCGGTTCGGCGGCGGGCGCGCCGGGCCGGGACGGGCGGGGCGCCGGGCTGACCTGGAGGTGGCCCAGGCCGTCCGGCGCGGTGCTGCGGACCTGGTCGGCGGCGGGCGCGGCGGCCAGCGCCACGGTGGACTCGCCCAGGCGCAGCAGGGCGCCCTCGGGCAGCGGCCGCGGCTCCTCGGCGAGCGGGCGCCCGTCCAGCGAGGTGCCGTTGGTCGAGCCGAGGTCGTGCACCGTGACACCGCCGTCGGCGGCCAGCTGGAGGGAGAGGTGCAGCCGGGAGACGTCGGGGTCGTCCAGCGGGACGTCGGCCTCGCTGGAGCGGCCCACCCGCACCTGGCTGCCGTGCAGGCGGTGCACGCCGCCCGCGTCCGGTCCGCCGACCACCCGCAGCTCGACGGCGGCCGCGGCCGCCCCGTCGTCCGGCGGGACGGCGGCGTCCGGGTCGGGCTCGCCGAGCGTGAGCACGGCGCCGTTCAGCAGCGGGGGGTGGCCGAGCGGGGTGCGTTCGTCGATGCGCCGGGCCCCGGCGTAGAGGTGCACATGGGTCGCGCTGCGCGCGCCGCGCACGCCCACCGCGCCTGCCAGCGCCACCGCGAGCGATCCGAGCGCCGTGCCGACGGGGGCGGTGACCAGGACGTCGGTGGCGGGCGCGGGCACGCCGGCGCCCGCGCGGGGCCGGAGGACCGTCAGCCGGATCTGCATCTCGCCCGGGGTTCCCCTCTGCTCGTGATGAGTGTTGGACCACAGGAGTGCTAGGCGTCATCCTGCCACCCGGGACTGACAGTCCGCGCACCGTACCGGATTTGACGATCTTGTGATCATCGTCATGGTGGGGCCTGTGGAGTCGGTGGAGTCGGCGAAGTCGGTGGGGGCGTCAGGACCAAGGCGGCCCGGTGCCGTGCGCCACCCGGCTCGCGCACTCATCCGGCTGGGGTTTGCCGGGCACCGTTAGAGTTGCCGCACACACGGACTATCGCGCGCGGCGACGGTAGGCCTCGGCAGGGCAAGGAGTGCACCAGGTGCGGCCGGTCGGCAGCAAGTATCTGCTCGAGGAGACCCTCGGGCGCGGTGCCATGGGCACCGTCTGGCGGGGACGGGTGCGCGAGGACGCCGGGCTGGCGGACCTGGTGCCCGGCCAGCAGGTCGCGGTCAAGGTGCTCAAGGAGGAGCTGGCCGCCGACCAGGACATCGTGCTGCGCTTCCTGCGCGAGCGCTCGGTGCTGCTGCGGCTGCGCCACCCCAACATCGTGCGGGTCCGCGACCTGGTCGTCGAGGGTGAGCTGCTCGCCCTGGTGATGGACCTGGTGGACGGCCCCGACCTCTACCGCTACCTGCGCGCCAACGGCCCGCTGAGCCCGATCGCGGCCGCGCTGCTGATGGCCCAGATCGCCGACGCGCTCGCGGTCAGCCACGCGGACGGCGTGGTGCACCGCGACCTCAAGCCCGCCAACGTGCTGCTCGCCACCAGCCAGGGCGAGGGCCAGGGCGGTGAGCAACTGCACCCGATGCTCACCGACTTCGGCATCGCCCGGCTCGCCGACTCCCCTGGCATCACCAGGACCAGCGAGTTCGTCGGCACCCCCGCGTACGTCGCCCCCGAGTCGGTCAGCGGCCGCCCGCAGACCTCGGCCGTGGACATCTACGGCGCCGGGATCATGCTCTACGAGCTGGTCACCGGGCGGGCTCCGTTCCAGGGCGACGGCGCGCTCCAGGTGCTCCAGGCCCACCTGACCCAGGAGCCGCCGCGCCCGCCCGGGATGCCGGAGCCGCTGTGGACCGTGGTCGAGCGCTGCCTGAGCAAGGATCCGGCCCGGCGCCCGAGCGCCACCTCGCTGGCCCACGCGCTGCGCGTGGTCGCCGCCGGGATCGGCGTGCACGCCTCGCCCGCCGCGGTGGACGCCGCGCTCGGCGTGGCCGCGCTGCTGCTCCCGGAGGAGCGGCCGGCCGAGGTGCCCGGCACCGGCCAGGGCGAGCAGTTCCAGCCGGACCAGGCGACCCGGGTGCTGAACTCCCAGTACGACTCGGGGGCCGCCACCCAGGTGCTGCCGAACGGCGCGCCCGACACCGCGGGCCGGCCGGCCGGCGACCCGACCCGCCTGATGCCGACCCCGCCCGGCGGCCCGTTCGCCGCCCAGCCGGGCCCGCCCGCCGCGCCGCCCGCCGCGCAGCCCGAGGCCCCGCACCCGTGGCAGACCCAGCTGCGTGCCGCCCGGGACCGCAACCAGCAGACCCAGGTCTTCGCGGCCGAGGAGTTCGAGCCCCCGCAGGCCGCCCCGCGCCCCTACCAGCCCGGCGGCTACCCCGGCCCCGGCTACCCGCCCCAGGGCGGCGCCCAGCCGCCTCAGGGCTACCCCCAGCAGGGCGGTTACTCCCAGCAGGGCGGCTACCCGCCCCAGGGCGGCCGGCCGCGCCAGGGCGAGCCCGGGCCGGGCTACGGGCGCGCCGAGCGCCCGCCGGTGGCCCCGCCGCCCTACCGGGGGCAGCGCGGCCGCCCGCCGGGCCCCGGCTACCGCGACCAGGGTTACGCCGAGCAGGACCAGCAGTACCGCGACCAGCAGTACCCCGAGCAGCAGTACCCGGACCAGGGCTACCAGGCGTACCGCGAGCCGTCCCAGCGCCCGGCCCCGTCGGCGCCCGCGCCGGGCCGCCGTCCGGAGCCGCCGCAGCACCGCCCGGAGCCCCCGGCCCCGCGTCCGCCCGAGCCGGAGCGCGAGCCCCGGCCGCGCCGTGAGCCGCGCCCGCGCAGCCGCAACCGGATGTACATCCCGGGCCTGGGTTGCCTCAAGGGCTGCCTGATGGTGCTGCTGATCATGGCGGTGGCCGCCGCCGCGCTGTGGAACTTCACCCCGCTGCCGCACTACTGGGACAACGTGCACCAGTGGTGGGACAGCACCACCGGCTGGGTCAGCAGCACCTGGCACTCCGTCACCGGCAACTGACGGTCCGACACCAAGCGGTCAGTATTGACGCTTTGTCGACATTGGCTGGCGGGAGGTCCCGCACAGGGGCCCAGGGCGCGTAGGTTGGTCGGCGACGCACCGACCTCACGAGCGCTCCCGGGCCCCCAGCGGCGGCCAGGGAGCGCTCCCCGCCGCCCACGGAGCAGCATTGGCACGCAAGATCGGCAGCCGGTACACCGTGCACCAGGTGATCGGCCGGGGGTCCGCCGGCACCGTGTGGCTGGGCGAGGGCCCCGACGGAGCGGTGGCGGTCAAGCTGCTGCGCGAGGACCTGGCCACCGACCAGGTGCTGGTCGGCCGCTTCGTCCAGGAGCGGGCCGCGCTCACCAGCCTGGACCACCCGCGGGTGGTCGGGGTGCGGGACATGGTGGTGGACGGCGACGACCTGGCGCTGGTGATGGAGCTGGTGCACGGCACCGACCTGCGCTCCCGGCTGGAGCGCGAGGGGGTGCTCGCCCCGCAGGCCGCCGCCGCGGTGATCGCCGACGTGGCCGACGGCCTGGCCGCAGCGCACGCGGCCGGGATCGTGCACCGCGACGTCAAGCCGGAGAACGTGATGCTCGACCTGGCCGCGCCGCCGGGGCCGGGCGGGACGCCGCGCGCCAAGCTCACCGACTTCGGCATCGCCCGGCTGGTCGACGCCCCGCGCCGGACCAGGGCCACCCGGATCATCGGCACCCCCGACTACCTGGCGCCCGAGATCATCGAGGGCCTGGAGCCGCGGGCGGCCGTCGACATCTACGCCCTGGCCACCGTCTGCTACGAGCTGCTGGCCGGCTTCACCCCCTTCGGCGGCGGCCACACCGGCGCGGTGCTGCGCCGGCACGTGACCGAGAGCGTGCCACCGATCCCGGGGCTGCCGGAGGGGCTGTGGCGGATCATCTCCGAGTGCCTGGCCAAGGCGCCCGCCTCCCGGCTGCGCGCCGCCGAGCTGGCCGAGCGCCTGCGCGAGCAGCTGCCCGCGCTGGCCGGGCTGCCGCCGCTCGCGCTGCCCGCCCAGGACCGGCCGGCCGCCGAGGAGGCCCCGACGCCCGCCGAGGCCGTCTACACCGAGGCGGACACCGGCAGCGGGACCCACCGGCGCCGGCGCGGCCCCGCCGTCCCGCTGGTCCCCGCCCCGGCCCCGGACTCCACCAGGGACACCCACACCAGCCTGCGCCGCCCCTCCGCCCAGGAGCTGGCCGGCTACGCCGCCGAGTCCCGCGCCCAGCGCGCCACCACGCCCGCCGCCACCCACCGCGGCGGGCGCCGCACGGCTCTGGTGCGCCGGCGCCGGCTGCTCGCGGTGCTGCTCGCCGTCCTGCTGCTGCTGGCCGGCGCGGCCGCCGCGTTCAGCGCCTTCGGCAGCGGCGGCGGCCACCACGCGGGTGCTGGTGCGCCGGGCCCGGTGGTGGCCGTACGGAGCACCGCCGACAGCGGCGGGCCACCGGCCGGTGTCAGCGCCCCGCGCTAACCATTAGGCTGGTGGCGTGGCAGCCGTCGATCCTTCCGAAGAGCTCAAGAACCTCGAAACGACCATGGGGTCGATCGAGGCCGTCCTCGACCTGGACAAGATCCGGGCCGACATCGCACACCTGGAGGAGGAGGCAGCCGCCCCCAGCCTCTGGGACGACGTCGCGAACGCGCAGAAGATCACCAGCCGCCTCTCCTTCCTGCAGGGCGAGCTGCGCAAGGTCACGCAGCTGCGCGGCCGGGTCGAGGACCTGGGTGTGCTGTTCGAGCTGGCCCAGGCCGAGGACGACGCCGAGACCCTGGCCGAGGCCGAGGGCGAGCTCGTCTCGGTCAAGAAGGCCGTCGAGGAGCTGGAGGTGCGCACGCTGCTCTCCGGCGAGTACGACGCCCGTGAGGCCCTGGTCAACATCCGGGCCGAGGCCGGCGGTGTGGACGCCGCCGACTTCGCCGAGCAGCTGATGCGCATGTACCTGCGCTGGGCCGAGCGGCACGGCTACCCGACCGAGGTCTACGACACCTCCTACGCGGAGGAGGCCGGCATCAAGTCCGCGACCTTCACCGTGAAGTCCCCCTACGCCTACGGCACCCTCTCGGTCGAGCAGGGCACGCACCGCCTGGTGCGGATCTCGCCCTTCGACAACCAGGGCCGCCGGCAGACCTCCTTCGCGGGCGTCGAGGTGCTCCCGGTCGTCGAGCAGAGCGACCACGTCGACATCGACGAGGGCGAACTGCGGATCGACGTCTACCGCGCCTCCGGCCCCGGCGGCCAGGGCGTCAACACCACCGACTCGGCGGTCCGGATCACCCACCTGCCCACCGGCGTGGTGGTCTCCTGCCAGAACGAGCGCTCGCAGATCCAGAACAAGGCCTCGGCGATGAACGTCCTCCAGGCCAAGCTGCTGGAGCGGCGCCGCCAGGAGGAGCGCGCGGCGATGGACGCGCTCAAGGACAGCGGCAGCTCCTGGGGCAACCAGATGCGCTCCTACGTGCTGGCCCCGTACCAGATGGTCAAGGACCTGCGCACCGACTTCGAGGTCGGCAACCCGCAGGCGGTCCTGGACGGCGACATCGACGGCTTCATCGAGGCCGGTATCCGCTGGCGCAAGCAGCGCGAGAACTGAGCCGGCGGCGCCCGCGCGCACCGCGGGCGTTGAGCGGGCGCTGGTGAAAGAAGAGGGCCCCCGGACCGAGTCCGGGGGCCCTGCGCATTCTGAGCGGGAGTGCCGTGCGGTGAACGGCGGGAGCGCCGTGCGGTGGACGAGGTGCGACGGGCTCGGCTAGGCCAGCGCCTGCCGGCAGATCATCGCCACCGCCAGCAGCGCGGCCAGCAGCGCGAGCAGCGTGGCCGGGGAGAGCGTGGAGAAGGGGCCCTGCTGCTGTTGCAGCCGGGCACGCTCGGCGCGGCAGACCGGGCACCGGCCCTCGCTGACGCGGCCGGCGCAGTTGGCGCACACCAGATGGTCGCATGTCATGCGATCTCCTCCTTGCCTGCTACAGCCAACGCGCCGGGCAGCCGGATGGTTCCCGTATCTGCTCCGGGCGGGGGATCGGAGCCGGACCGCGGCAGCGCGGTTTGCCCTCTACTCTGCCAGGTTCCGCGGCTTCCGGCGCCCGGGCCGGAAAACCGCTCCCGGGGCCGCACACCTCGGGCCGCCCCGGTGCCGGCGGGCCGGGCCCGAGGTGTGCGGCCCCGGGAGCGGGCTGTGGATCGACTCACGATTTTCCGGTTATTTCCCATCGAGAGCGGACAATCCGTCAGGACCGTTCGCCGGACCGCCCTGCGCGGTCTCAGCCGGGTCGCGTATGGTCCCAAGCCGGGGGCAGCCGTTCGGGCCGCTCCCGCCACCCCGCCTCGGCCGGATCGAGGGGCGGGTCCGCCCCAGGAGCAGTGCGACCGGCGCCCGTCATCGGCCTGAAGTAACGATCGGGTTACGGAAGTTGTCCGAGCTGTCGGCTGCTCCGCCTAGGATGGCCTCCGTGATGCAGCCGTGATCAGATTCGACAACGTTTCCAAGACCTATCCCAAGCAGAACCGCCCCGCCCTGTCGGAGGTCTCGCTGGAGATCGAGAAGGGCGAGTTCGTCTTCCTGGTCGGTTCCTCCGGCTCGGGCAAGTCCACCTTCCTGCGCCTGTGCCTGCGCGAGGAGCGCCCCAGCACGGGCGAGGTGCACGTGCTCGGCAAGGACCTGGGCAAGCTGTCCAACTGGAAGGTGCCGCACATGCGGCGCCAACTGGGCACCGTCTTCCAGGACTTCCGCCTGCTGCCGAACAAGACCGTGGCGCAGAACGTGGCGTTCGCGCTGGAGGTCATCGGCAAGCCGAAGGGTGCCATCAACAAGGTGGTGCCCGAGGTGCTCGACCTGGTCGGCCTCGGCGGCAAGGAGGACCGGATGCCCGGCGAGCTCTCCGGTGGTGAGCAGCAGCGCGTGGCGATCGCCCGGGCCTTCGTCAACCGCCCGATGCTGCTGATCGCCGACGAGCCGACCGGCAACCTGGACCCGCAGAACTCGGTCGGCATCATGAAGTTGCTGGACCGGATCAACCGCACCGGGACCACGGTGCTGATGGCCACCCACGACCAGGCCATCGTCGACCAGATGCGCAAGCGCGTGATCGAGCTCGACAAGGGGCTGCTGGTCCGCGACCAGGCCCGCGGTGTCTACGGGTACCAGCACTAGGCCCGTACGGCCCTGGGCCCCCGAGGCCCCGGGGCCCGGCCGGCTCCGCCGGCCCGTCGTGTCGCCGCCGGTCCACCAGCCTTGATCTTGGAGTAGAAGAAGCCCATGCGCGCCCAGTTCATCCTGTCGGAGATCGGTGTGGGTCTCCGCCGCAACCTGACCATGACCATCGCGGTCGTGGTCAGCGTCGCGCTCTCGCTCGCCCTGGCCGGGGCCAGTCTGCTGGTCCGTGACCAGGTCAACTCGATGAAGGGGTACTGGTACGACAAGGTCGAGGTCAGTATCTACTTCTGCACCAAGGCGGACGCCAAGACCGCCCCGCAGTGCGCCAACGGTGCCGCCACCCAGGACCAGATCGACGCCGTGAAGGCCGGTCTGGACAAGATGCAGCCGCTGGTCGAGAGCTCCACCTTCGAGAGCCAGGCGGAGGCGTACAAGCACTGGAAGGACATGAACCCGGACAACGCCCTGGTCTCCGTCCTCGGTGCCGACGCGATCCCCTCCTCCTGGCGGGTGAAGCTGAGCGACCCGACCCGTTACGACGTGCTGCAGAGCGCGTTCGCCGGGCATCCAGGAGTGCGCTCGGTGGAGGACGAGCGGCAGATCCTGGACAACCTCTTCGGGCTGCTCAACGGTCTGCAGACGGCAGCCTTCGTGATCATGGTGCTGATGCTGTCGGTGGCCCTGCTGCTGATCGTCAACACCGTGCGGGTCTCGGCCTTCAGTCGAAGGCGGGAGACCGGGATCATGCGCTTGGTGGGCGCGTCCAACTTCTACGTGCAGATGCCGTTCATCGCGGAGGCGGCCTTCGCCGCCTTGCTGGGCGCGGTGCTGGCCTCGGGTCTGCTGCTGCTCGGCAACTTCGGCGTGCACAGCTGGCTCGCCAAGAAGGTGGCGTTCATCCAGTTCATCGGGCTCTCCTCGGTGCTCCAGGTGATCCCGCTGCTGATCGTGGCCGGTATGGCGATGGCGGCGATCGCGGCCTTCCTGACCCTGCGCAAGTACCTGAAGGTCTAGGCCCTGTCCCGCTCCAGGGTCCGCCGGCCCGGGAGCACGGAGCGGACCGGCTGTCGTCACTCCCGGTGGCGTTGCGCCGTTCTGCGGCCACAGAGCGCACCGGGCGCTTACACTCCGCTGCCATGACCGCAACCGCGATGGGTGTCCCTGCGGCCGGCGGCCGGGGGAGGGCGCGCCGCGGTGCCGCTCTCGGCCTGGTGTTCGGCGCGGTGCTGCTCAGCGGTGCCGCCGCGGGTGCCTGGGGCGGCACCGCTCCGGTGCGTCCGGCCGTCCCGGCCGGCAACGCAACCGCGTCCGGTCAGCGCAGCCAGGGCAGCGAGGACGGCCAGGACGGCCATCGCGGCCTGGACGGTGGTGCACCGCCCGCGGCGGCGCTCACCCCGCAGCAGGCCGAGCGCCTGGTGGCGGTCGGCGGCGACCGCTGGGCCGCCTACTACAGCCCGCAGGAGTACGCCGAGTTCGCCCAGGGCCTGGACGGCGAGTACCTGGGGGTCGGGCTCTTCGTGGACCGGGCCGCCGACGGCTCGACGGTGGTCGCCGAGCTGACCCCGGGCTCGCCGGCCGCCGCGGCCGGGATCGCGGTCGGCGAGCGCCTGCTCGCGGTGGACGGCGCGCCGGTGGACCGCCTGCCGGTGACCGAGGTGGTGGCCCGGCTGCGCGGCCGCCCCGACACCCCCGCCGAGCCGGGCCGCGCGGCCGGGCCCGGTTCCGCGGTGCGGCTCACGCTGCGCCGGCCCGGCGCGGCGCCGCGCGAGGTGACGCTGCGCCGGGCCGTGCTCGCCGCCCAGGACGTCGCGGTGGACCACCCGGCCGCCGGGGTGCTCTGGATCACCGCGCGGGCCTTCACCACCGGGGTCGGCGCCGAGATCGCCGCGGCGGTGCGGCGATCTCCCGAGCACGGGGTGGTGCTCGACCTGCGCGGCAACTCCGGTGGCCTGGTGGCTGAGGCGGTCGCCACCGCCTCGGTCTTCCTGGACGGCGGCCCGGTCGCCTCCTACCTGGCCGGCGGCGAGCGGCGGGAGTTGACCGCCGCACCCGGCGGCGACGCGCGCACGCCGCTGGTGGTGCTGGTGGACGGCGGCACCATGAGCGCCGCCGAACTGCTGGCCGGCGCGCTACAGGACCGTTGCCGGGCGGTGCTGGTGGGCAGCCGGACCTTCGGCAAGGGCACCGTGCAGCAGCCCAGCCGGCTCGCCGACGGATCGGTGCTGGAGCTCACCGTGGGCCGCTGGTCCACCCCCGCCGGCCGCTCGCCGGACGGCACCGGGCTGCTCCCCGACGTGCCCGCCGCCGACCCCGGCAGCGCCGACGCGCTGGCGCTGCGGGTGCTCAGCGGTCTCGGCGAGGTGGCCGCGCGGCCGTAAACCGGCTGCCGGGCACGGCCGCGAGGTGCGAGAATGTCCGGTGCTATGGCAAAGGAAACGGGACAGAAGCTGATCGCGCAGAACAAGAAGGCGCGACACGAGTACACGATCCTCGACACCTACGAGTGCGGGATGGTGCTCACCGGCACCGAGGTCAAGTCGCTGCGCGAGGGGCGGGCCAACCTGGTCGACGGCTACGCCTACACCCAGGCCGGCGAGGTGTGGATCGACAACGTCTTCATCCCCGAGTACACCCAGGGGACGTGGACCAACCACTCGGCGCGGCGCAAGCGCAAGCTGCTGCTGCACAAGATGGAGATCCGCAAGCTGGAGGCGAAGACCAAGGAGACCGGGCACACCCTGGTGCCGCTCTCGCTCTACTTCAAGGACGGCCGGGTCAAGCTGGAGCTGGCCCTCGCGGTCGGCAAGAAGCTCTACGACAAGCGGCAGACCCTGCGCGAGAAGCAGGACACCCGGGAGACGGCGCGCGCGGTCTCCGCGGCCCGCCGCCGGCAGGGCTGATTGTGCGCGTTCGGTAGCGGCTTCGTCCCAACTGCGTGATCCTGGCTGGTCAGCGGCCTGGGGGCGGCATCCGGATCGGTACGATTCGGGGATGAACGTCTCCCTGCTGGCCGGCTGGTTCCCGTGGGCCGTCCAAGTCGCCGCGGGGGCCGCCCTGCTGGCCTCGATCGGTTGGCGGGACCGCCGCTGGCGGCTGCGCCGGGTCCCGGTGGCGGTCGGCGCCGCCGCGCTGCTGACCGGCCTGGCCGGGCTGCTCGCGGTCACCGTCGGCGGGGTCACCGACCCGCTGCCGCCGGAACTCTGGCTCTGGGCCGGCGCCGCCGTGCTGGCACTCGCGGTGCTGGTGGCCGGCCGGCGCTCGGCGCGCTGGTGGCGCCGAGCGCTCGCGCCGGTGGCCGCCCTGCTCGCCCTGCTGGCCGCCGGCAACGCGCTGAACGCCGCCACCGGCTACTTCCCGACCCTGGACGACGCGATCGGCGAGCTGACCGGCGCACCGCTGCCCCAGCAGGTGACGCTCGACCAGCTCGGCTCGCTGACCGGTCGGACCGGCACCGGCCGGATCGTCCAGGTGGACATACCCGACAGCGCCAGCGGTTTCGAGCACCGCCCCGAGCTGGTGTACCTGCCGCCGGCCTGGTTCCGCAGCAAGGCCCGCCCCAAGCTGCCCGTGGTGGAGATGATCGGCGGCGAGTACGCGGCGCCCGACAACTGGGTGCGCGCCGGTGACGCGGTGCGGACCGCCGACGCCTATGCCGCCCGGCACGGCGGTTACGCGCCGGTCCTGGTCTTCACCGACGCGACCGGCGGATTCAAGGTCGACACCGAATGCGTGGACGGTCCGAACGGAATGGCCGAGGACCACCTGGTGCGCGACATCCCGCCGTACATCGAGAAGACCTTCGGCACCGCGACCGACCCGCGCAAGTGGGGCGTGGCGGGCTGGTCGATGGGCGGGACCTGCGCGGTCGACCTGGCGGTTGAACACCCCCAGGTCTTCACCCATTTCGAGGACATCTCCGGCGACCTCGGACCCAACGCCGGCGACAAGCAGCAGACCATCGACAAGCTCTACGGCGGCAACGCGGCGGCCTGGTCGGCGCACGATCCGCTGACGGTGCTCGGGCGCCACGGCAAGTACCGCGGTACCTCCGGGTGGTTCGAGAGCGGCGATGAGGAGGTCCGGCAGACCGCGCAGGGCAGGCAGCTGGCCGCGGCCGCCCGCAAGGACGGCATCGCGTGCACGGTGGACGTCCAACCGGGCCGGCACGTCTGGCAGTTCGCCGCCACCGCGTTCGCCGACGCGCTGCCCTGGCTGGCCCAGCAGCTCGGCACCC
This sequence comes from Kitasatospora sp. NBC_01287, assembly GCF_026340565.1. Lineage (NCBI taxonomy): Bacteria > Bacillati > Actinomycetota > Actinomycetes > Kitasatosporales > Streptomycetaceae > Kitasatospora > Kitasatospora sp. NBC_01287. The sequence goes on from NZ_JAPEPB010000001.1 coordinate 5,774,915, forward strand.
CCGGGCCGCACGTGACCAAGTCGCCGCCGGCCCCCGGCGCGGCGGCCTAATCGGCTGGACCGCCCCATCCGGGGCGCGTACCATGGAGCGAGCGTCACCGGACGGGGTCGACCCGGGCGGGGCGCGGTTCAACCAGCTGTTTCTCAAAAAAACATGGGGATGATCGGTTTCGACAGGGGACGTCGAAACAGGAGAAGCGAGCCGAGGAACGCGGCAATGATCTCGTTAACCATCTGTCGCAAAAAAATAATCGCCAATTCTAAGCGCGAGTCCTTCGCGCTCGCTGCCTGAGCAGCGAGTAGCCAAGGTGTCAGACCGGGGAGTTCCCGACCCGGAGCCTGGCATAATTTAGGGAACTCAACTGCCCACCCGGGTTACGCGGGTGAGCGGGACAACAAACAGTAGCTGGGCCCGTTGGCGGCTTGTCCGCGTGACTGCCAGGGCCGAGAAAAGCACAGCGGACTGCGCTCGGAGAAGTCCTGAATCCACTCCACTGGACCCGGGTTCGATTCCCGGCATCTCCACCATCCCATGTGCATGCGGGCCGCCTTCCGATTCCGGAGGGCGGCCTTCGTGTTTCCCGAAGCACCCGAAGCGCCCGGGGCATCCGGTGGCGCGCGACCGGGACGCCCGCCCTGGGTGACCCGTCCTGGCCTCCGGGAGTAGGATCGTCCGTCCGCCGACTTTGGACGGCGGTCATCTCTCCGACCAGCAGACGTACGACAGGGGACCCCTTGGGCGCGCACGGCAGGCAGCACGCGGCCGCAACCACCGAGGCCGGAACGGCACCAGCGGGCATCATCACGAGCGCGGCCGAGGGGCTGCGCGAGCGAGAGATCGCCGGCGAGCAGCGGCACCTCGACACCGTCTACCGGCGATTGGAGGAGAAGCTCGCCGAGGCCGAGTACGTGCTGGAAGACGCCGCCAAGCGGGTCCAGGTCGGCACCCCCGGCGCGCTCGCCGAGCGGGACGCGCAGGTCTACCGGGCCGGCACGCACCTCAACCGGTTGAACAACGAGTTCGAGGACTTCCTCTTCGGCCGGATCGACCTGCAGCAGGCCGACGCCCCCGAGGAGCACGGCATCCCCTCCTTCACCCCGCTGGACCCGGGTGACGAGAACGTCGCGCAGACCCTGCACATCGGCCGGCTCGGCGTGCTCGACGCCGAGTACGGCCCGCTGGTGATCGACTGGCGGGCGCCGGCCGCCGCCCCCTTCTACCGGGCCACCCCGCTGGAGCCGGGCCGGGTGCTGCGCCGCCGGGTGATCCGCTCCAAGGGCCGCAAGGTGATCGGCGTCGAGGACGACCTGCTGCGTCCCGACCTCACCCCGGTGCTGGGTGGCGAGGAACTGGCGGTGATCGGCGACGGCGCCCTGATGGCCTCGCTCGGCCGGGCCCGCAGCCACACCATGCGCGACATCGTCTCCTCGATCCAGAAGGAGCAGGACGAGGTGATCCGGGCGCCCGCGGCCGGCGCCACCCTGGTCACCGGCGGCCCCGGCACCGGCAAGACCGCCGTGGCCCTGCACCGGGCCGCGTTCCTGCTCTACCAGGACCGCCGCCGGTACGCGGGCGGCATCCTGGTGGTCAGCCCGACCCCGCTGCTGGTCTCCTACACCGAGGGCGTGCTGCCCTCGCTCGGCGAGGAGGGCCAGGTGGCGATCCGGGCGATCGGCAGCCTGGTGGACGGCATCGAGGCCGAGCGCTACGACAGCCCCGAGACGGCGCGGATCAAGGGTTCGGCCCGGATGATCCAGCTGCTGCGCCGGGCGGCGCGGGCCGCGCTGGAGGTGCCGACCGGCGGCTCCGGCGCGGGCGGTGCGCCGGCCGAGCTGAAGGTGGTGGCGCGCGGCGAGGTGCTGCGGCTGGACGCCGGGCGGCTGCGCGCGGTGCGCGGCAACGTGGTGGGCAGCGGCGGCACCCCGCTCAACCTGCTGCGCCCCAGGGCCCGCCGGCTGCTGCTCGACGCGCTCTGGGTGGAGGCCACCAAGCACCTGCCCAGGCCCGCCGACCACTTCTCCCGCGAGCAGCGCCAGGAGGAGAAGGAGAGCTTCGACGAGTACGTCTCGGACGAGGCCCCGTTCCTCGACTTCCTGGACGCCTGGTGGCCCGCCCTGACGCCGCGTCAGGTGCTGGCCACGCTGCGCCAGGCCAAGCACACCAACCGGATCGCCCGGCAGGTGGTCAGTTCCGAGGAGGCCCGCCTGCTGGCCGCCTCCTGGCGCCACCTGGGCCGGCGCGGCGAGGGGGCGCTCTCGGCGCACGACGTGGCGCTGATCGACGAGCTGCAGCTGCTGCTCGGCGAGCCGGCCCGGCCCAAGGTGCGCGAGGTGGACGCGGTGGACCTGCTCACCGGTCTGGAGGAGGTGACCACGTTCGCCGACCGCAGTTCGCGCCGCCGCGAGCAGCTCCCGGTGGAGCGCACCGAGTACGCGCACGTGATCGTCGACGAGGCGCAGGACCTGACGCCGATGCAGTGGCGCATGATCGGCCGCCGCTCCCGCTCGGCGACCTGGACCATCGTGGGCGATCCGGCGCAGAGTTCCTGGCCCTTCCCCGCGGAGGCCCAGGCGGCGCTGGACGAGGTGCTGGCCGGCAAGCCGCGCCGCCGCCACACGCTGACCGTCAACTACCGCAACCCCGCCGAGATCGCCGAGGTGGCGGCGAAGGTGCTGGCGCTGGCCGCCCCGGGCACGCCCTCGCCCAGCGCCGTGCGCTCCACCGGCATCGAGCCGCGCTTCGCGGCCGTCACCGCTCCCGAGCCGGCCGCCTTCGGTGCCGCCGCCCGGGCCGAACTGCGCCACCTGCTCGGCGAGGTGGACGGCACGGTCGCCGTGGTGGTCCCGATGGAGCGCCGGGCCGAGGCGGCCGGCTGGATCGAGGGGCTGGGCGAGCGGGTGGTCGCGCTGGGCAGCCTGGAGGCCAAGGGCCTGGAGTACGACGCCACCGTGGTCGCCGATCCGACCGGCATCGCCGGCGAGTCGGAGGCCGGGCTGCGGGTCCTCTACGTCGCGCTGACCCGGGCCACCCAGCGCCTGACGGTGCTCTCGGGACCGGACGACCTGCCCGACACCGAGGGCGTCCCCGCGCTGCTGCGGTAGCGCGGACACTCCGTCAACGACTGTGGCCCCCACCGGAGGTGGGGGCCACAGTCATCACGTTGGTGACACCGACCCGCCATGCTCGCCTCGCGGCAAGTGGTCGCTCGAAGCGACTAAGGTTGGGCCCGGGGGCTTGGATCGAGCCGGTGTCTCGTCCAATGTAACCCATCGGCCCCGCCAGGCAAGGCCGGGCGGCGGATTTTCGGTGCTTGGTCAGGTTCACCGGATCCTCTGTTGTTGGTTCCCCGCAATCAACGGACGATATTTCTGGGAACCCCCTGGTAGGTGGGACGATCGAGGCCTAGGATGCGCGAGGCGCAGCATCAACAAACTGTTGAAATGACCAAGTGGCGTTCCAGCAGGGCGTTGAAGACCGCCTGGCCGGCTCTTACCCCTCAGTGGACGGAAGAAGGACGTCGATGGCGACGGTGCCCAGTGTCTCCAACTCGATCACGGTGCGGCTGGAGGTCCCGGCCAGTGGCAGTGCGGTCAGCAACATCACCACCGCGGTGGAGTCCTCCGGCGGGTCGGTGACCGGCCTGGACGTGACGGCCTCGGGCCTGGAGGCGCTGCGGATCGACGTCACCGTCGCCGCCGCCTCGGTGGCGCACGGCGAGGAGATCGTCGAGAAGCTGCGCGCGATCGAGGGCGTCACGATCGGCAAGGTCTCGGACCGGACCTTCCTGATGCACCTCGGCGGCAAGATCGAGATGTCCTCGAAGCTGCCGATCCGCAACCGCGACGACCTCAGCATGATCTACACCCCCGGCGTGGCCCGGGTCTGCATGGCCATCGCCGAGAACCCCGAGGACGCCCGCCGCCTGACCATCAAGCGCAACAGCGTCGCGGTGGTGACCGACGGCTCGGCGGTGCTGGGCCTGGGCAACATCGGCCCGCAGGCCGCGCTGCCGGTGATGGAGGGCAAGGCGGCGCTGTTCAAGCGCTTCGCCGGGATCGACGCCTGGCCGATCTGCCTGGACACCCAGGACGCTGACAAAATCGTCGAGATCGTCCGTGCGATCGCCCCCGGCTTCGCGGGGATCAACCTGGAGGACATCTCCGCGCCGCGCTGCTTCGAGATCGAGGCCCGGCTGCGCGAGGCGCTGGACATCCCGGTCTTCCACGACGACCAGCACGGCACCGCCATCGTGGTGCTGGCCGCGCTGACCAACGCGCTGCGGGTGGTCGGCAAGGAGATCGGCGACATCCGGGTGGTGATGTCGGGCGCCGGCGCGGCCGGCACCGCGATCCTCAAGCTGCTGCTGGCCGCCGGCGTCGAGCACGCCACCGTCGCCGACGTGCGGGGCGTGGTGCACAGCGGCCGCGAGGACCTCAACGACTCGCTGCGCTGGATCGCCGAGCACACCAACCGCTCGGGCCGCACCGGCAGCCTCAAGGAGGCCGTGGCGGGGGCCGACGTCTTCATCGGCGTCTCCGCCCCGAACGTGCTGGACGGGGACGACATCGCCTCGATGGCCGACAAGGCGATCGTCTTCGCGCTGGCCAACCCGGACCCGGAGGTCGACCCGGCGGTGGCCCGGCAGACCGCCGCCGTGGTCGCCACCGGCCGCAGCGACTTCCCGAACCAGATCAACAACGTGCTGGTCTTCCCGGGTGTCTTCCGCGGCCTGCTGGACGCGCAGAGCCGCACGGTGAACACCGAGATGATGATCGCCGCGGCCCGGGCGCTGGCCACCACGGTCACCGACGACCAGCTGAACGCGAACTACATCATCCCCAGCGTCTTCCACCCGGACGTGGCCAAGACGGTCGCCGCCGCGGTGCGGGACGCCGCGCTGGCCGCCGCCGACCCGGCCGCCAGTGCCCCCTCGCGGCCCACTCCGGGCATCGTCGGGACCCTGGACACCGCGGCGTTCCCGGTGGTCAAGCTCTGATTCACCCCGCTCCTCGCGGCGCTCCGGGGGCGGTATCCGGTCGATCACCTGGCCGAATACCGCCCCTGCCCGTGCCGACCTGGCTCGATCCCTTGCGACACAAGGGGAAGGGCGTGTTTGGGCTTGTCCCCGTCAGGGCGTACGGTAGCCCTGCACGGGGCAGGCGTGTCCGACAAGTACGGAACGTCCCCCAACCACTCGGCGAGTCGTTCCCGGCCGCCGCCCGCGTCGGTCCGCCGGCGCCGACGGAGCGTCACAGCTGCGTGGGGAGGGCGCCGTTCGGGGTGGACGGCCGAGGCCCGATTGGCTTTCTCGGGGCCGGTAAGGGCAGGATTCGTTCCCAGGCAGGCACGTGGCAGGACTGACACGGTGCGCGGCCCGGAGCACGAGCCGGGCCCCTACCACCAGCCGCCTGAACGAGCACAGTGTGCGGACCAGCGGCCCAACCGGGTGCCTCCGGAGGGACGACCGATGGGCCCCCGCACACCGCAACGAACAGACCACAGGAGTACACATGAACCGCAGTGAGCTGGTGGCCGCTCTGGCCGACCGCGCCGAGGTGACCCGCAAGGACGCCGACGCCGTTCTGGCGGCCTTCGCCGAGGTTGTCGGCGAGGTTGTGGCCAAGGGTGACGAGAAGGTCACCATCCCCGGTTTCCTGACCTTCGAGCGCACCCACCGTGCCGCCCGGACCGCCCGCAACCCGCAGACCGGTGAGCCGATCCAGATCGCGGCCGGCTACAGCGCCAAGGTGAGCGCCGGCTCCAAGCTCAAGGAAGCCGCCAAGGGCGTCTGATCCTCTGTGGAGCGGGGGCGGTCCGGTGCGCCGGACCGCCCCCGCTCTGCCGTTTCCGCGCGCGCTCGACATAGGGTCGAGCACCATGCGCGTACTGGTACTGGAGGACGACCCCGGGCTCGGCCCGGAGATCGCCGACACGCTGCGCCGGGCCGGCTTCGCCGTCGATCTGGCCGTCGACCTGGCCGAGGCCGACCTCAAGCTGTCGATCACCGACTACCACTGCCTGGTCGCCGACCGCGCCCTGCCCGACGGCGACGCGATCGGCCTGCTGGCGGACCGCCGCCGGGCCGGCTGGCTGCGCCCGGTACTGCTGCTCACCGCGATGGACTCGGTGGCCGACCGGGTCACCGGCATCGAGGCCGGTGCCGACGACTACCTGGTCAAGCCCTTCGCCGCCGCGGAGCTGGTGGCCCGGGTGCGCAACCTCTGCCGCCGCCCCGAGCCCCGCTCGCCCGAGCTGCGACTGGGCGACCTGGAACTGGACCTGCCGCGCCGCCGGGTCACCCGGGGCGGGGTGCTGCTCAGCCTGACCGCCAAGGAGTTCGCGGTCCTGGAGCTGCTGATGCTGCAGGCCCGGTGCGTGGTGACCCGCAGCCGGCTGATCGAGAGCTGCTGGGACGAGCGGCACGAGCCGATGTCCAACGTGGTCGACGTGCTGATCGGCCAGCTGCGCCGCCGGCTCGGGCCGCCGGACCCGATCGAGACGGTGCGCGGCGCGGGCTACCGGCTGATCGACCCGGCCGAGCGGGACGGCTCCGCGTGACCTCCCCCGCCGTCCGCCGCCTGCGCAGGCTGCGCTGGACCCTGACACTGCTCTTCGCCGCCGCCACGGCCGGCTGCCTGCTGGTGCTGGCCACGCTCGCCGCGCACACCGACGCCCACTCCCGGGCCAGGGAGCTGGACAGCGAGGTGACCGGCCGGGCCGGCGGCCTGGCCCGCGCGCTCTGGTTCGACGGCGGCGTGCTCGCCACCGAACCGCTGGACGAGGACGAGCTGGCCCGCGGCGCCGAGGTGCTCGCGGCGCTGCAGCGCGGGCCGCGGGGCGGGGTGCCGAGCGTGCCGCGCTGGGCGCGCCCCGGCCCCGACCGGCTGCCCGGCCCCCAGCTGCTCTCCCGGCTCTGGGGGCAGGTCCAGGACACCCAGGGGACCGCGCTGGCCACCGGCCCCGGCGGTGGCGGCCGGACGCTGCGCTGGGCGGCGGCACCGGTCTGGGACGGTGACGACATCGCCGCCCTGGTGGTGGTCGGCACCGATCCGGCGCGCAGCGGGGCCGACCACGCGCGGCTGGTCGGCCGGCTACTGCTGGGCTGCTCCGGCCTGGTGCTGGCGGCGGCCGCGGCCGGGCACCTGCTCTCCGGGCGGGCGATGCGCCCGGCCCTGCTCGGCCTGGAGCGCCAGGAGCAGTTCCTCACCGAGGCCGCGCACGAGCTGCGTACTCCGCTGGCCACGCTGCGCCTGGTGGTGGAGCGGGGTGCCGCCGCGCCCGGCCTGGCCCTGGGCGCGCTGGCCGAGGCGACGGTGCTGAGCGAGCGGCTGGCCCGCCTGGTCGGCGGGCTGCTGGCCCGGGCCAGGATCGAGGCGGGCACCCAGCTGGTGGAGCTGACACCGCTGCGGCTGGACCAGTTGGTCGAGCAGTGCGTCGCCGAGCTGCCCGCCGCCCCGCCGGCGCCGCGGGGCGGCGGGGCGGGCGGTGCAACGGGCGACGGGACGGACAGCGGGACGGACGGCGAACGGCCCCGGGTGACGGTGCGGCCCGCCGAGCAGCCGGTGATCGTGCGCGGCGACCCGGAGCTGCTCGGGCAGGCGGTGCGCAACCTGGTGGAGAACGCGCTGCGACACGGCGGCGGCACCCCGGTGACGGTGACCGTAGAGCCCGGCCTGGTCACCGTCACCGACGGCGGCCCCGGGGTGCCCGAGCAGCGCCGCGAGGCGGTCTTCCGACGGGGAGTCACCAGCGGCGCGGGCACCGGCACCGGGCTGGCCATCGTGCGCTGGGTGGCCGAGCTGCACGGCGGCAGCGCGCGGCTGGCCGCGGCCCCGGGCGGCGGGGTGCGGGCCGAGCTGCGGCTGCCGGCGCACTGAGACCGGCCGGCACCTGGTGGGCGTCCGGGACCGGCCCGGCCGAGCGGCGGTCCTCATCGTCCGCTCATCCGGCTCCTGCCAGGCTGCTGCCGGGCACCGCGCGAATCCCCCTCGCGCCGGTGCGTGGCGAGGACACACCTGGCGGGGTGCCCGCCACACGCGGAGGGGCCGCCCTGGCGGGGGCGGCCCCTTCACACGCGTCCGTGGCCCCGCACCGGCGTCAGACCGCCGCGAGCATCCCCTGCTCGCTGGGCAGCTCGACATGGGCGCCCAGCCCCCGCAGCTTCTCCATGAAGTTCTCGTAGCCGCGGTTGATCAGCGAGATCCCGTGCACCGTCGAGGTGCCCTCGGCGGCCAGCGCCGCGATCAGGTAGGAGAAGCCGCCACGCAGGTCGGGGATCACCAGCTCGCCGCCGAGCAGCTTGGAGGGTCCGGAGACGACCGCCGAGTGCAGGAAGTTGCGCTGCCCGAAGCGGCACGGCGTGCCGCCCAGGCACTCCCGGTAGAGCTGGATGTGCGCGCCCATCTGGTTCAGCGCGGAGGTGAAGCCGAGCCGCGACTCGTAGACGGTCTCGTGCACGATCGACAGGCCCGCGGCCTGGGTCAGCGCGACCACCAGCGGCTGCTGCCAGTCGGTCTGGAAGCCGGGGTGCACGTCGGTCTCCAGGGCGATCGCGTTCAGTTCGCCGCCCGGGTGCCAGAACCGGATGCCCTCGTCGTCCACCGCGAAGGCGCCGCCGACCTTCCGGAAGGTGTTGAGGAAGGTCATCATCTCCAGCTGGCGCGCGCCGCGGACGTAGATGTCGCCCTTGGTGGCCAGCGCCGCGCACGCCCAGGAGGCCGCCTCCAGGCGGTCCGGCAGCGCCCGGTGGTCGTAGCCGCCGAGCTCGTCCACCCCGGTGATCTGGATGGTGCGGTCGGTGCCCATCGAGATGATCGCGCCCATCTTCTGCAGCACGCAGATCAGGTCGACGATCTCCGGCTCGATGGCCGCGTTGCGCAGCTCGGTGTCGCCCTCGGCGAGCACGGCGGTGAGCAGCACCTGCTCGGTGGCGCCGACCGAGGGGTAGGGCAGCTCGATCTTGGTGCCGCGCAGCCGCTGCGCGGCCACCAGGTAGGTGCCCTGGGGGTGCTTCTCGATGGTGGCGCCGAACTGGCGCAGGACCTCGAAGTGGAAGTCGACCGGCCGGCCGCCGATGTCGCAGCCGCCCAGGCCCGGGATGAAGGCGTGGCCGAGCCGGTGCAGCAGCGGGCCGCAGAACAGGATCGGGATCCGGGAGGAACCGGCGTGCGCGTCGATGTCGGCGACATTGGCGCTCTCCACGTGCGAGGGGTCGAGGATCAGCTCGCCCTCCTCGTCGCCGCTGCGCACGGTCACCCCGTGCAGCTGGAGCAGGCCGCGCACCACCTTGACGTCGCGGATGTCCGGCACGTTGCGCAGTCTGCTGGGCCCCTGGCCGAGCAGGGCGGCCACCATCGCCTTGGGCACCAGGTTCTTGGCGCCGCGGACACGGATCTCGCCTTCCAGCGGGTTTCCGCCGTGCACCAGCAGGACGTCGTCGGTCATCGTTCTCGCAATCCGGGGTTCGCAGCCGGGGCCACAGAGGCGCCCCGCGACTGGGGGAGAGGTAGGACCGGCGGACGTACGGCATCGGACCGCACGGGCGCCACCTTTCGATAGATGGTAGTAGCCGGTCGACCGGTTCCCTGTCCGCCGCCTGGTGATCATGCTCTCTTAGGGTGGAAGCCCGCCGGGCTGTCCGCCGAGCGGGTGAGGCGCGGCGCGGTGGAGGTTTCACCGTCGGCTGCGGGATCATGTGTGGCATGACCGCGGCCCCCTCCCACACAGGCCGGCTCCTGGTGGCGACCCCCGTGCTCACCGACCCGAACTTCGCCCGGTCGGTGGTGCTGCTGCTGGACCACGACGAGCAGGGCGCCCTCGGCGTCGTCCTCAACCGGCCCACGCCGGTGGAGGTCGGTGATGTGCTGGACGGCTGGGCGGAGCTGGCCGGCGATCCCCAAGTGGTCTTCCAGGGCGGGCCGGTGGGCCTGGACTCGGCGCTCGCGGTGGCGGTGGTGCCGGGTGAGCCGGGCCCCGAGGACCCGCTGGGCTGGCGCCGGGTGCACGGCGCGATCGGGCTGGTCGACCTGGAGGCGCCGCCGCAGGTGCTGGCCGGGGAGCTGGGCGGCCTGCGGGTCTTCGCCGGCTACTCGGGCTGGACCCCCGGGCAACTGGAGGCGGAGATCGCCGAGGGTGCCTGGTACCTGGTGGACGCCGAGCCTGGCGACATCTCCTGTCCCAGCCCCGAGCGGCTCTGGCGCGCGGTGCTGCGCCGCCAGCGCGGCGTGCTCGCGATGCTCGCCACCTACCCCGAGGACCCCACCCTCAACTAGCCGCAGTGGGCGCCCGTCGAGTGGCAGGGGTCCGTTTCCCGCGCGGCCCCCATAGACTTGGCGCCTATGAGCACTCTTGAGCCCGAGCGCGGTCTCGGCACCGGCACCCTGGTCGAGCCCGTCCCGCAGGTGTCCCACGGCGACGGCGACCACGAGCGCTTCGCGCACTACGTCCAGAAGGACAAGATCATGGAGAGCGCGCTCTCCGGATCCCCGGTGGTCGCGCTCTGCGGCAAGGTCTGGGTGCCCGGGCGCGACCCGAAGAAGTACCCGGTCTGCCCGATGTGCAAGGAGATCTTCGAGGGCATCGAGCCGGCCGGCGGCGGGGACGACAAGAAGAAGTAGACCGGTCGGCCCGGTGCGCAGTGGTCTATGCCAATCTGGCCCGGCGGGGCAGGATGGCCCGCATGGACCTGATCCCCGCGCCGATCGCCCTCCAGCTCCCCGCTGCCGCCGAGGGGCCCGCTGACCGCCCCGGCGCCGACCCCGGCCTGGCGCTCGGCCCGGCGAGCACCCTGGCCGGCGGGCCCGGCACCGAGGACGCCGAGCGCTGGCTGCGCTCCGTGCTCGGCGCGGCCACCGGACTGGCGCTGCCCGGGGCGGTGGACCCGGTGATCGGGTTGCGGCTGGACGCGGCGCTGGCCCCCGAGGAGTACCGGATCTCGGTGGACGCCGAGCGCGCCCGGATCACCGCGGGCGGACCGGCCGGCGCGCACTGGGGGGCCCAGACGCTGCGTCAGCTGCTCGGTCCCGAGGCCTACCGGCGAGCCCCGCTGCGCCGCACCGGCTGGCGGCTGCCCGCCTGCGAGATCACCGACGCGCCCCGGTTCGGCTGGCGCGGGGTGCTGCTCGACGTCGCCCGTCACTTCCTGCCGCTCGCCGACCTGCTGCGCTACGTGGACCTGCTGGCCGCGCACAAGCTCAACGTGCTGCACCTGCACCTCACCGACGACCAGGGCTGGCGTTTCGAGGTCAAGCGCTACCCGCGGCTGACCGGGGTCGGTGGCTGGCGGGAGCGCTCGATGGTCGGCTACCGGACCGCCCAGCGGCGCGACGACCGGCCGCACGGCGGCTACTACACCCAGGACGACCTGCGCGAGCTGGTCGCCTACGCGGCCGAGCGCGGCATCACCGTGCTGCCCGAGATCGACCTGCCCGGCCACACCCAGGCGGCCATCGCGGCCTATCCCGAGCTGGGCAACACGGACGTGGTGGACACCGCCGCGCTCGGGGTGTGGACCGACTGGGGGGTCAGCGAGAACGTGCTGAACGCCTCCGACGCCACGCTGGCCTTCTTCGAAGGGGTGCTGGAGGAGTTGCTGGAGGTCTTCCCCTCCGAGTTCGTCCACCTCGGCGGGGACGAGTGCCGCAAGGACCAGTGGCGGGCCAGCCCGGCGGCCCGGGCGCGGATCGAGGAGCTGGGCCTGGCCGACGAGGACGAGCTGCAGAGCTGGATCATCCGGCACTTCGACGGCTGGCTGACCGCGCGCGGGCGGCGGCTGATCGGTTGGGACGAGATCCTGGAGGGCGGCCTGGCCAAGGGTGCCGCGGTGGCCTCCTGGCGCGGGTACGCGGGCGGGGTGGCCGCCGCGCGGGCCGGGCACCAGGTGGTGATGTGTCCCGAGCAGCAGGTCTACCTGGACCACCGGCAGGCCGAGGGCCCCGAGGAGCCGGTGCCGATCGGCTTCGTGCGTACCCTGGCCGACGTCTACCGCTTCGAGCCGGTGCCCCCGTCACTGGATGAGGTGAGTGCCCGTCAGGTGATCGGCACCCAGGCCAACCTCTGGAGCGAGTTCGCCGACAGCGCCCGGGACCTGGACTACCGGGCCTTCCCGCGGCTGGCCGCCTTCGCCGAGGTCGCCTGGTCGCCGCTGCCGCGCGAGGCGGGCGGCCGCGACCTGGCCGGCTTCGAGGCGCGGATGCGCACCCACTACGCCCGGCTGGACGCGCTCGGCGTCGCCTACCGCCCGCCGGCCGGCCCGCACCCGTGGCAGCGGCGCCCCGGCGTGGCCGGCCGCCCGCTGCCCGGCCCGCCGCCGCAGGACTGACGCCGCAGGGCTGACGCCGCAGGGCTGACGCCGCAGCGCCGGCGCCGCAGGACTGACGCACGGTCCGTCCGGCGCCGGCCTGACGAATCGTCAGTCGAACAATGTGATCATCTGGGAACCTTTGCTTGGCCCGCGGCGTCAAAAGCAGGTGAACATCCGGTCTCATTTGTGGGGGATCTGCCCGAAAAGCGACCGGATCGTCCGGGACCCCGAGGGTGATCACGGTGCTCGATGTGCCAGAGTTGCCCGACCCGGTGGGCTGCTTCAGTTCGGCGGCCCCGGCCCGTACGCTACGGGCGGCACCGCGGACCCGCGGTGGTGAGGAACGGGCCGGCCTGGCGCCGGTCGCAGAGCGGCTGAGCACGGTCCCGGGCCGGGGTCCGGCAACAGCCCGAAAGACTGGAGCACGGTGGGATCCTGGTGAACCGGACGATCATGCTGCCGACCTCCCTCGACGAGGCCGTCGAGGCTCTGGGTGCCAGTCCCGCCGCCGTCCCGGTGGCCGGCGGGACCGACCTCATGGAGGCCGTCAACGCCGGACGGCTGCGCCCCGGCGCGCTGGTGGGCCTGGGCCGGATCACCGAACTGCGCGGCTGGCGCTACGAGGACGGCGGCACCGCCGTGCTCGGCGCGGGCCTGACGCTGGCCCGGATGGACCGCCCCGACTTCGCCGCGCTGATCCCGGCGCTGGCCGACGCCGCCCGCACCGCGGGCCCGCCGCAGACCCGCAACGTCGGCACGCTGGGCGGCAACATCGCCACCGCGGCCGCCACCGGCGACACCCTGCCGGTGCTCGCCGCGCTGGAGGCCGTGGTCACCCTGGCCCGGGCCCCGCGGGCCGGTGAAAGTGCCACCCGCGAGGTCCCGGTCAGCCACCTGCTCACCGGCATCGACCCGATGCGCCCGGGCGAACTGCTCACCTGGGTGCGGGTCCCGCTGCTGCACGCCCCGCAGGTCTTCCTCAAGGCCACCGGACGCAGCGGCCCCTCGCGCGCCACCGCGTCGGTCGCGCTGGTGCTCGACCCGGCCCGGCGCGCGGTGCGCTGCGCGGTCGGCGCGGTGGCGCCGGTGCCGCTGCGGCCGCTGGAGGCCGAGGCCTGGGTGGCGGGCTGCGTCGACTGGGACGCCCGCGGCGAGGAGGGCGCGCAGTCGATCGATCCGGCTGCCGCGGCCGCCTTCGGCGAGTACGTGGCGAGCGCGTGCGTGCCCGACGGCTACGGGGCTGACGCCTCGTCGGCACTGCTGTCCGAGGGGCCGACGGCGGCGGCCGTGCGGCTACGGCGTACCGTGGCGGTGCTGGCCCGCCGGGCACTGGGAAGGGCACTGAAGTGACGGCCGAGGTGACCGCCGACATGGCGCACGAACCGACGAACCACCCCGTCCAGCTGGGTGGCGACGGACGCCCCACCGCGTCCTACACGCTGCGGGTGAACGGCTTCGAACGGCCGGTCACCGACGCCTGGATCGGCGAGAGCCTGCTCTACGTGCTGCGCGAGCGGCTCGGCCTGGCCGGCGCCAAGAACGGCTGCGAGCAGGGCGAGTGCGGGGCCTGCTCGGTGCAGGTGGACGGCCAACTGGTGGCCGGCTGCCTGGTGCCGGCCGCGCTCGCGGCGGACAGCGAGATCAGCACCGTGGAGGGCCTGTCGGCCGGCGGCGCGGCCAGCGACGTGCAGCAGGCGCTCGCCGACTCGGGCGCGGTGCAGTGCGGGTACTGCACCCCCGGCATGGCGATGGCGGTGCACGACCTGCTGCAGCGCAACCACCGGCCCAGCGAGGTGGAGGCCCGTCAGGCGCTCTGCGGCAACCTCTGCCGCTGCACCGGGTACCGCAGCGTACTGGCGGCCGTGCAGACGGTCGCGGACGCGCGCGGGACGGCACTGCTGGAGGCGGAGCAGGCCGCCGAGGCCGCGTCGGCCGCCGCATCGACCACGGCGTCAGCCACCGCGTCGGCCCCGGCCACCGGGACGGACCCGTCCTCGCGGGAGGCGGCCGCCCAGCTCCCGCCGCCGGTCGGCGCGCGGGCCGCCGAGCCGCTGGACCCGCCGGTCTACCAGGACGCCTGGACCGCGACGGCGACCACCGGCGAGGTCCCGCTCTTCGGTGCCGACAGCGGTTGGATCAGCGCCGACCCCGTGCCGCCCGCCCGGTCCGCCGCCGAGCAGCCCGGGGTGACCGCCGCGGGCACCGGCCTCGGGGCGATCCCGGCCCAGGGCTACCACGGCTACGACCCGACCGCCTACGGCCCTGGCACGGTCTACGACGCGGGCGCGAGCTACGAGCCCACCCCCGCGCACGGCACCGCCGCGCCGGGCGCACCGTTCGAGGGCACCCCGGCGCACGGCACGCCGTACGAGCCGACGCCCGCGCACGGCGTCCCGTACGACGCGACCCCGGCGCACGGCACCGACTACCCGGCCGCGCCGCCCTACGCCGCCGGGCCGTACGCCGCCGCGCCCTACCCGGGCACCGGCTACGAGTCCGTCGGCTACCAGGGCACCCCCGCGCACGGGATCCCGGCCCCGGCCACCCCGTTCGACGGCGCCTTCGAGGGCACCTTCGACGGCACGGTCTACGAGACCGACCCCGGCCCGCCCGAGGCGGGCACCCCCGCCCACGGCCTCCTCCTGCCCGAGGACGACCACGCATGAGCGCGCCCACCGACCCGACCGCCGCCACCGGCACCCCCGCCGGCGCGGCCACCGCCGCCGAGCCCACCGAGCGCCCGTTCGGCCTGGGCAGCTCGCCGCTGCGCACCGACGCGCTGCCCAAGGCGCTCGGCATCTACCCGTACGCCGCCGACCTGTGGGCCGAGGGGCTGCTCTGGGGCGCCGTGCTGCGCTCGCCGCACCCGCACGCCCGGATCGTCTCGGTCGACACCTCGGCCGCCCTGGCGATCCCCGGCGTGCACGCCGTGCTCACCGCCGCCGACCTGCCCGCGCCCACCCTGCCGAGCGACCGCCCGGTGCTGGCCGCCGAGGTGGTGCGCCATCAGGGCGAGCCGGTGGCCGCCGTGGCCGCCGACCACCCCGACACCGCGCGGCTGGCCGCCGCCTCGATCGCCGTCGAGTACCAGCTGCTCGACGCGCTCACCGACCCCGAGCAGGCCTTCCACGGCCCGGCCCTGCACCCGGACGGCAACCTGCTGCGGCACCTGCCGCTGCGCACCGGCGACCCGGAGGTGGTCGGCGAGGTGGTGGTCGAGGGCCTCTACCAGGTCGGCCGCCAGGACCCGGCGCCGATCGGCGCCGAGGCGGGCCTGGCCGTGCCGCGCCCGGACGGCGGCGTGGAGCTGCACCTCTCCTCCACCGACCCGCACGGCGACCGCGAGCGCACCGCCGCCTGCCTGGGCCTGGAGCCGGACCGGGTGCGGCTGGTGGTCACCGGGGTGCCCGGCGCCACCGCCGACCGCGAGGACCGCTCCTTCCAGACCACGCTGGCGCTGCTGGCGCTGCGCACCGGCCGCCCGGTCAAGATGACGCTCACCCGCGAGGAGTCCTTCCAGACCCACGCGGCCCGGCACCCGGCGCTGCTGAGGTACCGCCACCACGCCGACGCGCAGGGCAGGCTGGTCAAGGTCGAGGCGCAGATCCTGCTGGACGGCGGCGCCTACGCGGACGTCTCGGCCGAGGTGCTGGCCGCCGCCACCGCCTTCTCGGTGGGCCCCTACGTCTGCCCGAACGTCTTCGTGGACGCCTGGGCGGTGCGCACCAACAACCCTCCGGCCGGCCGGCTGCGCGGCGAGGGCTCGCTGCAGTCCTGCTTCGCGCACGAGTCGCAGCTGGACCTGCTGGCCGCGCGGCTGGGCCTCACGCCGCTGGAGATCCGCCGCCGCAACGTGCTGGCCACCGGTGACGCGCTGCCCACCGGACAGGCCGTCACCTGCCCGGCCCCGGTGGCCGCGCTGCTGGACGCGGTGGCCGAGGTGCCGCTGCCCGCCCTGCCGCTGGACGAGCCCGACACCGAGTGGCTGCTGCCCGGCGGCCCCGGCGGCGCGGGCGACCCGTCGGCGGTGCGCCGCGGCATCGGCTACGCGGTGGGCATGGCGCACATGCTCGGCGCCGAGGGCACGGACGAGGTCTCCACCGCGACCGTGCGGGTCAGCGGCGACCACGCCACGGTGATCTGCGCGGCGGTGGACGCGGGACAGGGCTTCGCCACGCTGGCCCGGCAGATCGTGCAGTCGGTGCTCGGCGTCTCCGAGGTCTACGTCGCCCCGGCGGACAGCGACCAGTCGATCGCCGGCCCCTCGGCCCGCGGCCGGCACACCTGGGTCTCCGGCGGGGCGGTGGAGAAGGCCGCGCTGATGGTGCGCCACCAGTTGCTGGCGCCGATCGCCGCCGACTTCGGCATGTCGGTCGAGCTGCTCTCGATCGCCGACGGCAAGATCACCTCCTACGACGGCGTGCTCGGCATGCCGGTCACCGAGGCGCTGGAGGGCAAGGAGCTCTGGGCTACCGCCCAGTGCCGCCCGCACCCCACCGAGCCGCTGGACGAGAACGGACAGGGCGACGCCTTCGTCTCGATCGCCTTCTGCGCGATGCGCGCGGTGGTGGACGTGGACATCGAGCTCGGCGCGGTCCGGGTGGTCGACGTCACGGTCGCCCAGGACGTGGGCCGGGCGCTCAACCCGGGCCAGATCGAGGACCGGATCGAGGCGGGGGTGGCCCAGGGTGTGGGCCTGGCCCTGCTGGAGGACCTGCGCAGCACCGGCGGCCTGCTGGTCAACCCCTCGCTGACCGGCTACCGCCTGCCCACCGCGCTGGACACCCCCGAGGTGCGGATCGCCGCGCTGCTGGAGGAGCGCGACGTGGTCGCCACCTTCGGCGCGAAGGCGGTCAGCGCCGCTCCTGCCGTGGTCGCCCCCGCCGCCGTCGCCGCCGCGGTCCGCGCGGCCACCAACCTCCCGATCGGCCGGCTGCCGATCCTGCCGGAGGACGCGGTGGTCCTGGCCGGCTGACCGTCGCCCGGGAATTCCCGCCAGGGGAATTCCCGGGTCCGGTGCTCCCGGTCCGCGACCGGAATTCCCCGGCACCCGATCGCCTCCTGAACGCGCCACGCCGGACCGCTTCCGGAAATGCCGGAATTCCGGTCGGCGAATCGCTCACCGACCGGAATTCCGGAGGACATGTCGTGGAGGCCATGGCGGGAATCGAACCCGCGTACGCCGCTTTGCAGACGGCTCCCTGAACCATTCGGGCACACGGCCGGGCGATGGGCGCTGAGCGCCCGCCGGGTCAGCTGTGGCAGGGGCGACAACAGGAGAGGGCGGGGCGGGTGATCGTGGCGGTCATCGCGGGCTCCTCTCGTCATCGGCTTTCCGTCGTGCTTTCTGAATTCAGTTTGGCGCTCCGGGGGCGGGGGCGTCAATAGCCGAATGTGACGGCCGCATGAAGTCCTAGGACCAGCGGTGGAGGGCGTTCGGGACCGCAGGTCAGGAGTCAACTGGCCCGACGGCACTTACCATGGCAGTCATGACCACAGCCACGCAGACCTCGACGACGCCGTCCCGCCCGGCGGACGACGGCGCCCAAGGGGTGCTGGGCCCCCACTACCGGGCGCTCACCCTGGGGATCGTCTCGGTCGTGCTGCTGCTCGCCTTCGAGGCGACGGCGGTCAACACCGCGATGCCGGTGGCGGCCCGCCAGCTGCACGGGCTCGGCCTCTACGCGTTCGCCTTCTCCGGCTACTTCACCAGCACCCTCTTCGCCATGGTGCTGTCGGGGGAGTGGTGCGACCGGCGCGGGCCGGTGCTGCCGCTCTTCGCGGGGATCGGGGTGTTCGCGGGCGGCCTGGTGGTGGCGGGCACCGCGGGCAGCATGTGGCTCTTCGTCGGCGGCCGGGCGATCCAGGGGCTGGGCGGCGGGCTGGTCATCGTCGCGCTCTACGTGGTGGTGGGGCGGGCCTTCCCCGAGCGGCTGCGGCCCGCCGTGTTCGCGGCCTTCTCGGCCGCCTGGGTGCTGCCCTCGATCGTCGGCCCGGTGGTCTCGGGGGCGGTCACCCAGCACCTGGGGTGGCGCTGGGTCTTCCTGGCCGTCCCGGCCCTGGTGGTGCTGCCGCTGGCGGTGATGGGCCCGGCGCTGCGCCGGGCCGAGCGGCAGCAACCGCCGGCACCCGGCGGCGCGCTGAACCGGCGGCGGATCGCGCTCGCCGCGATGGCCGCGCTCGGCGCCGGGCTGCTGCAGTACGCGGGTGAGCGGCTGGACCTGCTCGGGCTGGTGCCGGCCGCCGCGGGCGCCGGGCTGCTGGTGCCGGCCGTGCTGCGGCTGCTGCCGCCCGGCACGCTGCGGGCCGGGCGCGGTCTGCCGACGCTGATCCTGCTGCGCGGTGTGGCGGCCGGGGCGTTCTTCGCCGCCGAGGCGTTCATCCCGCTGATGATGGTCACCCAGCGTCACCTCTCGCCCACCCTGGCCGGGCTGACCCTGACCAGCGGCGGGCTCTCCTGGGCGCTGGGCTCCTGGCTGCAGGGCCGTCCCGGCGCCGAGCGGTACCGCGAGCGGCTGATCCGCCTCGGCTTCCTGCTCACCGCGCTGGCGATCGCCGGCGCCGCCCTGGTGCTGATCCCGGCCGCGCCGACCTGGACCGCCGCCGCGGCCTGGGCCTTCGGCGGCATCGGGATGGGCCTGTCGGTCTCCACCATCAGCGTGCTGATGATGAAGCTCTCGCCGCCACAGGCGGCGGGCAGCAACTCGGCCTCGCTGCAGATGTCCGACGCGCTCGGCAACGTCCTGCTGGTCGGCCTGGCCGGGGTGCTCTTCGCCGCGCTCGGCGGCGGTGCGGTGGCCGCGGCGGACGCTGCCGGCGAGGGTGGCGGCGCGCGGGCCGGGTTCGCCGCGATCTTCCTGACGATGACGGCGGTCGCGCTGCTCGGCGCTGCCCTGTCGGGGCGGGTGCGGCCGCGCGGCTGAGGGCCTGCGGGCCACCCGGCGCGGCGTCCGCTGCGCCGGGCACCCCTGCCGGGTCAGGAGGAGCGGCGGCCGCGCAGCTGGTGGTAGGCGGCGGCGCCCGCCGTGGCCAGCAGGGTCGCGCCGGCCACCGTCTCGGGCACATCGGGGTCGGCGCTGCCGCCCAGCCCCGCGTGCGTGGGGCCCTTGGGGCCCGGCTCGCCGGGCTGCCCGGGCTGCTCGGGGCGGCCGGACTGCTGGTGGTCCGGCTGGGTCTGGTGCTCGGGCTGGGTCTGCTGCTGGGGCTGCGTCTGCTGGTCCTGGTGGCCGGGCTGGTGCACCGTGAAGGTGCTGGTCACCTGGGTCTTGGTGACCGTGGTGCACTGGATGGTCACGTCGTAGACGCCGGGCCTGGCGCGCTCGGGCACGGTGGCCATGGCGCCCATCAGGCCGCGCAGCGAGCCGAGCTTGACGGTGGGGATGTCCTCGCCGGGGCTGCCCTGGCCCTCCCGCGAGTGGAAGACGGCCTGGCCGCCGGCGCTGTCGCAGTTGCCTCCGTCGAAGACCGCGAACTGGCTGCCGGGGGTGACCGGGTCCGGCTCGATGATGACCGGGTTGGCGGCGGCCGCGGGGCCGGCGCCGCTGAGGCCGAGGGCCAGGGCCAGGAGCCCGGTGGCGGCGAAGTGACGAGCGCGCATGGTGCATCTCCGGGGACGCGGCCGCGGGGGTGGCCCCGCGAGGGAGTAGGCAAGACCGTGTCCTGGCATCCAGGGGACGGTTCCCGGCGGTCGTGCGCATCCGCACCGAACCGCTCCGCGGGGCCGAAAACCAGCGGCTACCTGGGGTGATGCCGGCTCACCCGGGGTAGCGCCAAACGGGGTCAGCGAGTGGCGCCCAGGAAGCTCGACCAGCCGCCCGCCGGCGCCTCGCCGACCGACAGCGACTGCAGCTTGCGCAGCACCGCCGGATCCTGCGCCTCCAGCCACTGGACCAGCTGACGGAAGGAGACCAGGCGCACCTCGGGCCGCTCCGCGACGGTCCGCAGCACCTCCTCCACCGCGTTCATGTAGATGCCGCCGTTCCACTGCTCGAAGTGGTTGCCGATGTACATCGGGGCCCGGTTGCTGCTGTAGGCCCGCTCGAAGCCGGCCAGGTAGGAGTCGCGGGCCTGCTGCTGCCAGGCGGCGCGCATCGCCGGGTTGCCCTTGGTGTTGTCGCCGGACTGGTTGAACATGATGTTGTAGTCCATCGAGAGCACCTGGAAGGTGTGCCCGGGGAAGGGGATCGACTGGAGCGGCATGTCCCACAGCGCGCCGCCCTGGATCTTCTGCGGCCAGACCTGGAGCCCGCCGGGGCCGCTGGTGTCGTACTTCCAGCCGCGTGCCGCCGCGGTCGGCAGCAGTCCGCGCTGGCCCTCCAGGCACGGGGTGCGGCCGCCGATCAGCTCCTTGCGGTAGTCGAAGGGCAGCGCGGGCAGGTCGGTGAAGCCGGTGTTGGTCTTCCAGTTCATGACGAAGGACATCGCCTGCTCGATCTCGCTGTCCCAGTCGTCGGGGGACCACTTGCCGCCCCCGTTGGCGCCGCAGAAGTGCCCGTTGAAGTGGGTGCCGATCTCGTGGCCCTCAAGCCAGGCGGAGCTGATCTGGAGAAGCGTGTCGTGGATGTGCTGGTCGCTCAGGTAGCCGATGTCGGAGGCGCCGACGTGGTGCTGCGGCGGGTGGTAGAGGTCCTTCTTGGCCTCCGGCAGGGTGTAGATCCCGCTGAGGAAGAAGGTCATCGAGGCGTCGTGGTCCTTGGCCAGCTGCCGGAAGCGGGAGAAGAGCCGGTCGTCCAGCTCGCCCGCGCCGTCCCAGGAGAAGACCACGAACTGCGGGGGCCGCTCGCCCAGCTCCAGCGCGACCGGCTGCGGCTGCCCCGGCTGGGGGCCGGTGTCGGCGGTGGAGCCGTCGCCGATCAGGGTGGTGGGGGGCTTGGCCGGGGTGCTGGGGTCGGCGGGGGAGGCCGAGGCGGAGGCGCTGCTCGGGACCGGCGCGGCGCCGGCGGGACCCGCGGCGTCGGCCTTGCCGGAGCTGCCGGGGCGGGCGCAGCCGGCGGCCACCGTCGCGGCGCCGGCTGCACCTGCGGCGAGCAGGGTCCGGCGGGACAAGGCGTCCATACATCACTCCAGTTCGGGCGGTTCGGTCGGAGCAGATCCGCTCTGCGCCGGCGGGCGGTGCCGCGCTGGTTGCGGCGGCGGTGGCCCAACGGCGCGGCGGCGCACGATTTGTGGCGAAGGGTCCGCTGAAAGGCCGTTATGGGCGATTTGTCCATCAGCATGGCACGCGACCGGGCGGGACCGCGGGATGGCGCCGGGCGGAACGCCCGTTAGACGGAGCGGCACGGCGTGTCGAGGTGCGCCGGGTGTTGGAGGATCATCAGATTGGACGAGGGCCGCGGGGAGTGCGGCGGGAGGAGCGCGGGGCCATGTGGGAGTCGGTGCAGCACGCCTACCACTCGCGCATCGTCGTACCTGGGCGGGAGCCGCTCTTCCTGCTGCTGATCGGTCTGGTGGCCGCCTTCCTCTTCATCCGGTTCAGCACCCGGATGATCCGCCGCGGTACCTCCTGGTGGCCCGGCAACGTGACCCCGGGCGGCCTGCACATCCACCACGTGGTCTTCGGCCAGGCGCTGATGGTGGTGGCCGGCATCGGCGGCTTCACCTACCACGGAGCCCAGGCCGGGCCGCGCGACGTGCTGGCCACCGCGTTCGGGGCCGGCTGCGGACTGGTGCTGGACGAGTTCGCGCTGGTGCTGCACCTGGAGGACGTGTACTGGAAGGAGCAGGGCCGCAAGTCGGTGGACGCGGTGATCCTGGCCGTCGCGCTGATCGCGCTGCTGCTGCTGGGCCAGCTGCCGTTCGGCGGCTACCTGGGCCGACCCGGGCCCGCGCAGTTGGCGGCGGTCGGGATACTGCTGCTGCTGGTGGTGATCAGTCTGCTCAAGGGCAAGCTGTGGACCGGGCTCATCGGTGTGATGATCCCGCTGCTCGCGGTGGTCGGTGCGATCCGGCTGGCCCGGCCGGGCAGCCCGTGGGCCCGCTGGCGCTACCGCACCCGCCCCAAGCGGATGGCCCGCGCCGAGCGGCGCGAGGCCCGGGTGCACCGGCGGGTGACGGCGGCCAAGGTCGGGGCGTACAACCTGCTGGCCGGCGCGCCGGACGCCGAGCGCGCCACCGAACCGGGCACCGCCGCGCAGCCCGCACCGGAGCCCGCGCCCGCACCGCTGCCCGCGCCCGAACCGGTGCCACCGCGTCCGCTGCCGCCCTGGCGCCGGCGCTGCGCGGTCTTCGCCGAGTGGTACCTGCGGATCGCCGCCGCGCTCAACCTGCTGGCCGGGGTGGTCGCCCCGTTCCGCGAGCGGGTGGACCGGGCCAACACCGGCGACCTCTTCACCCCGGTGCTGGTCACCGCCGGGTTCACCGCCGCGCTCTTCGCCGCCCTGCTCGCGGTGATGCTGCGCCGCCGCAAGCGGGCGGCCTGGATCGTGGCGACCGCGGTGGCCGCGCTCTACACGGTCGTCGCGGCGCTGGCCCTGGCGGTGCTGCCGGAGGACCGCGCGCACCCCTTCAACTGGATCTCGGCCGCGCTCACCGCGCTGCTGCTGGCCGCGCTGCTGGCCGGCAAGCGGGCCTTCCACGCCCGCGGCGCCCGCGGCAACCTGGCGCTCGGGCTGACCGTGCTGGTGGTCGGCGGCGTGCTGGTCACCTCGTTGGGCGCCCTGCTGGTGCGGGTGGGCAGCCGGCCCCGGGCCGACTGGGGCGACTGCTTCAACTACGCGCTGGTGCGCCTGTTCACCGTCTCGGGCTTCGGCCAGGCCGCCTCCCGGCTCACGGTGGACCGGTGGGCCGACCTGGCCGTCAACGTGCTCGGGGCCGCGCTCTTCCTGCTGGTGCTGCGGGTCTTCTTCCGCTCCCCGCACGGGCGGGTGCACCTGGAGCCGGAGGACGAGCGGCGGCTGCGCGCGCTGCTGGAGCGGCACGGTGCCCGCGACTCGCTGGGCTACTTCGCGCTGCGCCGCGACAAGTCGGTCTGCTGGTCGCCCTCGGGCAAGGCCGCGGTGCTCTACCGGGTGGTCAACGGCGTGGCACTGGCCTCCGGCGACCCGATCGGCGACCCGGAGGCCTGGCCGCAGGCGATCGGGCGCTGGCGCGAGCTGGCCCGGGTCAACGCCTGGGTGCCGGCCGTCACCGGCGCCGGCGAGCAGGCGGCCACGGTCTACCGGCGCACCGGCCTCAAGGCGCTGGAGTTCGGTGACGAGGCGATCGTCCAGGTCTCCGACTTCGGCCTGGAGGGCCGCAGCATGCGCACCCTGCGCCAGAGCCGCAACCGGGTCCGCAAGGGCGGCTACCGCGCGCTGGTCCGCCGGCACAGCGAGATCCCCGAGGCGGAGCTCGACCGCCTGGTGCACCTGGCCGACGCCTGGCGGCACGGGCGCACCGAGCGGGGCTTCTCGATGGCGCTGGGCCGGCTCGGCGACCCGGCCGACGGCGACTGCGTGCTGGCCGAGTGCCGGGACGAGAACGGCCGTACCTGCGCGCTGCTCAGCTTCGTGCCCTGGGGCGCGCACGGCCTCTCGCTGGACCTGATGCGCCGCGACCGGGAGTCCCCGAACGGGCTGGTCGAGTTCCTGGTCACCGAACTGCTGCTGAGCGCCTCGACCGGCACCCTGCCGGTCACCCGGGTCTCGCTGAACTTCGCGATGTTCCGCTACGTCTTCGAGCAGGGCGGCAAGCTGGGCGCGGGGCCGGTGCTGCGGCTGTGCCGCGCGGTGCTGCGCGGGCTGTCGCGCTGGTGGCAGCTGGAGTCCCTCTACCGGGCCAACGCCAAGTACCAGCCGCAGTGGGAGCCGCGTTTCGTGCTCTACGAGAAGTCCTCCGAGTTGCCCACCATCGCGGTGGCGGCCGGGCTGGCCGAGGGCTTCCTGGTCCGCCCCCGGCTGCCCAGCGTCGGCTCGCTGCGGCGCGGCACAGCCGCTCACCCGTCCGGCGGCGCACCCGGTGCGGGGTCGTCAGGCTCCCGCTTGGCTGGGCCCAGGTGATGACCGGTCGGTGAACGGGAGTCGGCGTGAGCGCTCGCAGGAGTCCCTGGTCGGGGGCGGTGGCGCTGGCGGCGATGGTGGTGGTGGGCGCCTGGCTGGTGCAGGACGGCAGCCGCGGGGCGCCACCGCCCGCTCCCTCTCCCGCCGAGGGGTTCGCCGACGGCGCCATCCGCCCGGCCGCGCTGAGCGGCACCCCGATGGCGGCCTCGGTGCCGGTGCGGATCAGCATCCCCGCCATCGGCGTGAACGCCCCGGTCACCAAGGTCGGCCTGGACGGCGGGGGGCACCTGGCCACCCCGTCGGACCGCGAGCGCAACCTGGCCGGCTGGTACCAGGGCGGGGTGACGCCGGGCCAGCGCGGCACCGCGCTGGTGGTCGGCCACGTGGACACCGCCAGCGGTCCGGCGGTCTTCTACGGCCTGGGCGCGCTGCACCGCGGCGACCGGATCGACATCGCGCGGGCCGACGGCGGCACCGCCTGGTTCATGGTCGACGCCATCGAGGTCTACGACAAGAGCGCCTTCCCCGACCACCGGGTCTACGGCCGCTCCCCCGACCCGCAGTTGCGGCTGATCACCTGCGGCGGCGGCTACCGCAAGGGGCAGGGCTACCGCGGCAACGTGGTGGTCTACGCGCACCTGACGGGCCATCGGGCAGCGGCGTGAGGCCGGCCCTGGCGCGGGCCTACCGGAGCAGCTCGGCCAGCGCCCGGTCGGCGTCCAGGTGGCGCCCCTCCGCGCCCTCGGGCACGCAGCGGTAGCTGGCCCACAGGAAGCGCCGCAGGTCGGCGGCGTCGAAGCGGAGCAGCGCCAGGCCCTCGGGGGCGCGCAGCTCGACCATCGTGTAGGCGCCGCGCGAGGGCCGGACGTGCACGTCACCCAGGCCGGAGGGCAGGTCCAGCCCGCACGCCAGCAGCTGCCGGGCGAAGACCCAGACCACCTCGGCCCCGGGCCGCGGGGCCAGCGGCTCGTCCAGCGAGTACTCGGCGGGGAAGGCCATGGTGAGGGCGAAGGGGTCGTCCGCCCGGTAGCCCAGCCGCGCGCGCAGACCGGTGGAGCTGTGCCCGGAGAGGATCAGGCGGGCGTGGACGGTGTGCTCGACGGTGGCGCTGCGCATCGGGGGGCTCCTGGGCTGGGGGACGGGCCTGTGTGAGGAGAGAGTGCTCCTGGGGCGGGGGATTACTCGGGTCCAACCGGGCGAACGGGTGATCCCGGTCACAGTCGCCCGCTGATCGAGGACCTGGTGATCGCCGTCGTCGCCGGTGGGCCGGAGCAGGCCGGGATGATCTCCCAGAGGCTGCGGGCGCTGCGCCAGGACCGCCCTTGATCCCTCCGTGTCGGCCCGCTCCGCCCGCCGCGGCCCGGTAGGCTAGGCGGGTTGTCCGATCGCCTGCCGACTGCGGGTCATGGCTGCTGTACCGCTCTGACCTGCGACGATCCCCCCTCGGAGACCGTGAGTACTGCCGCCGCTTCCGACATGTCACCGCTGTTCTCCGACATCGCCCAGCCGCATGCCGCCCCGCGGCCGTCGGGCGCGCCCGCGGGGCAGCACCACCTGTCGCCGGCCTTCCCCGGGCGGGCCCCCTGGGGCACGGCGGGCAAGCTCCGGGCCTGGCAGCAGGGGGCGCTGGACCGGTACATCGAGAAGCAGCCCCGGGACTTCATGGCGGTGGCCACCCCCGGGGCCGGGAAGACCACCTTCGCCCTGACCCTGGCCTCCTACCTGCTGCACAACCACCTGGTGCAGCAGATCACCGTGGTCGCGCCGACCGAGCACCTGAAGAAGCAGTGGGCCGAGGCCGCGGCCCGGATAGGCATCAGGCTGGACCCGGCGTACTCCTCGGGGCCGCTGTCGAAGGAGTACCACGGCGTCGTGGTCACCTACGCGGGCGTGGGCGTCAACCCGATGCTGCACCGCAACCGCACCGAGGCGCGCAAGACGTTGGTGGTCATGGACGAGATCCACCACGCCGGCGACTCCAAGTCCTGGGGCGAGGCCTGCTTCGAGGCCTTCGAGCCGGCCGCCCGGCGCCTGGCGCTGACCGGCACCCCGTTCCGCTCGGACACCAACCCGATCCCGTTCGTCCAGTACGAGGCGGACACCGACGGGCTGCGCAAGTCGGTGGCCGACTACACCTACGGCTACGGGCACGCGCTGGCCGACCACGTCGTGCGGCCGGTGATCTTCCTCTCCTACAGCGGCAACATGCGCTGGCGCACCAAGTCGGGCGACGAGCTGGAGGCCCGGCTCGGCGAGCCGATGACCAAGGACCTGATCGCCCAGGCCTGGCGCACCGCGCTGGCCCCGCAGGGCGAGTGGATCCCGAACGTGCTGCGGGCCGCCGACAAGCGGCTGACCGAGGTGCGCAAGGCGATCCCGGACGCCGGCGGCCTGGTGATCGCCACCGACCAGAACGCGGCCCGTGCCTACGCCAAGATGATCCGCGAGATCACCGGGCACAAGGCCACCCTGGTGCTCTCCGACGAGAGCGAGGCCTCCCAGCGGATCTCCGACTTCTCGGCGGGCGATGACCGCTGGATGGTCGCGGTCCGGATGGTCTCCGAGGGCGTCGACGTGCCACGCCTGGCGGTGGGCGTCTACGCCACCTCCATCTCCACCCCGCTCTTCTTCGCCCAGGCGGTGGGTCGCTTCGTGCGGGCCCGCAAGCGGGGCGAGACGGCCTCGGTCTTCCTGCCCTCGGTGCCGATGCTGCTCGGCTTCGCCAACGAGATGGAACTGCAGCGCGACCACGTGCTGGACCGCCCGAAGAAGGAGGGCGAGGGCCTCTTCGACGAGGAGGACCGGCTGCTCGCCGAGGCCGAGCGGGCCAACGACGGCCCGGACGGGGCCGGCGGCGAGGAGCTCTCCTACGAGGCGCTGGGCTCGGACGCGGTCTTCGACCGGGTGCTCTACAACGCCATGGAATTCGGCATGCAGGCGCACCCGGGCAGCGAGGAGGAGGAGGAGTACCTCGGCATCCCGGGCCTGCTGGAGCCGGACCAGGTGCACCTGCTGCTGCAGAAGCGCCAGACCCGGCAGATCCAGCGCTCCAAGGCCAGGCCCGCCGAGGAGGCCGACTTGCTGGAGCTCCCGGCCGAGCAGCGACCGGTGGTCACCCACCAGGAGCTGCGCGACCTGCGCAAGGAGCTGAACGGCCTGGTCGCCGCCTGGCACCACCGGACCAACCAGCCGCACGGCACCATCCACAACGAGCTGCGCCGCCAGTGCGGCGGCCCGCTCACCGCGCAGGCTACGGTGAACCAGCTGAAGGCCCGGATCGCCATGGTCAAGGAGTGGGCCCGCTGAGCCGCCGGTAGCACGGCGGGCTTAACGGCTCCCTGGCAGTTCCCTGAGCGGCCGCTGAGGGCCCCCGTTGTCCGGAGTCCGGACCCGGGGCGCCCGACTGCTCCGTACGCGCCCGGAAAATGGCGGTGATTGCCCCGATTGGTCCGGATCCTAAATATCGATCATGACCGAATTTTGGACAACCACTTCCGTCCAGGCGAAACAGTTATTACTTTTCCCCACACGCTCTCTCGTAGGCACGACCTCCGACCGGAGCGCGCAGGGCTGGTGTGCCGATGACGACGCAGCCGGCCCTTCCGCGTCCACCACCCCTGCGCGCGCCACCTGTGTCCGGTCCCGGCCCTCGCCGAGCCCGGTGACCGCCGCGGAAAGGAAAGCGTGTCGTGACCGCCGAGACCTCTCAGACCCTGGACCGCGGAGTACGGGTCCTCAAACTGCTCGCCGACTCCGAGCGCGGGCTCACCGTGACCGAGCTGGCCGCCCGGCTCGCCGTCAACCGCACCGTGGTCTACCGCCTCCTCGCCACCCTGGAACAGCACGGGCTGGTCAGACGCGACATCGGCGGCCGGGCCCGGGTGGGCCTGGGCGTGCTGCGGCTGGCCCACCGGGTGCACCCGCTGCTGCGCGAGGCAGCGCTGCCCGCGCTGCGCAGCCTGGCCGAGGACCTCGGCGCCACCGCCCACCTGACCCTGGTGGACGGCACCGAGGCGCTGGCGGTGGCCGTGGTCGAGCCCAGCTGGACCGACTTCCACGTGGCCTACCGGACCGGGCTGCGCCACCCGCTGGACGAGAGCGCGGCCGGCAAGGCGATCCTGGAGGCCCGCAAGTTCCCCGGCCAGCGCCGGCCCGAACAGGGTTTCGTGATCACCCGGGCGGAGGAGCAGTCCGGCGCCAGTGGGGCGGCGGCCGCGCTGGTCGGGCTGAGCGGGATCGAGGGCAGCGTCGGCGTGGTGATGCTCAACGGGCTGGTGCCCGAGCGGGTCGGCCCCCGGGTGGTGGAGGCCGCCACCGAGGTGGCGGACGCGCTGCGCTGAGGCGCGGCCGGGGTCGGGCGGTGGGGCCGAGCGGGGCGCCGGTGTGTTTGGATGCCCTACGTGCCTGCTGCCTCCGCTGACCAGACCAAGCGCCCGACCGGGCCCGCGACCCGGCTGCTGACCCCCAAGCGCCGGGCCGTCCTGCTCTGCGCCGTCGTGGTGGCCGCCTTCCTCGCGGTCTCCGCGCTGGCACCGCTGCCGTACACCAAGACCACACCGGGGCTGACCGCCGACGCCCTGGGCAGCTTCGAGGGGCACCAGGTGGTCACCATCACCGGGGCTCCGGTGCGGCAGACCACCGGCTCGCTGCGGGTCACCACGATCAGCGCCACGCTCCCGAACGAGTCGATCAGCCTGCTGCAGGCCGTCGACGGCTGGGCCGACCCGAAGGTCGCGATCCTGCCCCGGGACTCGGTCTACCCGCCCAGCAACCCGGGCGCGGCCACCCAGGAGATGACCCAGGCCCGGGACAGCGCCACCGTGGCCGCGCTGAACTACCTGCACCTGTCGCCCGACCAGGTGAAGGTCACCATCGACCTGGGCGACATCGGCGGCCCCAGCGGCGGGCAGATGCTCAGCCTGGCGATCATCGACAAGCTGGCCGGCAACGGCGCGGGCGGCGATCTGACGGGCGGGCGGAACATCGCCGGCACCGGCACCATCGCCGACGACGGCACCATCGGCGCGGTCGGCGGCGTGTCGCTGAAGACCTGGGGCGCGGTCAAGGACGGCGCGACGGTCTTCCTGGTGCCGCGCGGCGAGTGCTCGGACGCCAAGGTGAACACCCCGCCGGGCCTGCGGCTGATCCCGGTCAACACGCTCTCGGACTCGCTGGCCGCGCTCAGGGCGCTGGACAGCGGCGGCGCGCTGCCCAGCTGCTGAGACCCGGCTGGTGACCCCGGCTGGTGACCCCGGCTGGTGAGACCCGGCCGCTGACCCTGGCTGGTGAGACCCGGCCGCTGAGCGCGCCCGTGGCGCGTGGACGGTCAGTCGGCCGCGCCGGGGCCCGGTGCGCCCTCTGCCGCCGCCTGCGCGACCAGCGGCAGCACCCGGTAGGGCACCGGGTTCTCCAGGGCGATGGCGGTGGAGGCCCGGACGATGCCGTCGAAGCCCACCACCCGGTCGATCACCCGCTGCAGGTCGGCGTTGGACCGGGCGACGATCCGGCAGAGCATGTCGCCCTGCCCGGTGATGGTGTGCAGCTCCAGCACCTCGGGCACGCCGGCCAGGTGGGCCCGGACGTCCGCGCCCTGCCCCTGGGAGATCTCCAGGGTGGCGAAGGCCGTCACCGGGTAGCCCAGCGCCGCCGGGTCCACCTCGGGCCCGAAGCCGCCGACCACCCCGCGGGCCCGCAGCCGGTCCAGCCGCGCCTGCACCGTGCCGCGTGCCACCTGCAGGCGGCGTGAGCACTCCAGCACCCCGATCCGGGGCTCCTCGGCCAGCAGGGCGATCAGCCTGCCGTCCAGCGTGTCGATGGGGGAGTTCAGCACAGTGGCACCTTCGAGGACGGACCGCGCGGCGGTGGGCAGTCTGTACAGCGGACGCCGGAATTGTCCCGCCAAATGCCACAGCTTGACCAGGGCAAATGGGAACAGTTGCTTAATGCTGTGATCGGGGCCACGCTCCCACCACAACCCCGTGGGCAGGGCCCCCACACCGGACCGCGGGGTTTCCCCGCCCCCACACCCTCGGGGCGCGTCGAGGTCCAACGCCCTACAGGGAGGCCGTCATGACCGATACCGCAGCTGAGTCCGTCCCCGCGCACGCGGGTCAGGCCGACCCCTTCCCGGTTCGGGGGATGGACGCGGTCGAGTTCGCCGTCGGCAACGCCAAGCAGGCCGCGCACTACTACTCCTCCGCCTTCGGGATGCGCTGCGTGGCCTACCGCGGCCCCGAGACCGGCAACCGGGAGACCGCCAGCTACGTGCTGGAGTCGGGCGGCGCGCGGTTCGTCCTCACCTCCGTGGTGAAGGCCGCCACCGAGCACGGCAAGTTCCTCGACCAGCACGTGGCCGAGCACGGCGACGGCGTGGTCGACCTGGCCATCGAGGTGCCGGACGTCTACGCCGCCTACGCCTACGCCACCGAGCACGGCGCCACCGGGCTGAGCGAGCCGCACGAGCTGAACGACGAGCACGGCACCGTTGTGCTGGCCGCCATCGCCACCTACGGCCAGACCCGGCACACCCTGGTCGACCGCTCCGGCTACGCCGGCCCCTACCTGCCCGGCTACGTCGCCCGCGAGCCGATCGTCGAGGCGCCCAAGAAGCGCAACTTCCAGGCCATCGACCACTGCGTGGGCAACGTCGAGCTCGGCAAGATGAACGAGTGGGTCGAGTTCTACAACCAGGTCATGGGCTTCACCAACATGAAGGAGTTCGTGGGCGACGACATCGCCACCGAGTACTCCGCGCTGATGTCCAAGGTGGTCGCCGACGGCACCCGCAAGGTGAAGTTCCCGCTCAACGAGCCGGCCATCGCCAAGAAGAAGTCGCAGATCGACGAGTACCTGGAGTTCTACGGCGGCCCCGGCGTGCAGCACATCGCGCTGGCCACCAACGACATCGTCCGCACGGTCCGGCAGATGCGGGCTGCGGGCGTGGAGTTCCTGGACACCCCGGACAGCTACTACGACACCCTCGGCGAGTGGGTGGGCGACACCCGGGTGCCGCTCGAGGAGCTGCGCGAGCTGAAGATCCTGGCCGACCGCGACGAGGACGGCTACCTGCTGCAGATCTTCACCAAGCCGGTGCAGGACAAGCCGACCGTCTTCTTCGAGATGATCGAGCGGCACGGCTCGATGGGCTTCGGCAAGGGCAACTTCAAGGCGCTCTTCGAGGCGATCGAGCGCGAGCAGGAGCGCCGCGGCAACCTGTAGGCAACCTGTGGTGCAGAGCGGACCGGCCGAGCGGCCGGACGCGGCGCGGCGCGGCCCCGGATCCCGTCCGATCCGGGGCCGCGCCGCGTTGTGCGAGCGGGCCGCGGTCGGCCTGCGGCCGGCCATGGTCGGCCCGACAGCTCCTAGCGGACCACGGTCTGCACGGCCGGGGCGTGGCCGTTCCAGGTGACGAAGACCGAGTTGGTGGAGCTGCCCTGGGAGAAGTCGAACCGCATCCACCCGTCGCCGGTCCAGCTCTGCATCAGCCAGCCCGGATCAGGGGTGGCGGAGACGAGCTCGGCGATGTCCGGCTGCAGATCCAGCGCGACCCGGCCACCGGGGACCAGGTAGCTGTGCACCGTGCCGGTGCTCGCCTGGCCGTCGGGCGTGGCCGAGGGCGGCGGTGCGGCGGGCGCCGTGGAGGCGGTCACCGGTGTGGCCGGGTGGGTCGCCTGGGTGGCCGGCGCGGCAGGCGTCGTCCGGGTGGGCGCGGTGGGCGCGGTGGGCCGGGTGGGCGCGGCCTCGGACGGCCGGGCGGCGGGATCCGGGCCGGCCGACGGGTCGGGCGGGCTGCTCGGGACGGCGAGGGGCAGGGTGGCCGAGGAGGCCGGCAGCGGCAGCGCGCGCGGCGGTTCGAAGGCGGAGTCGGAGAGCACGCTGCTCACGCCCAGCCAGGACAGCACCACCCCCGCCGTGGTGGCCGCCGCCCAGGCGCCCGTCTGAACCAGTCCGCTTCGCATCGCCCGCCATCCTGCCGTACCCGGGTACGGGCCTGGCCAGCGGGCACCTGCGGTGATCGGGCCCGGACCGGGCAGCGATCGGGTGGCGATCGACCAGCGATCGACCAGCGATCGGGTGGCGAGCGAGCGGGATCGGGCCGGGATCAGGCTTGAGCAACGTTCTTGCGAAAATATGAGATGCATTAGCGTGCAGCCCCATGGCAACAGTCCTGGTGGTCGAGGACGATCCGTTCGTCCGTTCGGCCCTGATCCGTCACCTGTCCGAGTCCGGACACGCGGTCCGCAGCGTCGGCACCGCGCTGGAGGCGCTGCGCGAGGTCGCCCAGGTCGGCTGCGACCTGGTCATCCTCGACCTCGGCCTGCCCGACCTGGACGGCAGCGAGGCGCTCAAGATGATCCGCGGCCTGACCAATGTCCCCGTGATCATCTCCACCGCCCGTGACGACGAGGCGGAGATCGTCCGGCTGCTCAACGACGGCGCCGACGACTACCTGGTCAAGCCGTTCTCCGGGGAGCACCTCACCGCCCGGATGGCCGCCGTGCTGCGCCGGCTCGGCGGCGGCCTGGCCCCGGTCTCCCCGGTGCTGCGGGTCGGCGGGCTGGCGATCGACGCGCAGCGGCGCGAGGCGGTGCTGGACGGGCGGGCGCTGGACCTGACCCGCCGTGAGTTCGACCTGCTGGCCTTCCTGGCGGCCCGGCCCGGCGTGGTGGTGCCGCGCCGGGAGATCCTGGCCGAGGTCTGGCGGCAGACCTACGGCGGGGACCAGACCATCGACGTGCACCTGTCGTGGCTGCGCCGCAAGCTCGGTGAGACCGCCGCCGAGCCGCGCTACCTGCACACCGTGCGCGGTGTCGGGGTGCGCCTGGAGGCGCCCGCCGAGGCGGTCGCGGAGCGGCGGCCGTGACTGCGCGTGGTGGCCGGTCCGTGTCCGACAGGTCGGGACTGACCGGTCCGCCGCTGCGCTGGGTGCTGGTGCGCTCCGCGGTGGCCGGGACCACGATGGTCGCGCTCGCCTTCCTGATCCCGCTCGGCCTGGTGGTCCAGAAGACCGCCCGGGAGCGGGCCTTCACCGCCGCCGACCGGCAGTCCGCCGCCCTCGGCCCCGCGCTGGCGATCACCACCGACCAGAGCGCCCTGGCCCGCGCGCTGGCCAGCACCGACGCGGGCGCCCAGGGGCGGATCGCGGTCCACCTGCCGGCGCCCGGGGCGACACCGGGCCGGCCTGGTGGTACGGGCGGTACGGGCAGCGCGGGCGGTGCCGACGGTGCGGGCGGTGCGGGCGGTGGAAGCGGTGCGGGCGGTCAGGGACAGGGGGCCGGTCGACCGGCGGCGCAGGGCCAGGTGATCGGCACCGCCCGGGCCACCCCGGCGGAGATCGGCCTCGCGGCCCAGGGCCGGGTGGTCACCGTCCAGGTGCCCGGCGGCTACGCCCGCCTGCAGCCGTTCGCCGTGGCCCCCGCCCAGGTCGCCGTGGTGGAGGTCTACGTCGCCGACGCCGACCTCACCCGCGGTGTCGGCACCGCCTGGCTGGTGCTCTCGCTGGTCGCCGTGGGTCTGGTGGCGATCGCCGTGCTGGTGGCCGACCGCACCGGGGCCCGCCTGGTCGCCGCGGCCCGCCGCCTGGCCGCCGCGGCCCGCACACTGGGCGCGGGCGACCTCGCGGTGCGGATCCCGGTGGAGGGCCCGCAGGCCGAGGGCAGCCCCGCCGAACTGCGCGAGGCCGCGGCCGCGTTCAACGCGATGGCGGACCGGGTGGTGCACCTGCTGGCCGCCGAGCGTGAGTTGGCCGCCGACCTCTCGCACCGGCTGCGCACCCCGCTCACAGTGCTGCGCCTGAACGCCGCCTCGCTGGGTGAGGGGGACGCGGCCGACGCCACCCGGCACGCTGTCGCCCAACTGGAGCGCGAGGTCGACCAGATCATCCGCTCGGCCCGCCGCACCCCGGGTGAGCCACCCGCGGTCGTGGTGGGCTGCGACGCCGCCGAGGTGCTCCGCGAACGGGTCGGCTTCTGGTCGGCGCTGGCCGAGGACGAGGGCCGCCGCTGGCAGTTGCACGGCGCCGACAGCCCCGCCCCGGTCCCGGTGCCGCCCGGTGACCTGGCCGCCGCCGTGGACGCGCTGCTCGGCAACGTCTTCCGGCACACCGCCGTCGGTACCGCCTTCTCGGTGGACGTGCTGGCCACCGAGCGCGCCGTGATCGTGCTGGTCGGCGACGCGGGGGCTGGATTCGACGACCCGTCAGCGGCGCTGCGCCGGGGTGAGGGACACGGCGGCGAGGGGTCCACCGGGCTGGGCCTGGACATCGTCCGCAAGCTGGCCGAGGCGACCGGCGGGGATCTGGCACTGGGCCGCTCGGCGGTGCTGGGCGGCGCGGAGATCCGGCTCCGGTTGGGCGCGGGCGGCTCGGGCGGCGAGGCGCCGCCGCGGCGGCCCCGCCGGGCCCGGCGGGGCGGGTGGGCGCTGCGCGAGCGCGGGCGGGGAGTTTCTTAACGGCTCCCTAAGGGACGGCTACCCGTGCCTGAGCAGGCCGTTTCGGGCCCGGTCGGGACGCTAGCGTCGGCGGCGCCGGAGGTGAGGGCTTCCGGCACCCGTCCTCCGTCCGGCAGTTGAGGAGCCCCATGACGAACCAGACCACCCGCCGCGCCGCCCACCGGCGCCGCGGCCGCAAGGGCACCGTGATCGGGGCGAGCGTGCTGGCCGCGGCCGTGGTGGCCGGCGGTGTGGCGGTCATGGCCTCCAGCGCCAGCGCGGCCTCGCTCGGCGCGGTCTACAGCCGCACCAGCGTCTGGGACGCCGGCTACACCGGCCAGTACCTGGTCAGCAACACGGAGAGCGCCGCGATCGACGACTGGACGCTCAGCTTCGACCTGCCGGCCGGCGCGAAGATCGACTCGCTGTGGAACGCGAGCTTCAGCGCCGCAGGACAGCACGTCACGGTCAAGCCGCAGGCGTGGAGCGGGCACCTGGCGCCCGGGCAGAGCGTCGACGTGGGCTTCGTGGTCGAGGGCGCGGGCGCGGCCCAGGCCGAGCCGGGCAACTGCCTGATCAACAACGCCTCGTGCAAGGTGGGCCAGGGGCCCACGCCGGTCCCGTCCGGGCGCCCGACCAGCACGCCGAGCGGCGCGCCGAGCGCGGCACCGAGCGGGGCGCCCACGGCGGCGCCGAGCAGCACGTCGCCGTCGTCGCCCGGGTCGGCGTCGCCCACCGCGCCCGCGACCAGCGCGCGGCCCACCGCGCCCGCCACCAGCGCCAAGCCGACGCCCACGTCCGGCCCGACGCGGCCCGCCACCCAGTCGCCGACCCCCGTGCCCACCCCGACGTCCACCCCGACCGCCCCGCCCACCGGCGCCCCGGCGGGCGGCGGCGCGGGCTTCGCCCCGTACGTCGACACCTCGCTCTACCCGCCCTACGACCTGGTGGCCAACGCCAAGGCGAGCGGCGTGAAGAACTTCACCCTCGCCTTCATCGTGTCGGGCGGGGGCTGCGTGCCCAAGTGGGGCGGCGTCAGCGACCTCGCCGCGGACCCGGTGGCCGCGCAGATCGGGGCGCTGCGGGCGATCGGCGGCGACGTGCGGGTCTCGTTCGGCGGCGCCAACGGCACTGAGCTGGCAAGCGCCTGCTCATCGGCGAGCGACCTGGCCGCCGCCTACCAGCAGGCCGTCGACGCCTACGGCCTCACCAAGATCGACTTTGACGTCGAGGGCGGCGCGCTCACCGACGCCGCCGCCAACACCCGCCGCGACCAGGCGATCGCCCAGCTGCAGCAGGCCGCGGCCGCCAAGGGCAAGAGCCTGGACGTCTCCTTCACCCTCCCCGCACTGCCCACCGGCCTGACCCAGGACGGCATCAACCTGGTCACCGGTGCCCAGAGCAGCGGCGTGCGGATCGGCGCGGTCAACATCATGGCGATGGACTTCGGCGACGGCGTGGCCCCCAACCCGAGCGGCCAGATGGGCAAGTACGCGATCGACGCCGCCACCGCCACCCAGGCCCAGGTCAAGAGCATCCTCAACCTGAGTGACTCCGCCGCCTGGGCCAAGGTCGCGGTCACCCCGATGATCGGCGTCAACGACGTCTCCACCGAGGTCTTCACGGTGGCCGACGCCCAGCAACTGGCCGCCTTCGCGAGCAGCAAGCACCTGGCCTGGCTGGCCATGTGGTCCGCCACCCGCGACCAGGCCTGCTCCGGCGGCGCGAAGGGCTACGCCGACGCCACCTGCAGCAGCGTGGCGCAGCAGCCGCTGGACTTCAGCAAGGCGCTGGGGGCGTACGCGGGCTGAGGCCCACTCGGCTGAACTGACGCCGGCCGCCCGGTCACTCCACGCGAGGAGTGACCGGGCGGCTGCTTTTTGTGACGCGATGGCGTTAGGGTGCTCACGAGTTCGTTGGGGAGCGTGACTCGGAGTCAGCGGCATGGGGGGCTGGGATGGATTTGGCGAGCCTGCGGGACGCTAAGCCGGCGGGGCTGTACGGGGTGGCGGACGCGTACGGGAAGCTTGGTGACGCCTTCGGCGATCACGTCGCCGACTGGCAGCGGGGCACCGTCCAGGCGGTGCAAAGTGCTGGCTGGAGCGGCCAGGCCGCCGACAGCGCGCAGGCCTCGCTGGCCGCGACCGACGACAAGCTGCAGGCCGCAGGACTGGAACTCGGCACGATCAACGGTCAGTTGCGGGACAGCGCCGACGCGTTCCAGCTTGCGCGCTCCAAGCTGCTGCAGGCCCTGGCCGACGCGCAGGCCCAGGGGTTCTCGGTGAACGAGTGCGGCGCCGTCAGCTGGGCACCTCCGCCGGCTGCGCAGCGACACGACAACCAGGTCAACTGGCAGGCCCAGCAGCAGTCGGCCGCCAACGGGATCAGCACCCGGATCTCGGGCGCGCTGGCCGAGGCCACGTCGGCGGACCAGGCGCTCGCCGCGACCCTGAAGGCCTTCGCGGAACGCGCCACCAGCGGTAACGGGCTCGACCTGCAGACCGCGAGCGTCGACCGGTACCAGTCCGACTTCGAGCTCGCCACTCCCACGTACCTCGACGGTGTGCCGGGTGCGGGTGCCGGCCCGGCGCAGTGGAACACGTGGTGGAAGGGGCTGACGCCGGATGAGCAGCAGTGGTTCATCGCGGACCATCCGGAGCTGCTGGGGAACCAGGACGGGATCCCGGCGCAGGTGCGGGACGAGGTGAACCGGGCGTACCTGGCACAGACGCTGAAGAGCCTGACCGACAAGGAAGCACTAGGCCCCCTCAGCAAGGAGGACGAGGACACCCTGAAGAAGCTCCAGCCAATTCAGGGCCGTCTCAATGAGGACGCCCAGTATGCCGGTGACGGCCGCCCTCAGGACTACCTGCTCGGTATCGGTACCGAGGGTCAGGGCCGCGCCATCATCTCCTTCGGCGACCCCGACACGGCCACCGACATCTCGGCCTACGTCCCCGGCATGACCTCCGACCCTGCGTCCCTCGGGGCGGCCCATGGCGTGATCGACGGCTCCAATGAAGCCGAGAACGCCTTGAACACCTGGCGTTCGGCGCAGGCCAAGGAGCCTGCGGGGCGGTCGGTGGCCTCCGTCGTCTGGCTCGGCTACGACGCACCACCGGACAGCAACCTGTCGGCAGCCTCGTCGGGCCGCGCCCAGGCGGGCGCCCCGGCCTATGCCAAGTTCCTGACCGGCCTGCGGGCCACCAATGACGGCGCGCCGCACATCACGTCAATCGGGCACAGCTACGGCTCACTGCTGGTCGGCGAAGCGACCAGGATGTCCACACAGCAGGGGAGTCCGTACAGCGCGCCGGACGACGTCGTCCTGATCGGCAGCCCCGGGGCCGGGGTGAACAGTGCCAAGCAGCTGGGTATGCCGGGCCATGTCTGGGTGGGCGCCGCCGAGAACGATCCGGTGACCCACCTCCCGTCCAGGGAGGACACCGCGCTCGGCGCGCTCGGCGGACCGCTGCTGGGCTCTCAATGGGCGCACCAGACCGATCCGAACGGACTCTGGTATGGCACGGACCCGGCCAGTGCCGCGTTCGGGGCACAGCGCTTCGCGGTCAGTGACTGGACCTGCACCGACCCGATCTCCGCCCACCTCAAGTACCTGACCCCGAACAACGGCGGGCCGTCGCTGAACAACGTCGGCAGCATCGTCACCGGCGATTACAGCCATGTGCGGCGGGAGGCTGACCGGTGAGTGTGCGGGGAGGGTGCGCCATCGCGGTGGCGGTCGTGATGCTGATGGCGGGGACGGTGGGCTGGCTGTTCGACAACGGCTACGGGCCGATGGTGGCGCTCCGCGACCGGCCGCTACTGACGTCGGACCAGGCGCGTTCGAGGCTGGACGACCTGGTCAGAACGACCATGGCGGCCATCACACCGAGCCCGACGTACTGCGGGTTCAGGTACGAGTCCGACCAGTACCCTGCGCACTGGGACCGTGAGCCGAGCACGCTGTCCGATCTCGAGAGCATCGTCTCCCTCTGTACCGAGGTCTCGCTGGCAAAGCTCCCTACCCTGCTCGACCAGGTCGAGAGCGCCTGGCACGCCACTGTCCAGGGCCCGGTGGAGCGCGACGGCCCCATGGGTGAGGCCCCGGTCTTTCCCGGCTCGCTCAGCGCGGCGACGTTCGATGACTGCTTCCTGGATCTCTACTCGGCCGAGACCACGCCGGGCCGGACCGCCAAGGTCTGGTTCACCGTGCGGGCGGTGAAGGTCCGCTACCAGCCCACCCGTGACTACAAGCTCCCCGGCCCGGCACCCGGCACCAGCGCGAAGGTGCTGTCGGACGACCCCTACTGGTCCCACTGAACGGAGCTCCCCATGACCTCGAACCCGGCCGGTGGCGGTAGCTCCGGCTCCGGCTTCGCCGTGCACCCCGACACACTGCGGGCGGCCGGTCAGAACGCGCAGGCGGTGGCCGGGCGGATCCCGGACGAGACCAAGGGCATCGGGCCGGCGTCGGACACCGGTGTCGCGGGCCTGGCCGGGTGGGAGAGCGGCCAGGCGTTGCACGACTGCACCGCGGCCTGGCAGACCCTGCTGACCACCCTCTCCGGGCAGCTGGACAGCCAGGGCCAGAACCTGGTCACCACCGCGCAGAACTACAGCGCCATCGACTCCGCCACGGCTCTCGCGCTGACCGGCGCCGGGTCGGTGCGGCCGGCCGCCGGGGCGGATCCGTTCGTGACGGTGCTGCACCCCGGTGGCCAGTAGGCGCTTGCTGACCAGCGGGCCCTTGCTGAACCGCCGCCCGGCGCCCGCCGTCCGTTATTGTCGATGGCTGGTCGACCGACCGGCGGGATGGAGCGGGTAGTGACAGCGGTGCAGCAGGACCAGCGGGCGGCGAAGGCCGGGCCCGGGGCTGTTCCATCCGACGCTCCCGCCTGGCGGCGTTGGGCGCAGGAGCCGATACGCGCCGTGCGCGAGGCGCCGCGGGAGCGGATGCGGAAGGCCGCGATCACGGCGTTCGTCTCGTTGCTCGCCTATGCCGTGGTCCGCCACTTCATCGGGACCTCGATGGTCGACATGATCGTCTACCGGGCCGAGGGCGCCGCCGTCGCGCACGGGCACGACCTGTACGCGATCCGGGTCACCAAGTGGAACCTGCCCGCCACCTACCCGCCGTTCGCGGCGATGCTCTTCGCGCCGACCGCCTTCCTGCCGGTGCCGCTCCTGCGGGTGGCGGTGACGGCCGGGAACCTGGCACTGCTCGGGCTGGCGGCGCTGCTGTCGTTCCGGCTGGCCGGCTGGCCCAAGCGGGAGCTGCGGCCGGTCGGGGTGGTGCTGGTCATCGGGCTCGGGGTGTGGCTGGAGCCGGTCTTCACCACGCTGCGGTACGGCCAGATCAACCTGGCGCTGATCTGCCTGGTGCTCTGGGACCTGACCACGCCCGACCACCGCAAGTGGAAGGGCGTCGGCATCGGCATCGCCGCCGGGATGAAGCTCACCCCCGGGCTCTTCGCGGTCTACCTGCTGCTCACCGGGCGGGTGCGCGCCGCCTTCGTGGCCGGCCTCACCTTCCTGGGCACCTTCCTGCTCGGTGCGGCCGTGCTGCCGGACGCCACCTGGGGCTTCTGGACCAAGTACCTCTACGACTCCTCCCGGGTCGGCAAGACCGAGATCGTCGACAACCAGTCACTGCGCGG
Organism: Kitasatospora sp. NBC_01287; assembly: GCF_026340565.1. Classification (NCBI taxonomy): domain Bacteria; kingdom Bacillati; phylum Actinomycetota; class Actinomycetes; order Kitasatosporales; family Streptomycetaceae; genus Kitasatospora; species Kitasatospora sp. NBC_01287. The sequence continues at coordinate 5,815,279 of NZ_JAPEPB010000001.1, forward strand.
GGTCGCCGCGCGCTTCCTGCACCACGCCGACCCCGGTCTGCCCGCCACCGCGGCGGCGGCGCTGGTCGCGGTCGCGGGTCTGGCGATCGCGGTCTGGGCCTACCGCAGCGACCGCTGGCTGCCGCGTGCCGAGGCCTGGGGCGTCTGCTGCGCCGCGGTCACCGCGCTGCTGATCTCGCCGATCAGCTGGACCCACCACTGGATCTGGTGCGTGCCGATCCTGGTGCTGCTGGCCGCCGAGGCCGACCACGAGCGGTCCCGGCCTGCGGCCGTGCGGCGGCGGCGCTGGCGGGTGGTCTTCTGGATGACGGCGGCGGGGTTCTGCTCCTTCTCGATGTGGCTGGTGCCGCACAAGGGCATCACCAACCTGCAGATGAACGTGTTCAAGCAGTTGCCAGCCGGGATGTACCCCTGGATCGGGCTCTGCTTCCTGCTGGTGGCGGCCGTGCGGGTGCGCTCCCGGCGGCGTGCGGCGGGGCAGCCGCTGGTGCCGCTGGGCCTGCCCGGGCAGCGTCCGGCGGGTGCGGGTGCGGGTGCGGGTGCGGGTGCGGGTGCGGGTGCGGGTGCGGGTGTGGGTGTGGGTGCGGCAGATCCGGCCGAAGCCGGTGCGCCGGCGGGTCAGCGCGCCCCCGCGGCGCGCTGACCGGCCAGCCCTCCCGCCCGATGCCGCTCGCTGCGCACGCGGTCAGGCCAGCAGCTCGGCGAGCGAGCCGTCCAGGTCGAGCACGCTCAGCTCGCTGCCCGGCGGCACCAGCCGGTGCGACCGCTCCAGCCAGGCGGCCACCGTGGCGAGCGGGGCCTCCAGCAGCGCGTCGCCGCCCGGTGAGGTGAGCGCGAGGCAGAGCACGCTCTGCCGCCCGGCCCGGGTCGGCCAGATCCGTACGTCCCCCTGCCCGCAGGGTCGGAAGGTCCCCTCCACCAGCAGCTCGCGGGCGAACACCCAGGTCACCGGCGTGCCGGTGTCGAGGTGGAAGGTGATGTGCACCGCATAGGGGTCGTGGCTGCCGTACGACAGGCGGGCCGGGACGGGGACGCTGCGCTCGGGGGAGAGCACCAGGTTGAGCTCCAGCTCGTGCTCCACCACGCTCGGGCCGCTGTTCATGCCGCTGATCCTCTCGGTCGCGCCGGGCCCCTGCCGGGCCCGGACACCCGAAGAGAGCGCGCGGCCGCGCGGTTCTTACACGGGTTCGGCCAGCTTTCTTTCAGCGGGGCCGCACCGGCCACACCGGGCCGCACCGGACCGTGCTGAGCCGCGCTGGATCGCGGGCAGTGGCGGTTCCCGGCGGCGGCGCGCGGCGGTGCGAGGAGCGCACGGAGGCACGTGCGCGCGGGGTCGCGCGAGCAGCTCGCGGCGGGCGGCGCGCGGGCAGGCCACGGCACCCAGCAAAGCGGGTCGGTCACCTGGCTGTCCCGGTTATCCACAGGTTCCGCCGCGATCGGCGTGGAAGTACTACCCTTTGTGACTGCCCGGCGACGTGGCGTGCGCCCCGCCGGAGGCCCACAGGGGAGTAGATCTGCATGTCGGACCAGCCGTTGGTCGCCAGCACGGACACCGCCGGGGCCCCCGCGCCCGGTTACTACCCGGACCCGTCGGTGCCGGGCTTCGTCCGCTACTGGAACGGCGGCACCTGGGTGCCCGGGACCAGCCGTCCCGCTCCCGCCGACGGCGAGGTGCTGGTGGCGCCGGCGTTCGCGGGCCGCCCCGCCGTGCGGCCCAACGCGCGCTACATCCCGCCGCCGTCCGTTCCGGCGAGACCGATGGGGCCGATGGGGCCGATGGGGCCGCAGGCGTCGGTGCTCGAGTCGGGGGCGTTCGAGCCGGTAGGACGGGAGCGGTTGGAGCCGGAGCCGTCGCCGCTGGTGGAGACCGGACCGGTCTTCCTGGACCAGACGTCGGCAGGGGCCGTCTTCATGATGGCGCCCGAGGAGTCGACCGCACCCGGCCGCTGGCAGGTGGACCCACAGGAGCAGCGCGGACTGCTGGAGACCGGGGAGGTGGCGCGCTGGGTGTCCTGGGGGGCACCCGGGGAGGTGGCGGAGGCCGCGGGCGCCGTAGACGCGCCGGAGGCCGCGTGGGTGGCGGCGGTGGAGCCCACCGCCGTCCCTGCGCCGCCGTCAGGCGCGCTCGCGCCCACTCCGGTGCAGGCGCCGGTGCCGGTGCAGGTACAGGTGCCGGTGCCGGTGCACGCGGTGGCCTCCAGGCCCGTGCAGGCGCCCGCACAGGCACCCGTGCTGTCCGGCTCCGGGCGGCTTCCGGTGCCGAGTGGCGCGCCACTTCCTGCTGTGCGGCCGCGGAAGTCGGGTGGGTCGACTTCCGCGTCGCCGACCGGGGCGCCCACGGCTGTGCGGTCGCCCGCTCGTACCCCCGCCCGCGTGGCGCGTCCGGCGGCCCCCACCCCGCTGGTGACCGCCGGGCTCGGGCGGCGCCTGGCAGCCCGGCTGGTGGACCTGGTGGCGGTCGGGGCCGTGGTCGCCGCGGTCGCCGTACCCCTCGTCACGAGTACGACGGCGTACCTGCAGCAGAAGCTCGACCAGGCCCGGTCCGCCAGCCACGTGACGGGCCGTGAGGTCCAGGTCTGGTTGATCGACGGAACCGTGCTGGGGCGGGCCGCCCTGCTGCTCGGCGTGCTGCTGCTGGTCGGCTTCGCCTACGAGGTGCTCCCCACCGCCCGGACCGGCCGCACCCTCGGCAAGCGACTGGCCGGGGTCCGGGTGGTGGCCGGCGCGGAGGCGGCGCCGGGGCGCGGTGTTCGTCCGCTCGGGTTCGGGCGCGCGTTGGTCCGTTGGCTGGTCGGCCAGCTGACGGTGCTGACGGTGCTGGGACCGCTCGTGCCGCTGGCCGACCGTCAACGGCGGCTCGGCTGGCCGGACCGGGCGGCGCGCACCAGGGTCGTCAAGGCCTGAGGAGCGTTTCCGGCGGAGCGTCAGCAAAACGGCTCAAATAGTCGCAGAAGATACGATTTGTAGTGATCTACTCTTCGTATGAGCAGCTACGACCCCTCGAACCCTGAGCCGGAAGGGGGCGGCAAGCCCTCCTTCGACAAGCAGCCGCCGCAGTCGGACCAGCCGCCCCAGGGCACCCCGCCGCCGGCCGACTCCCCGTACGGCACCAACACGTACGGCGCCGGGCCGTACAGCGGTGCCCCGTTCGGCGGCGGCCAGAGCGGCGGCCAGAGCGGCGGTCAAGGGGCCGGTCAAGGGGCCGGTCAAGGCGGCGGCCATGGAGGTGGCCAAGGGGGTGGGAGCCCGTACGACGGCAGTCCGTACGGGGGTAACCCGTACGGTGGTGCGCCGAGCGGGTCGCCGTACGGCGGTGTCGGCCCCGTCCCCGGGATGCCGCCCATCGGCAGTTGGCCGCACCGCATCCTGGCCCGGGTGATCGACTACCTGCTCATCCAGGTGGTCGCGTTCGTGGTGGTGCTGCCCTTCACCGGCTTCTCCAACCGGGACGGCTGGACCGACGGTGTCTGGGTGTTCTACGCCCTCTACCTGGTCTACGAGGGCGTGATGTTCTCGCGCGACGGCCAGACCCTCGGCAAGAAGGTGATGAACGTCCGGGTCGCGATGCTGGCGGACGGCAGCAGCCCCACCACCTCCGCCGCCTGGACCCGCGCCGCTGTCTACACGCTCCCCGCGGTGCTCTGCTGCGGGCTCTGGTGGGTGGTCAACGGCATGTTCGGCGTCTTCGACAAGCCCTACCGCCAGTGCCTGCACGACAAGGCGGCGAAGACGGTGGCGGTCACCACGCGCTGAGGCCCGACGCGCTGGGCGGGGCACGGAGTGCTGGTGCTGTTGGTGCTGTTGGTGCTGTTGGGGCGGCCAGTGCGGGTCGGGCGGGCGGGGTCGGTAGCGTGGTCCGCGATGTCGGTACCGGCCCGGGGGAGTGAGTGAGCGTGTCCGAGAGCGCGATGGACGCGAGGGGCGTGACGCGTGTGAGGGGCGTGACGGGCGGCCTGGCGCCCGTCGACCTGGCGGGTTGGCCTCGGACCGAGGAGGCGGCGCTCGCCGAGCAGCGGCGGCTGCGCCCGCTGGTCGAGCCGCACGGGGCCGCCCCCGCCCCGGGGTCGCTCGTGGCGGGCGTCGACGTGGCGTACGACGACGAGCGGAACACCGTGGCCGCCGCGGCCGTGCTGCTCGACCTCGCCACCCTGGAGGTGGTCGAGCAGGCCACCGCCGTGGGTCCGGTCGCCTTCCCCTACCTGCCCGGCCTGCTGGCCTTCCGGGAACTCCCCGCCGTGGTCGACGCCCTGGCCGGCCTGCGGCAGCGGCCCGACCTGGTGGTCTGCGACGGCTACGGCCTGGCCCACCCGCGCCGTCTGGGACTGGCTAGCCACCTCGGCGTGTTGACCGGCCTGCGCACGCTGGGTGTCGCCAAGACCCCGTTCACCTTCACCCACCAGGACCCGGCCGCCGAGCGCGGCCGCTGGACCCCGCTGCTCGACCAGGAGACCGGTGAGGAGGTCGGCCGTGCGGTGCGAACCCGCGTAGGGGTGAAGCCGGTCTTCGTGTCGGTGGGTCACCGGATCGGGCTGTCCGAGGCGGTCGCCTGTGTCCTTGCCCTCACGCCGCGCTACCGGCTGCCGGAGACCACCAGGCAGGCGGACTCGCTCTGCCGCCGTACCCTGGCGGCCTCCTGACAGGGAGGCAGCTGTTGGACACGGGGGGTTGGCGTTGAGTTGAATACTTGGGAGGCTGGGCCCGGTCAGGGCTGACGGGAACACGACGGGGAGGCGCGAACCGTGGCCGACAAGGGCAGCAGCGGTGCGGGGGCAGGGGCCGGGTCGGGCTATCAGGTCGAGGTGGACAGCCTGCGAGCTTTCGCCGGCCAGGTACGCGGCCTGCTGGCGGAGTTCCAGCAGAGCGCGGACGGACCCACGACCCATGCCAGGACCGGCGTGGGCAGCGGTTCGTTCGGCCAGTTCGCCGAGGCGAAGGCCTTGCACGACCAGTACGACTTGATGCGCGACGGCCTGCGCGATGTGCTGACCGCACTGCAGGAGGCGATCGACGACGCCCAGAGCAAGGCCGACCTGACCGCCACCAACTACGAGGAGCAGGAGCACGACACCGCACGCAGTCTCCGGGTCTCCTCGGACGGCTGGTCGGTCGGCACGCTCGCCACCTCCTCCCCGGCCGCGACCTACGGTGCTGCCGCCGCGGGTGCGGCCACCGGTGCCGCGGTGGGCCGGAAGGCAGCCACGTCCGGCGGGCGGAAGGCGGGTCGGCAGGGCACACCGGTGACGGGGCAGCCGGTGGACCAGGCGGCGGAGGTGCCCGCGAGCGGCTTGCCGGTTGGGGGAGTGCCGGTTGGGGGAGCACCCGTTGACGGAGCGCCGGGTGAGGGGACCCCGTCGGGCGGGGCACCTGTGGTGCCTGGCGCAGTGGTCCCGGGGGGCGGCGCGCCCGACGGATCGGCGAACGGGAACTCCGCCCGGCCCGGAAGCGCGACAACGCCGGAGGACGACGGGACGACCGGCCGCGTGGTGGAGCAACCCACATGGTGAGGACAACCGTTCACGTGACAGGAGGTGAGTGATCATGACTTCGGACATCACCGACTTCAACACGTACAGCCACTCCGCCCTGCGGAAGATGGTCCAGGCCCTGAACTCCGGCGACGTGATGTCGGCCAGTGACCCCTGGCGCCGGGCCGCGGACACCCTGAAGCAGATCCGCACCGCGCTGGACAAGGCGTCCGGCACCGCGACCGACGGCTGGCAGGGCACCAGCAGCGACGCCTTCTACGGCAAGATGACCAAGCTGGCCAACAGCGTCAACAACACGGCGGCGTACGCCAACGACGCGGCAAACACGCTGCAGATGATGTCCGAGGCGATCGACCAGGCCAAGCACGACATGCCCGAGGAGCCCGGCTTCTGGTCCCAGGTCGGCAACGCGATCTCCGACACGGCGCAGAACGCGGTGGGGATCGACGACGACAGCACTCAGGTGCCTGTCAAGGACCAGAAGAAGGCCGAGGCTGTCGCGGTGATGCAGACCTTGGCGAACAAGTACCGGACGGCGACACCGGTGCTGAAGCCGCCGCCAATCAACAACATTGATGATCCGGACGTTCAACCTCCTGACCCAAGCCCGTCAGCGGCGCTGGCCGCGTTCGTCATGGGTTCCGGTCTGGGCGCTGTCGGCGGCTATGTGACCGCACCCGCAAACGCGCAGGTGGTTGCGCGGGTGACGGACAGTCCCAGTGCCCCAGCAGTGGCGGCTCCGCGTACGCAGGCCGTCACACTGGCCACACCCACCGATTCCGGCATCCGGGGCGGCGTCGCGAACCCGACGCCCAGGCCGCCGAGGTCTGTCGCAGTCGGAGCGGACACACCGGTGGGTGCGCACGAAGTGCGCCCGGCCCTGGGTTCGTCGACCGCTCCGGTTCCCCCTGCCCCATCGCACAACCTGGGCAGCGGCACCGGGCTGGACGGCATCGGCGTCATGAGCTCGAGGCCGCCGGTGGCGGGTGGCATGGGTGTCCCCGGAGGCGCGGTCGGTGGCAGCCCGGCCAGCGGCGGCTCGTTGCCATTGGGCTTCGGCAGCACTGTTGGACGGCCCTTCGCGATGGACGCCCGGAGCTCTGCCGGAGAGGCGGAGCCCGCCCGCGGGGCCGGCCTGGGTACTGGCGAGCCCGTTTTCACCGGCGGCGAAGGCGCGGAGCGGTCCGTCACCGGTCGTGCCGCAGGCTTCGCCCGTGGCGGCCCGCTGGGCGAGGGCGCCGGTGACGGTACGTCGGTCGGCTCTCGGTCGGGTGGCTATGTCCGTGGTGGCGCGGCGCGATCGGTCGGCGATGGCGTGATCGGCGAAGGTGAGTCGGCGCCAGGTCGCGCGGCCGGTGGGCCTCGTCAGGCGTTCACCGAGGGAGGCACCGGCCTGGGTGCACGCGGCCGGGTGCCGGCCGAGTCGGGCGCGGAAGAGGCGGAGCGCGGGCCCGGGTTCCTGCCAGGTGAGACGCAGGAGGCTCGACGCAAGAAGCGGAAGGCGGGCAAGCGCGCCGACTATCTGGTGGAAGACGAGGAGACCTGGATGGCGGATGAGTCCGTCAACCCTGACGTGGTGGAATGAGTCACCGTCCGGGGTGACAGTTCTGAGGAATGGGGTGACCGGTAGTGGCGAGCAGTCGGCCGGTGCGGGGGATGGCCGTCCTCGCCGCGGGGGCGTTGGTGTGGGGTCTGGCCGCAGGGCCGGCCTTCGCGGACAACATTCGCGATCAGCAGTGGGCGTTGCAGGCGTACAAGGCGACGAGCGACGTGTGGCCGATCAGCCAGGGCGATGGTGTGACGGTTGCAGTGATTGACACCGGAGTTGATCCTGATCAGCAGGATCTGATCGGTCAGATCTTGCCGGGTGCTGACTTCTCGGGAGACCAGACAGACGGCCGAGTAGACAATGACGGTCACGGCACTGGAATGGCCAGTCTGATCGCAGGCCATGGGCACGGAGATCAGGCTGGTGTGATGGGGCTAGCGCCGAAGGCCAAAGTTCTCCCGGTGCGGGTCAGCCTTGAGAGTGTTGGGGATGTTCAGGCCGGCCCAGACTTCCGGTTTCCAGATGCACTTCGCTATGCAGTCGATCATGGCGCGAAGGTAATCAATATGTCCTTCGCGGGCTCAATGCGAACCAGCCCGGATGATCGAGCCGCAGTGGCCTACGCGGTGGCGCACGATGTAGTCATGGTCGCTGGAGCTGGAAACCTCGGCTCCGTTGTCTCCTACCCCGCAGCTTTCCCCGGTGTGGTCGCGGTGGGGGCGATCGATCGGCAGGGCAACATCTGGGACCACTCCAACTACGGGCCCGAGCTGACCCTCGCCGCACCTGGTGTCGGCATCTACAGTGCGGGCAACAAGTCGACCACTGACTACCGCTACGCCACCGGCACCTCCGACGCCACCGCCTACGTCTCCGCCATCGCGGCCCTCGTCCGGTCCAAGTACCCAGCCCTTTCAGCCGGCCAGGTGATCCGACGCATGATCACCAGCGCTGCGGCGCCGCCGGACCACAGCAAGGTACCCAACGACCACTACGGCTACGGGATCGCCTCGCCCTCGAAGTCCCTGGCGCCCAATCCGGCTGTGGACAACGGGCCGAAGGACAACCCGCTGCTCAGCCGGGTCGAGTCGCAGGGTGCGCCGGACACGTCTTCTCCGGTGGTGGTACCCCAGGCGGCCGGCGGGGGGAGCGGTGGTGGGACGCCCGGCTGGTTGTACGGTGCGGGCGGCGGGGTGCTCGTGCTGGTCGTGCTCGGGGTGGTCTTCCTGCTCCGCCGTGCGGGCCGCCGACCCGAGCCGGCTCCGGCCGCCTACCCGCTCCCGCCCCAGCAGTCCTACCCGCCTCAGCACCCGTACCAGCCTCAGCAGTACCAGCACCCCCAGCCTCCCCAGTACCCCGACCGTCCCCAGTACCCTGACCACCCCCAGTACCCCGAGCACCCCCGGGACCCCCGGGCCTGAGGCTGCCCCCGACCGCTCCGTCCCGTGGTGCGCGCGCCCGAAGTCCCGCGCCGTTCCTCAGCGGCGGCGCTCGCGGCCAGGGCGCGGGGCGGGCCACCAGCGTGGCGGCCACGCCTGGGAGCGCCCGGCGGCAGGGGGAGCAGGGCTCGTCACTCCGTCCGTGAGCAGCGCGTCCGTGAGCAGCGCGCCCACGGGTGGGGCGGGGAGGGGCGGCAGCGTCCAGTCGGCGGGCGGCGTGTAGTCGCACCAGGTGCCGTCGAACGGGAACGCCGCGGCCTCCACCAGGGCGGCCACTCTTTCCCCCTCGGCCCGTGCCGTGGCGGCCTGTTGGGCGGTCCAATAGCCGGGCAGGCCGGTCTTCCGGCGGAACGACTCCTCGTCCTTCCACTGCCAGCTGCGGTCGGCGGCCACCACCAGGTCGAGTTCCAGGTCGGTGACCAGGATCCGGTGGTCCTGTCTGGTGCGCTCCTCCAGGTTCACGTACCAGCGCTTGAAACGGCGCTTGTGGTCGAAGACCCACCAGACGGCGTGTCCGGCGCCGTGCGGTTGGTGGATCAGGGCGGGGCCGGGGCGGGACAGGTCGGGGGCCAAGGGGTATCCGCCGGGCGGGCGTTCGGCCGGATCGAGGTCCCGGATGTGGCGGCCGCCGGGGAGGCGGGCCTCCCAGCACGGGGTGCGGGCGGCCAGCCAGAGGACCAGCGCCTCGGGGGTGTCGACGACCACGCGGACCGGGCAGACGCTGATCAACTGCCCGCCGAACGAGAAGTGCCAGTCCAGGATCCGGCCCGGTTCGAGTGCCATGTGTGCGTCCGTCCTCCGGCTCGGTGACCCGCTTTGCCTCGGTGATCTTGGATTCTAGAGCTCCTGACAATCCATATACCCGCAGGTAGTGTCACCGTATGACCGTAGCCAATGACTTTTTCGCCGGCCTGCACCACGTCCAACTCGCCATCCCCGAGGGCGGTGAGGCGCTCTGCCGTGAGTTCTGGGGCGAGGCGCTGGGCATGACCGAACTGGTCAAGCCGCCGGCTCTCGCGGCCCGGGGTGGCTGCTGGTTCCGCGGCGGCGGGCTCGAGGTGCACCTCGGGGTCGAGCAGGACTTCGCACCGGCCCGCAAGGCGCACCCCGGGATCCTGGTGAACGGGCTGCGCGCGCTGGCCGAGCGGCTGGAGGCGCACGGGCATCCGGTGCGGTGGGACGACGAGTTCCCTGGCTACGACCGGTTCTACGCTTTCGACAAGTTCGGCAACCGGCTGGAGTTCATGGCGCCGCGTCCGGGCGCTGACCAGGCATGAGCGGGGGGACGTTCGCACCGGCGCCGCCGGCTCCGCTGCCACCGGACCTGTTCGGGTCGCCCCAGGTGTCCGGCCGGGGGCACCCCGCGTGCCTGGACCGGCCGATGCCGTTCAAGGTCGGCGACAAGTGGAGCTGGCTGATCCTGCGCTGCCTGGAGGCCGGGCCGCGGCGGTTCTCCGAACTCAAGGTGCCGCTGCGCGGGATCACGGCCAAGGTGCTGGCGCAGTCGCTGCGCGCGCTGGAGCGGGACGGGCTGCTGACCCGGACCGAGTTCGAGGAGAACCCGCCCCGCGTGGAGTACGAGCTGACCGCGCTGGGCCACTCGCTCTTCGGTCCGATGGATGCCGTCTGTGCGTGGGCCAGGGAGCACCTGGGCCAGGTGGATGCCGCCCGGGCTCGCGCGGAGGCGGCTGGGTAGAGCTCGTGCTGGTGGTGCGAGGTGCGACGTGCGGGGTGCGAGGTGCGACGTGCGAGATCCGGGGTGCGAGGCGGTGCAGCGCGGCACCCGCGGAGCAACGGGCGCCGGTGGAGCGAGGCGGCTCGGGTGGAGCCGGTGGCTCGGGTGGCGGGTGCTGCGCCGGAGGCCGTGGTCAGGCGATCAGTTCGCGGGCTTCCAGGTAGGTCCGCACCACGGCCATGCCGTACACCGGTTGGATCAGTTGCTGACCTTTGAAGAACGGACGGGCGGGCGCGAACCCGGCCGCGACGAGCAGTTCGCGGATCTCCGCTATCTCCGCCTCGCTGCGCGCGGTGAAGCGGACCTCCCAGCCCTTCTTGTACGTCGAACCCCGCTCGCCGGCACGGCGGGCGGGGTCGGGCTGCCGGACGTATCCGGGTAGCCGGCCCAGGCGCAGCTGCGCCGCGCTCAGACCTGATGTCTCGTCATATGGCATGCCCCGATGGTAGGCAATGCCCGCGGGCCGCTTCGTCCGAGGGGAGCGCTCCGGGGCAGTGGCCCGGATCACAGTGGCTCTCCGGGGCCCGGTCGACCCCGGGCGCAGGCTCAGAGCGCGAGGGGGGCCGCCGTCGCCGCCGGGGTCGCGAGGGCGGTCGTGGCGTTCGCCCGGGAGTTCTCCAGGGCCCGCAGCGCGGTGCGCTGGGTGAAGGCGAGCAGGCCGACGGTGATGGCGCCCATCAGCACCGCGTAGGCGAGGTGGGCGCCGGTGGAGGTGACCGTGACGCCGACGGCGTTGAGCACGAAGTGGCTGCCGAGCCGCAGTGCCAGCAGGCCGAAGGCGACCTTGCGGGTCTCCTTGCCGCGCCACAGCGCCTTGGCCAGCCGCAGGCGCTTGCGCATCATGGTCAGCGAGACGGCGATGTTGACCGCCACCAGCAGGCCGAGGAACGGCAGGACCACCGGGAAGGCCTTGAACAGGTCGAAGGCGCTGGCGAAGACGGCCTCGAAGCCGAAGAACCAGACCGGCAGCCGCAGCTCGTCGATCGGCTCGGTGACGGCGGCGAGCCCCTTGGGCTTGGTCGCGGTCACCGCTTCCGCTCCCGTCCCTGCTGTTCCCGCCTCGGCGGTGGGTTCTTCGGCGGTGCTCCGGGAGACGGTCCTGAACACGTTCCTGATCGCGGCCTTCAGCATGGTGGGCTCCCCCGGTTCGTCCGGCCTCGCGCGGTCCGCCCTGCCGGTGGTCACAATTGTGCCGGGCGGGGCGAGATCCGGACCAGGGGGATCGGGTCATCCATCCCGCATGACGGATGTCATGGCGCTCGTCATGGCGCACGACGACCGCCTGATGAAGCATCTGTTGAAGCAATCTGCAAGCCGATTGATTATGATTACTCCGTTTGAGTGAGGGTATGGCGACTTTAGTGCAGGGCTGTCCCGGTTTGACGACGGTTCCGTAACGGTGCGTCAGGTTATGGATGAGGCGACCGGGTGACAGGGGAGGGTTGTCGCATGAGCTACCAGATCCCCTCCCCGGTTCCCTCGCTGGAAGAGCTGGCCCGCTGCCAGCAGAACGTGATCACCGCAAGTCAGCTGCGCGCACGGGGAGTTCCCTCCCGGGTGGTCAGCGAACACTGCCGGCGCGGCGGACCCTGGCAACGTTTGCTGCCGCGGGTCTACCTGCTGCAGACCGGGGCCCCGACGCCCGAGCAGCGGATGTGGGCGGCCCTGCTCTACGCGGCGCAGAACGGGCGCGAGGCGGGCAGCCGCGAGGGCGCGCTGATCACCGGAGCGGCCGCTCTCGCGCTCTACGGCTTCAGCGCGGTGCCGCGGCTGCCCGCCGTCACCGGGGTGCAGGTGCTGGTGCCCCGACAGCGCCGCCTGCGGGACGCGGGCGAGGTGCGGATCCAGCGCACCGCCCGTGAGCTGGTGGCCAGCGAGGTGCACGGACTGGCCTGCGCGCCGGTGGCCAGGGCGGTGGCGGACGCGCTGCGCGAGTGGCTGGGCCGCACCGAGGACGGCGGCTCGGGCAGTGGCTCGCGGGGCGGGCCGGAGGTGGCCGCGGAACGGGTGGTGCTCGGGCCGCGTGCGCTGCGCTCGGTGCTGCGGGAGGCGGTCGCGGTCACCGCCGCCGGCGGTCGCCCGGCCTGCACGCCCGCCGAGCTGACCGCCGAGCTGCGCGAGGCGCAGCTGCTCGAGGTGCCCAGGATCCGTGCCGCACTGGACGAACTGCTCGCCGCGGAGCGGGAGTCGGCGCTCGGCGGGATCGTCGAACTGGCCGCCGCCGAGCTGCTGCCGGAGCCGCTGGTCGGGCCGGAGTTGCGGATGCGCGGCGGTACCTTCGTCGCGGTCCCCGACCTGTACTGGCCGCAGGCGGGGGTGGCCGTGGAGGTGGACTCCGAGCTGCGCTGCGTCAGCGAGGGCGAGCAGGCCTGGGTGCGGGCCGGCCAGCACCGGATGGAGTACCTCGGGGTGCGGGTGGTCTACCTCGCCGCCGCCCGGGTCGCCGCCGAGCCGGCGGCCGTGACCGAGGAGTTGCGGCAGGCCTTCCTGGCCGGCGGCGCGGACGTGGTGGAGCTGATGCTCACGGAGGGCTGACCGAAGGCGCAAGCCCGCAAGCCCTGAGCCCTGAGCCCGCAAGCCCTGAGCCCCCAAGCCCGCCCGCGAACTCCCGGTCCCAGAGACCCGCCCCGTCACCCCGCCACCCGCCATCCCCTCACCCCAGGACCGGGGCCCCGATCAGCTCCACCCCGGCCTCACGCAGCCGGTCGAGCGCGGCGGCCGTGGTCGCCGGCGCCACACCGGCCGTCAGGTCCAGTAGCACCCGGGTGGCGAAGCCCTCCCGCACGGCGTCCAGCGCCGTGGCCCGTACGCAGTGGTCGGTGGCGATGCCGACCAGGTCCACCGCCTCGACGCCCCGCTCCCGCAGCCACTCGGCCAGTGTGCGGCCGTTCTCGTCGAAGCCCTCGAAGCCGCTGTACGCGGCCGCGTGGGCGCCCTTGTCGAAGACCGCCTCGATCGCACCGGAGGTCACCGAGGGCGCGAAGTTGGGGTGGAAGCCGACCCCCTCCGTCCCGGCCACGCAGTGCGGCGGCCAGCTGTCCACGAAGTCGGGGTCGGCGGAGAAGTGCGCGCCCGGATCGTGGTGGTGGTCGCGGGTCGCCAGCACGTGGCTGTACTCGCCCCGGGCGGTGGCGATCAGCTCGGTGATCGCGGCCGCCACCTCGGCACCGCCGGCGACGGGGAGGCTGCCGCCCTCGCAGAAGTCGTTCTGCACATCGATGACGATCAGGGCCCGTTGCATGGCTGGCTTCCTCGCTGGCGGTCGGTGGGGGAGGGGAGTGGAGCGTGGCCACTCTAGGGAGTGTCGGTGAGGGGCGGAAGGGCCGGCGCCGGTGGCGTCCGGGCCCCGGTCAGTGCACCAGCAACTCGGTGGCGAGCACCGGGTCGCCCTTGGAGAGCTGGGTCGCCGACAGCGGCAGCGCGGCCCTGGCCCGCAGGTGCCGTTCGCGAGCGGCGGTCAGCGGCTCGCGCCCGACCACCTCGCCCCCGCGCACCAGCGGGACGTGCAGCGTGTACGGCGCCAGCTCCTGCGGCAGCGGCCCGGTGCCCACCACCTCGGCCTGCGCCACGCCCTCCGCGTCCGGTCGCCGGGCGGCCCACTTGCGCCCGCCCACACTGGACTTGGCACCCGCCGAGCGCTTGGCCACCGGCACCAGCGGGGCGCCGGGGTCGGTCGAGCCGGCCCGGGCGACCAGCTTGTAGACCATCGCGCAGGTCGGGTGCCCGCTGCCGGTGACCAGGCTGGTGCCGACCCCGTAGCCGTCCACCGGGGCGGCGGCGAGCGCGGCGATCGCGTACTCGTCGAGGTCGGAGGTGACGATGATCCGGGTCCGCTCGGCGCCCAGCTCGTCCAGCTGGCGGCGGACCCGGTGGGCGAGCAGGGTCAGGTCACCGGAGTCGATCCGCACCGCGCCGAGCTCGGGGCCGGCCACCTCGACGGCGGTGCGCACCGCCTCGGCCAGGTCGTAGGTGTCCACCAGCAGGGTGGTGCCGGTGCCCATCGAGGCGAGCTGCGCGGTGAACGCGTCCCGTTCGCTGTCGTGCAGCAGGGTGAAGGCGTGTGCGGCGGTGCCGGTGGTCGGGATCCCGTGGGTGAAGCCGGCCTCCAGATCGGAGGTGGCGGCGAAGCCAGCGATGTAGGCCGCCCGCGCGGCGGCGACGGCGGCGCTCTCGTGGGCCCGGCGGGCGCCCATCTCGATGCACGGCCGCTCCCCTGCGGCGGCCGTCATCCGGGAGGCCGCGGCGGCGATCGCGGAGTCGAAGTTGAGGATGGAGAGGATCACCGTCTCCAGGATCACCGCCTCGGCGAAGGTGCCCTCCACGGTGAGCAGCGGCGAGCCGGGGAAGTAGACCTCACCCTCCGGGTAGCCGTGGATGTCGCCGCGGAAGCGGTAGTCGGCCAGCCAGCGCAGCGTCGGCTCGTCGACCACCCGCTGGTCGGCCAGCCAGTCCAGTTGCGCGGTGGTGAAGCGGAAGTTCTCCACCGCGTCCAGCACCCGGCCGGTGCCGGCCAGCACGCCGTAGCGGCGGCCCTCGGGCAGGCGCCGGGTGAAGACCTCGAAGACCGAGCGGCGGTGCGCCGCGCCGCTGCGCAGCGCGGCCTGCAGCATGGTCAGCTCGTAGCGGTCGGTGAGCAGCGCGGTCGAGCCGGCTGCCGGCGAGGTGGGCAGGGCGGAGCGTGCCGCCGCGATTGCCTGGGCGTCCATGCGGATGATGCTACTACCACTTAGCGTCAGTTTGACGATTTCTGGTCCGGTGAGTTCCGCGGAGGATGCCGGCTCGCGCGCGGCGGCCGGGTCGGAATCGCTCCGAGGTCCCCCGGATGGCAGCATGGGAGGTCAGAGGAGCCGTGCCGGGCCATGCCCGGTCCCCGTCGAGCCACCCCCGGTGAGGAGAGCCAGTCGTGAGTGTCGCGCCGGCCGAGATCGAACGCCCCGAGGCCGAGAGCCTCCCGGTGGCAGAGCCGGACACTCCGTGGGTGACCATCGTCCACAACGATCCGGTCAATCTGATGAGCTATGTCCTCTACGTCTTCCAGGCCTACTTCGGCTACCCGAAGGAGAAGGCCCGCAAGCTGATGATGGACGTCCACACCCGTGGTCGCGCGGTGGTCTCCAGCGGGACCCGCGAGGAGATGGAGCGGGACGTCCAGGCCATGCACGGCTACGGCCTGTGGGCCACGCTGCAGCACGACTGACCGGCGCGGCCGGTCAGCTGAGCACCCGTCGGTCGGCAGCGCAGGCCGCCCGACCCACCGACACCTACGAGAACCGGACGGTTACCTGACGATGGCTGGGTTGTTCGAGCGGACCCGCGACGGCAGCGCGGCGATCGCGCTGGAGGAGGTGGAGGCCGCCATCCTCCGCTCCCTCGAGGTGCAGATGCTGGAGCTGATCGGGCCCGGCCCGGGGGCCGCACCCGGTGCCGACACCGACCCGCTCGCCGCACTCTTCGCCGAGGGGCCGACCGAGGCGCCCAGCGACCCCGCGGTGGCTAGGCTCTTCCCCGACGCCTACGGCGAGCCGGGGCAGGCGGCGGACGCCGGGACCAAGGCGGCGGCCGGTGAGTTCCGCCGCTACACCGAGCCGGACCTGCGCACCCGCAAGCGCGAGGACGCGCTGCTGGTGATCCGTTCGCTGGACACCCTGGGGGACGGCGGCGGGGTGCTGCGGCCCGCCGCCCAGGAGTGCCCGCGGTGGCTGGGTGCGCTCAACGACCTGCGGCTCACGCTCGGCGTGCGACTGGAGGTCACCGAGGAGGACGAGCAGGGGCTGTACGACCTGCCGGACGCCGACGAGCGCAAGCCGCTGGTGATGGCCTACCTCTGGCTGGGGGCGATGCAGGAGTCGCTGCTGGAGGCGATGGCGGGCTGACCCGGGGCGGCCCGCCCTGGCGAGGCCTGTCCCGGGGTGGTCCGTGCCGGGTGGTCCGTGCCGGGGTGGGTCCGCCGCGTCGCGGGTGGCGACCGGCTCTGTCGCGGTCGGTGTCCAGCGCGGCGACCAGGGAGCGGACAGCGGCCCGGGCGCCGCCTGGCCGGGCCCTATCCTGGCCGCATGCTGACCATCACCCGAGAGCTGCACGACGCGATCGTCGCCCACGCGCGCGCCGACCACCCGGACGAGGCCTGCGGGGTCGTCGCGGGTCCGGTCGGCAGCGGCCGCCCGGAGCGCTTCATCCCGATGCTGAACGCGGCTCGTTCGCCCACCTTCTACGAGTTCGACTCGGCGGACCTGTTCAAGCTCTACCGGGAGATGGACGACCGGGACGAGGAGCCGGTGGTCATCTACCACTCGCACACCGCCACCGAGGCCTACCCGTCGCGCACCGACGTCAGCTACGCCTCCGAGCCGAACGCCCACTACGTGCTCGTCTCCACCGCCGAGGGCACCGGCGAGGGCGACCCGTTCCAGTTCCGCTCGTTCCGCATCGTGGATGGCGTGATCACGGAGGAAGACGTCGAGGTGCTCGACACCCCGGCCGCCTGACCGGCACACCGGGCACGGCTGAGGGGCGGTGGGCGGGGCCATGGGGCACATCTCACAGGTCGACACGAAAGCATCCGACCTGCGAGACGGGCATGGAGGATCCGGGGCGGGAATCTATACGATGAGCCCATGCGTTCCGTCGATGTGAGCTTCCAGGCCCCGGGCATCCGCCTCGTGGCGCGCCTGCACATCGACCTGTGCCGGCATGCCGCGGCGATCTGTCCCGACGCCTGAGTCCTGCCCGCCCGGCCGGCGAGCCGCGCGCCAGCGCCCTCGCCCGTCACCGATCGCCCGTCACGAAGCCAGTACCGCCCCTGCCGCGCGCCCGCGGCCCCACCACCACCTGTCCAGGAGCGCAGCCATGGCCATCGAGGTCCGCATCCCCACCATCCTCCGTACCTACACCGACGGCGCCAAGGCCGTCGAGGGCAGCGGGAGCAACCTTCAGGAGCTCATCGCCGACCTCGATGTCCGCCACCCGGGCATCGCCGACCGGCTGCTGGACAAGGGCGACCTTCGCCGCTTCGTCAACGTCTACCTGAACGACGAGGACGTCCGCTTCCTGGAGGGCATCACCACCGGCATCAAGGACGGCGACAGCGTCACCATCCTCCCGGCGGTGGCCGGCGGCGCCGAGTAATGCGTTACGACAGCCCGCTCGAAGCCGTCGGCAACACCCCGTTGGTGCGACTGCCCCGGCTCTCCGCCGCCGTGCCCGGCAACGCGGAGGGCCTGGTCACGCTCTGGGCGAAGCTGGAGGACCGCAACCCGACCGGCTCGATCAAGGACCGTCCGGCGCTGCACATGATCGAGCGGGCCGAGGCGGCCGGCCGCCTCACCCCGGGGTGCACCGTGCTGGAGCCGACCAGCGGGAACACCGGCATCTCGCTCGCCATGGCGGCCAAGCTCAAGGGCTACCGGATGGTCTGCGTGATGCCGGAGAACACCAGCGAGGAGCGGCGCGAACTGCTCCGGATGTGGGGCGCGGAGATCATCTCCTCGCCCGCGGCCGGCGGGTCGAACACCGCGGTGCGGGTGGCCAAGGAACTGGCCGCCGAGCACCCCGACTGGGTGATGCTCTACCAGTACGGCAACCCGGACAACGCGGGCGCGCACTACGCCGGCACCGGTCCGGAGATCCTGGCCGACCTGCCCGGGGTGACCCACTTCGTCGCGGGCCTGGGCACCACCGGGACCCTGATGGGCGTCGGCCGCTACCTGCGCGAGAAGGTGCCCGGCGTGCAGATCGTCGCCGCCGAGCCGCGCTACGACGACCTGGTCTACGGGCTGCGCAACCTGGACGAGGGCTTCGTGCCCGAGCTGTACGACGCCGACGTGCTCAGCACGCGGTTCAGCGTCGGCTCGGCCGACTCCGTCCGCCGCACCCGTGAACTCCTGGCCGAGGAGGGCATCTTCGCGGGTGTCTCGACCGGCGCGATCCTGCATGCCGCGATCGGCGTCGGCCGGCGCGCCGCCGAGGCCGGCGAGCGTGCGGACATCGTCTTCGTCGTGCCGGACGGCGGGTGGAAGTACCTCTCCACCGGGATCTACACCGCCGCCAGCACGGAGGACGCGGTCGAGTTGTTGCAGGGGCAGCTCTGGGCTTGATGGTCGTCGGGGTCGGCGTCGGGGTTGGGATGACGGCTGGCGAATGACGGCTGACAGATTTCAGATTCTGTCAGCCGTCATTCGCCAGCCGATTCTCGTCAGCCGTCAGCCGTCAGCCGTCATTTGCCAGACGTCGGCTGACGCCCGTCACCCGTCAGCAGCCACCCGCCCCCGCTCACCGCACCGCCCTCTGCACCCGCGCCCAGGTCTGCGCGTCCACCGGCCCGACCCGCCGCCGGAACGCGGTCAGCGGCACCTCGCGCAGTTCGTCCGTCTCCAGCCAACTGGTCCGCCCCTGCGGGTCACCGACCGCGCCAGGTGGCAGGGCGAACACGCCGGGCAGCTCCGCGTGGTGCTTGCTGGTGATCTTCGCGACCGTGGCGGTGCGCCCGTTGAGCCGGAGTACCAGGCAGGGCCGGTCCTTGCTGCCCGGCCCGTCCTCGAACGGGACCTCCGCCCACCAGATCTCCTGCGCCGCAGGCCCGCCGGCACCGGTCCGCGGCCCGCCGCCCCGCGCGTCGCCGACCTGCGTCCGGCCGCCCCGCGTGCGTCCGCCCTGCGGCCCGTCCGTCCGCGCGCCCGGCTTCGCGGGCCGGTCCGGTCGGCGCGGGCGCGGTGCGGTGCCGCCCGGGCGACGGTTCCGGGTCGGCGGACGTCGGCCGCCGCGGCGGCGACGTCCGGCTGCGGCGCCGAAGCCGCCCAGCAGGCCCAGTGCGCCGAGGACGACCAGCACGATCAGGATCGCCGGGACGCCATGCGAGTGAATCATGTGCTGACCGTACCGGCTGTGACAGTTGACGATTTATCCGTTCGCTGCTCCCGCTCTGTCACGGAACGACTACGGAGCCCGCCGCGCACACCCCACCGGCGCCCCGCCGGAAAGGCTGGTCACGCATCAGCGACCGGTCCAGCCGACCGGTCCGGCCAGCCGGCCGACCTCGGACCTCCCGTGCCCGCGCGAGCCGGAGGCCGGCCCTCGGCACACCCGGAGGTGGCGCCAGATGAGCAGCCAGCAGAGCAGCGGCGAAGTGTGGTCCTACGCCGAGATCGCCCGCCATATCGGCGTCCAGACCGACACCGTCCGCAACTACCGCCGGCACGGGCTGCTGCCCGATCCCGCCTTCGTCGACCAGGGCGGTCACCCGCGCTGGTACGCCGAGACCATCCGGGCCTGGGCCCGCCGCCGCCCCGGCCACCGCTGACCGCACCGCCCGTTCGGAAGCCGTCCCGGGCCCGCGCGTGACCCGAGCGCGCGGGCCCGTCCCCACGCCGCCCCGTTCTGGTGATTCCAGCCACAGCCCGGCACGGGGACGGGGGCAAAGTGCCGCTCCGCCCTTACCCTCGACACGCGACCGCTGCAGCTACCCGCCGGTGTGACCCGGCGGTAATCGGTGTGCGCGGGGACCTGGATCCGGCGGAGGGGCTCGGATGAAACTGACTGTGGTGGGGTGCTCGGGCAGCTTCCCGTCGCCCGAATCGCCCTGCTCCAGCTACCTGGTCGAGGCCGACGGCTACCGCCTCGTCATCGACCTCGGCAACGGTGCGCTCGGCGCCCTGCAGAACCACGTCGGCCTCTACGAGGTGGACGCCGTCGCGCTCAGCCACCTGCACGCCGACCACTGCATCGACCTGTGCGCCTACTGGGTGGCCCGCAACTACCGCCAGGAGGGCTGCCCCGACCCGCTGCCCGTCTACGGCCCGCGGGACACGCCCGGTCGCCTGGCCCGCGCGTACGACATGCCGGAGCGCCCCGGGATGACCGAGGTCTTCGACTTCCACACCCTCACCCCCGGCCGCTTCGCGCTGGGTCCGCTGAGCGTCACCGCCGTTCAGGTCAACCACCCGGTGGAGGCCTACGCCTTCCGGATCGAGCACGGCGACCGCTCGCTGGTCTACTCCGGCGACACCGGGGAGAGTCCGGAGCTGGTCGAGCTGGCCCGGGACACCGACCTCTTCCTCTGCGAGGCCGCCTACACCGACGGCCGGGAGACCTACCGGGCGATCCACCTCAACGGCCGCGAGGCAGGCGAGCACGCCGCCGCCGCCCGGGCCCGCCGCCTGGTGCTCACCCACATCCCGCCGTGGACCGATCCGCAGCGCAACCTGCGCGACGCCGAGGCCGCCTACCAGGGCCCGGTCGAGCTGGCCAAGGCCGGCGCGGTCTACGAGGTCTGACACCTCCCGCGTCCGCGCCCAGGGCGCGCACGCGCGAGAGCTGGCAGCCCTCGGCCCGGATCCGCCATTCGTACCGCTCCCGGGCGCGCACGCGCGAGAGGGGCACCGGCCGCGGCCGGTGCCCCTCTCGCGCGTGCGCTCAGGTACGGCGGATCACGCCTTGGTGACGTCCTCGATCTCCTCGTCGGGCTCGCGGCCCGGGGTCATGATGTTGAACTTGGTGATCGCGAAGCGGAAGACCACGTAGTAGATCACACCGAAGACCAGGCCGATCGGGATGATCAGCCACGGCTTGGTGGCGAAGTGCCAGTTGAAGACGTAGTCGATGGCACCGGCCGAGAAGGTGAAGCCGTCGTGCACGCCCAGCGCCCAGGTGACCATCATCGACAGCGCGGTGAGCAGCGCGTGGATGCCGTAGAGCACCGGGGCGATGAAGAGGAAGGAGAACTCGATCGGCTCGGTGATGCCGGTCATGAAGGAGGTCAGGGCCAGCGACATCATCATGCCGAGGACGGCCTTGCGGCGCTCGGGGCGGGCGCAGTGCGCGATGGCCAGCGCGGCGGCGGGCAGGCCGAACATCATCACCGGGAAGAAGCCGGACATGAACTGGCCGGCGTGCGGGTCACCGGCGAAGAAGCGGTTCAGGTCGCCCTGGACCAGCTTGCCGCCGGCGGCGTGGAAGGTGCCGGCCTGCTGCCAGAAGAAGGTGTTGGCGAACTGGTGCATACCCACCGGCAGCAGCCCGCGGTTGATCAGGCCGAAGATGCCGGAACCGAGCGCTCCCAGGCCGATCGCCCAGTTGCTGAAGCTGTTCAGCGCGTCGCCGACCGGGCCCCAGGCCAGGCCGAAGGCGATGCCGAGGAACGTGCCGACGAAGGCCATGATGAGCGGCACCAGGCGGCGGCCGTTGAAGAAGCCGAGCCAGTCGGGCAGCTTGGTGCGGTGGTAGCGCTGCCACAGGGTCGCGGTGAGCAGGCCGATGACCACACCGCCGAGCACGCCCGGGTTCTGCGGGGTGCCGGCCGGGTTCGCGGCGGTGACGGTGCCGTGCATCGGGAAGACGGTCAGCACGTTGTGGAAGACCAGGTAGCCGACCAGCGCGGCCAGCGCGGTGGAGCCGTCCGCCTTCTTGGCCAGGCCGATGGCGATGCCGACGCAGAAGAGCAACGGCATGTTGTCGAACACCGCGGACCCGGCGGCGGCGAAGGTGGCGACCAGCTTGGCCGGCAGGTGCAGCTTCTCCTGCACGTCGGGCTGCCCCAGGCGCAGCAGGATGCCGGCGGCCGGCAGCACGGCGATCGGCAGCTGGAGGCTGCGGCCGACCTTCTGCAGGCTCTGCAGGGCGTTCTGCCCGAACTGCTTGAGGGGCGAGGGCCCGGCGGGCGCCGGCGCCTGTGCTGTCGTACTCATGGGGGTGGTTCCTCACGGCAGGGCGTACCGGGCGGGGTGCGGCCGCGGGGCCGATACGCGAACTGGTCTACACCACTAGTGGTGTAGACCAGTTTGTAGCACGCCCTGAGGGGGGTCGGAAGGCCAGGCTGCCTCGCAGGTGGGAAGCGCTATGAAATCGAAACCTTGTTGAGGATTAACGATCTTCCAGTGCGTTCACCTGGGGTCACGCCTTGGTGACGTCCTCGATCTCGTCCTCCGGCTCGCGGCCCGGGGTGGGCAGGTTGAACCTGATGATCGCGAATCGGAAGAGCGTGTAGTAGAGCACCGCGAAGACGGCGCCGATCGGGAGGATCAGCCAGGGTTTGGTGGCCAGGTTCCAGTTCAGCAGGTAGTCGATCAGGCCGGCCGAGAAGCTGAACCCGTCGTGCACCCCGAGCCCCCAGGTGACCGCCATCGAGAGGCCGGTGAGCAGCGCGTGGATGCCGTAGAGCACCGGCGCGATGAACATGAAGGAGAACTCGATCGGCTCGGTGACGCCGGTGATGAAGCTGGTCAGCGCGACCGAGACCATCATTCCGGTGACGGCCTTGCGGCGCTCGGGTCGGGCGCAGTGCGCGATCGCGAGGGCGGCGGCGG
The DNA here is from genome assembly GCF_026340565.1 of Kitasatospora sp. NBC_01287. Classification (NCBI taxonomy): domain Bacteria; kingdom Bacillati; phylum Actinomycetota; class Actinomycetes; order Kitasatosporales; family Streptomycetaceae; genus Kitasatospora; species Kitasatospora sp. NBC_01287. The sequence goes on from NZ_JAPEPB010000001.1 coordinate 5,837,784, forward strand.
GCAGGCCGAACATCATGATCGGGAAGAAACCGGACATGAACTGGCCGGCGGTCGGATCGCCGTGGAAGAAGCGCGGGATGTCGCCGGTCCAGACCTTGCCGGTGGCGTCGGTGAAGCTGCCGACCTGCTGCTGGAAGAAGGTGTTCAGGAACTGGTGCATGCCGATCGGGATCAGCAGCCGGTTGGCCACCCCGTAGATGCCCGCACCGGCCGAGCCGAGGCCCACCAGCCAGTCGCTCGCGTGGGTCAGGCCGGTGCCGATGGGTGCCCAGGCCAGGCCGAAGGCGATGCCGAGCAGGGTGCCGACGAAGGCCATCAGGATCGGCACCAGGCGGCGGCCGTTGAAGAAGCCGAGCCAGTCCACCAGCTTGGTGCGGTGGTAGCGCTGCCAGATCAGCGCGCTCAGCAGGCCGACCACGATGCCGCCGAAGACCCCTGGGTCCTGCGGCTTGCCGGCGGGCAGTGCGGCGGTGACGCTGCCGGCCACCGGGAAGACGGTCAGCACGTTGTGGAAGACCAGGTAGCCGACCAGGGCCGCCAGCGCCGTGGAGCCGTCCGCCTTCTTCGCGAAGCCGATCGCCACACCGACGCAGAAGAGCAGGGCCAGGTTGCCGAAGACCGCGTCACCCGCGGTGGCGAAGACGGCGGCCACCTTGTTCCAGCCCAGGCCGTCCTTGCCGAAGACGTCGTCCTGCCCCAACCGGAGCAGGATGCCGGCCGCGGGCAGCACCGCCACCGGGAGCTGCAGGCTGCGGCCGATCTTCTGCAGGCCCTGCAGCAGGCCGGCGCCCGGCTTCTTGGCGGGCGGGGCCACCGCGGGCGCGGTCGTCGTACTCATGGGATTCCTTCGCGGATGGCGGGCGGCGGTGCCCGGTCGGCCGGCGCAGACCAAAGTGGTCTACACCAGATCGAGCTGAATCCTTCTTAACACGCCGTTCGCGGAGGGTGGAAAAGCAGCGCACGACCAGGGTATTTGGTCCCATTCCGGACAGCGCGGAGCCCCCGGGCACAGGGCCGGCGAGGCGCCGGGCGCGGCCGGGCCGCGAGTGGGCCGCGACTGGGCCGCTGGTGGGCGATGTCACTCCCGGGTGACGTCCTCCCGGTCGTCCTCGGCCTCCCGGCCGGGGGTGCGCAGATCGAACTTCGTGATCATGAAGCGGAAGAGCGCGTAGTAGACCACCGCGAAGCAGGCACCGATCGGGATGATCAGCCAGGGCTCGGTGGCGAGCTCCCAGTTGATGACGTAGTCGGTCAGGCCGGCCGAGAAGCTGAAGCCGTCGTGCACCCCGAGCCCCCAGGTGACCCCCATCGACACGCCGGTCAGTAGCACGTGCGCCACGTACAGCAGGGGGGCGACGAAGAGGAAGGAGTACTCGATCGGCTCGGTGACGCCGGTGACGAAGCTGGTCAGCGCCACCGAGGTCATCAGTCCCATCACCTCCTTGCGGCGGTGCGGGCGGGCGCAGTGCGCGATCGCCAGCGCGGCGGCCGGCAGCGCGAACATCATGATCGGGAAGAAGCCCGAGGTGAACTGCCCGGCCGTCGGGTCGCCGGCCAGGAAGCGGTTGATGTCACCCATCACCACCGTCCCGTTCGGCTTGGTGTAGCTGCCGTACTGGAACCACATGAAGGTGTTCAGGAACTGGTGCAGGCCGACCACCAGCAGTCCGCGGTTGGCCACGCCGAAGAGGCCGGCGCCGAGCGGGCCGTGGGCCGTGAGCCATTGGCTGAAGTGCGTCAGCCCGTGGCCGACCGGTGGCCAGATCCACAGGCAGAGCACGGCGAAGAGCATGCCGACGAAGGCCATGATCATCGGCACCAGGCGGCGGCCGTTGAAGAAGCCGAGCCAGTCCACCAGCTTGGTCCGGTGGTAGCGCACCCAGAGCCAGGAGGCCAGCAGGCCCATGATGATCCCGCCGAAGACCCCGGGGTTCTGGTACGTCGGCGGCGTGCTCGCGGGCTGGACCGGGAACTGGTGCAGCACGTTGTAGTAGACGAGGAATCCGGCCACTGCGGCGAGGGCGGTCGAGCCGTCCGACTTCTTGGCCATGCCGATCGCCACCCCGACGCAGAACAGCAGGGGCAGCCCGAGCGAGGAGTCGAGCAGCGCCCCGCCCGCGCCGGCCAGCACCTTGGCGACGTCCGGCCAGTCGGCGATCCTCCCCTGCGGCCCGAACATGTCCGGTTGGCCGAGCCGATTGAGAAGGCCGGCGGCGGGCAGCACCGCGACCGGCAGCTGCAGGGACCGGCCCATCTTCTGCAGGCCGCCGTAGAAGGTCTGCCACCACTGCTTCCGCGGCACCTCGCGGGGCGTCGCGGCGTTCGCCGAACCCATCCTCGTCCTCCCGCAGTGGACCGCCAGGGCCGCGGACCGCCGCGGTCCCCGGGCGCGGTGCGCCCCGCGCCCGGTGCGCCCCGCGCCCGGGAATCCCGGCCGCACTCCGCACGTTTTGGGAAGTACACCCACATTGGTGTAGACCAGTTGTGGTGCAAGCCGTGCGCCGTGGACCCGAGCCCCGCTCACCGTCATCCTGGGAGGAAGATCCACGGCACGCGCGCGATGCTGGGCCAAATGTGCGCCAGCGTGGCGGAACGCCCCGAACCGGGTGATCCTGGTCGCGCCGGAGCACGCGGCGGGCAGCTGAGCCCCCGTCACTCCGGCCGCCCCGCACGGCACACCGCAGGACGGCCTCCGGCAAGGCAGCCGGAACGCCGAGACAGAGGGAGAAAGACAATGGCCACCAAGGCTGAGAAGATCGTCGCCGGTCTCGGCGGTATCGACAACATCGAAGAGGTCGAAGGCTGCATCACCCGCCTGCGCACCGAGGTCAAGGACGCCTCCCTCATCGACGAAGCCGCCCTGAAGGCCGCCGGCGCCCACGGCGTGGTGAAGATGGGCACCGCGATCCAGGTCGTCATCGGCACCGACGCCGACCCGATCGCCGCCGACATCGAGGACATGATGTGAGCCTCGCCTGAGGCCCGCCGATGGCCCGTCACCCCGCCCGGGTGGCGGGCCATCGGCCTGCCGCCGGCCCCGACCAGCGGGTGTGTCCGGTATGCCGGGACCGACTACGCTCAGGCGCTATGTCACGCATCGACGGCCGCACCCCCGACCAGCTCCGCCCGATCACCATCGAGCGCGGCTGGAGCAAGCACGCCGAAGGCTCCGTCCTGGTCTCCTACGGCGACACCAAGGTGCTCTGCACCGCCAGCGTCACCGAAGGCGTCCCGCGCTGGCGCAAGGGCAGCGGCGAGGGCTGGGTCACCGCCGAGTACGCCATGCTGCCGCGCGCCACCAACACCCGGGGCGACCGCGAGTCCGTCCGCGGCAAGATCGGCGGCCGCACCCACGAGATCAGCCGGCTGATCGGCCGCTCGCTGCGCGCCGTGATCGACCACCGCGCCCTGGCCGAGAACACCATCGTGCTCGACTGCGACGTCCTGCAGGCCGACGGCGGCACCCGCACCGCCGCCATCACCGGCGCCTACGTCGCACTGGTCGACGCCGTCTCCTGGGCCCGCGAGAAGAAGCTGCTCCGCGCCAAGGGCCAGCCCATCACCGGCGGCGTCAGCGCGGTCAGCGTGGGCATCATCGACGGCGTCCCGATGCTCGACCTCCGCTACGAGGAGGACGTGCGCGCCGAGACCGACATGAACATCGTCTGCACCTCCGACGGACGCTTCGTCGAGGTCCAGGGCACCGCCGAGGGCGCGCCGTTCGACCGCGACCTGCTCAACCAGCTGCTCGACCTCGGCACGCTGGGCTGCGCCGAGCTGGACCAGATCCAGCGCAAGGCCCTGGAGGGCTGAGGACGCGCCAGGGGGCGCCAGGGGTTGCCGGTCGCCGGGGTGGGCTGTACAGGGAGCGGTCCAGACCGTACCGTTCCCGCAACAGCTCACCGCATCGGAGGACCGCGATGCCGCACAGCTTGACCCGCCCCGCAGGCCTGGCCGTGGCCGCGCTGATCGCTGTCCTCCCGCTCAGCGCGGTCAGCTGCTCCGCCGCCCAGAAGGCGATCGACTGCGGCAACACGGCGGTCGCGGTCGGCAGTGACCTCAACCAGCTCGGCGGCGCCTACAACAACTCCACCAACGACCCGGCCGCGGCCGGGCGGGCGGTGTCCAAGCTCAAGGCCGACCTCGACAAGCTCGGCAAGAACGCGGGCAGTACGGATGTCGCCAAGGCCGTCACCGACATGCAGGCCCAGGCCGACAAGGCCCAGCAGGCGATCGACAACAAGCAGGTGCCGGACCTCGGACCGCTGGGGGACGCGGCCGGGAACCTGACCAAGGTCTGCACGGGCTGACCTGGCTGACCTGGCCGGGCCGACTGACCGGCAGGGCAGGCGGGCCGGGCGGGCCGGGCGGGGACGGCGGCGGACCAGGAATACTGAGGGGTCATGAGCACCCCTCGACGTCTCGTCCTCGCCACCCGCAACCAGCACAAGGTCGCCGAACTGCGCGCCATCCTCGGCGCCGCCGGCCTCGACATCGACCTGGTCGGTGCCGACGCCTTCCCCGAGATCCCCGACGTGCGCGAGACCGGCGTCACCTTCGCCGAGAACGCCCTGCTGAAGGCGCACGCCCTGGCCAGCGGGACCGGGCTGCCCGCGGTCGCCGACGACTCGGGCCTCTGCGTGGACGTCCTGGGCGGCGCACCCGGCATCTTCTCCGCCCGCTGGGCCGGCAAGCACGGTGACGACCAGGCCAACCTGGACCTGCTGCTCGCCCAGCTCTCCGACATCGCCGACCCGCACCGCACCGCCCACTTCGCCTGCGCCGCCGCCCTGGCCCTGCCGGACGGCACCGAGCGCGTGGTCGAGGGCCGGCTGCTCGGCACCCTGCGCCTCACCCCGGCGGGCGCGGGCGGCTTCGGCTACGACCCGATCCTGCAGCCGCTGGGAGAGACCCGCACCTGCGCGGAACTGACGGCCGAGGAGAAGAACGCGATCAGCCACCGCGGCGAGGCCTTCCGCGGGCTGGCGGGCGTGGTGCGGGAGTTGGTGGGGTGAGTGAGCGAAGGCCGGGCTGAAGTTCTCAGCCCGGCCTTCGATTCTCAGGTGAAACCAGGTGCGGCCGAAGGGATTCGAACCCTCAAGCCCTCACGGGCCAGCGGACCTAAACCGCTTGCGTCGCCGTTGCGCCACGGCCGCAGGAACTGCTGCGGCCCATGGTACTTGGGCTCGGCGGGTAGGTCACGCCGCATTATGGGGAGCCGCAGCCGCGGCATCGGCCTTCTTGCGGCGGCAGTAGGTCGGGGTGACGGCGTGACAGTTCGGGCAGAGCAGGCGGAGATTGCCGGGCCGGTTGTCCGACCAGTCCCCGTTGATGTGGTCGACTTCGAGGGTGAGTGGCCGGCCGTGCCACTCCGGGCCGGTGCCGCAGCCCTCGCACCTCTCGGGACGGCCGATCTCGGCCAGAGTGCGGCGGATCCTTCGGCCGGGCAGCCGGATGGCGTCCTTGGGGCGCTGCACCAGCAGTTGTTCAGGGCGAAGCTTCGTCGGCGAGTGCTTGGCCCTGTTGTGCGCCTGCCCCGTGAAGTGGGAGGTGTCGATGCCGAACGCCTTGATGCGTCGCCCGATGTGAGCGTGCGTACCGCCGCACTGACGCTGGTTGAGGTGCCGGATCACGTCGGCCACACTCTGCGACGCGGCGACGGCCGCCTCGAGGATCTCTCGGGTGCAGACCGTCCCGGTCGGTCTGAAGTGAGAGGTGTCGGTGCCGTAGTCGGTCAGCCTGCGTCGCAGGTAGGTGCGCGTTCGCGGTTCGACTCCCGCCCCAGGGCGGTGAGCATCTCGTCGACGGACGCCGACCGCGACCGCAATGGTCCAGACCAAATGCCTTCGGCGCCACCCTGCAACGCGGCAGTCGGGCACTGGACACCCCCATGCCACCTGCGGGCTCTCCAACCGACCCCCACGTGCGCGCTCCCCATACGGCGCGCAGCCGACACTCTCTCCTGGAGGACCGAGTGTTGATCCGCAATCAGGTGGCGCTCCGGCGCCGGATGGTGGTCGCGGTCTCCGCGACTGCTTCACTCGCCGGGCTGCTGCTCGGCACACTGGCGGTGGCGCCCACACCGGCCGTCGCCGCCACAGCTGTCGACAACCAGGCCTGCCGGCCCGACGGGATGTACACCACGCCCGGCGTCAGCGTGCCGTACCGCGATGTCTACGACACCGCGGGGCGCGAGAAGATGGGCCCGGACCACCAGCGCCGCGTCATCGGGTACTTCACCGGGTGGCGCACCGGCAAGGACGGGACGCCGGCCTACCTCGTCAACAACATCCCCTGGGACAAGGTCACCCACCTCAACTACGCCTTCGGGCACGTGGGGAGTGACAACAAGATCTCGGTGGGCTCGGACGGCCCGAACAACCCGGCCACCGGGATGGCCTTCCCCGGCGTGCCGGGCGCCGCGATGGACCCGACGCTGCCCTACCAGGGGCACTTCAACCTGCGTCGCCGGCGACTACGCCCGCGGCACGGCCACCGGCGGCGGGACTCCCACGCCGACGCCGACTCCCACCCCCACCCCCGCCCCCGGCGACTGCGCCGCCGCGCCGAGCTGGGACGCCGGGACGACCTACGCCGCCACCGGCACCAAGGTCGCCTGGCACGGCCACTACTACGGCAACAAGTGGTGGACCAAGGGTGACGACCCCACGGTCGGCGGATCCTTAGGCGTCTGGACCGACCTCGGCCCCTGCTGAGGAACCCCCCGAGGAACCGCCCGAGGGGCCTTCCGACGAACGTCCTGAGGCACGGTCAGTAGCCGAGTGAGCCGCGGTGGCGGCGCATCCCCGACCGGGTGTGCGCCGCCACCGCCTTTTCATGCCAGCGCGGACGGTCTACTGTCACGCTCTGCCACTCTTCACACGATCTGACAACGGTTCCGTTTCGACCTGTGCGGATCTGTGCGAAACCTCTTGACGCTCGTGGTCAGAGGGGATGTCATATGGCACGTCACGTTGGAACCTGTTCGGTTCTGGTCGATTGTGAGCCAAAGGAGCCCCACCCTCATGACCACTGTGCGCCACCGTCGCAGCGCCCTCGCCGCCACCGTCGGCTTGATCGTCACCCTCGGCCTGACGGCCTGCTCGACCGGGCAGTCGAGTTCCTCGGCCAGTGGCGGCGATGTCGCCAAGGTCAGCGGCAAGATCTCCATCACCTACCTGCAGAAGCAGGGTGACCAGCAGTACTTCATCGGCGAGGCGGCCGGAGCGAAGGCCAAGGCCGCGCAGCTCGGCATCGACCTGAAGGTCGTCAACCTCGGCACCGACGCCAACCAGGCGGTCAGCCAGGAGCAGGCCGCCATCGCGCAGAAGAGCAACGGTCTGATCGTGGTGCCGCCGGACCCGTCGGTGGGTCCGCAGCTGGTGCAGACCGCCAAGGACGCCAAGGTGGCGCTGATCAGCTCGGACGACCAGGTCTGTGCGACCGGCCCGGACCCGTCCAAGTGTGCGGCCTCCGCCCTGCTGCCGCGGATCGGCTTCAGCGGGCAGCAGATGGGGCAGCAGGTCGGCCAGCGCGCCGCGCAGGAGTACCAGAAGGCGGGCTGGAGCGCGGCCGACACCCGCACCATCTCGGCCTGGCAGCAGGACGTGACGGTCTGCGGTGACCGGGTGACCGCGGCCAAGGCGGCCTTCACGGCGGGCGGCGGCACCGGTGTGCAGAACATCGACGTGGCGACCGACAACACCCCGACCGGCGCTCAGGACAAGATCGCCGCGACCATCACGGCCAACCCGAACGTCAAGCACTGGGTGATCTGGGGCTGCAACGACGAGAACGTGCAGGGCGGCGTCACCGCGATGCAGAACGCGGGCGTCACCCCGGACAACGTGATCGGCGTGGGCCTGGGCGCCTACCTGGCGTGCAAGGACTGGGGCAGCGGCAAGCCGAGCGGGATGAAGGCCGCGCTCTACATCGACGGCTCGGCCGTGGGCGCGCTCGCGGTGCAGACCATGTACGACAACCTCAAGAGCGGCAAGGCCTTCCCGCAGGAGGCTTTCGCCCCCACCACCATGGTCGACCCCTCCAACTGGCAGTCCGCCGGCGTCCAGTGCAGCTGAGCACCGCGAACGCAGCACCGTGAGGAACGCGAGGTACTGACCGTGACGACCAAGACGACGAGCGCGGGCGCGGGCGTCCGCGGGCTCGGCAAACGCTTCGGCGAGGTCCGGGCGCTCGGCGGGGTGACCCTGGACTTCCCCGCCGGCCAGGTGACCGCCCTGATGGGGGAGAACGGCGCCGGCAAGTCCACCCTGCTGAAGATCCTGACCGGGGACCACCAGCCCACCGAGGGCGCGGTGCTGCTGGACGGCGCCGAGGTGGAGCTGCACTCACCGGCCCGGGCACGGGCGGCCGGGATCCGGATCATCCCGCAGGAGCCGGAGATCATCCCCCACGTCTCGGTGGCGGAGAACGTCTACGCCGGCGCGCTGCCCCGCGGCGCGGCGCGCCGGCTGGACCGGGCCGAGCTGCGCCGCCGGATCGAGGCCGACCTGGACCGGCTCGGCTTCGCCCGGGTGCTCGACCCGGACCTGCTGGGCTCGGAGCTGACCCCGGCGCAGCGCCAGCTGGTGGAGATCCTGCGGGCGCTGACCGGCGAGGCGAAGGTGATCGCCTTCGACGAGCCGACCAGCTCGCTCTCCGAGCAGGAGGTGGCGGCGCTCTTCGAGCTGATCCGCCGGCTGCGCGACCAGGGCGTCGCGGTGATCTACGTCTCGCACCGGATGAAGGAGATCTTCCAGCTGGCGGACCGGATCGCGGTGCTGCGGGACGGCACGGTGGCCGGGGTGCTGGAGGCCGCGAAGGCCACCGAGGGCGAGCTGGTGCGGCTGATGGTGGGGCGCGACCTGTCCGCGATGTTCGTTCGGCAGAACGTGGCATCGGACCGGGTGGTGCTGGAGGTCGAGCACCTCACCACGGACGACGTGCGCGACATCAGCCTGACTGTGCGGGCCGGCGAGGTGGTCGGCGTGGCCGGCCTGATCGGCGCGGGCCGCTCCGAGCTGGCGCTGGCGCTGGCCGGGGACCTGCCGGTGCGTTCGGGCACGGTCCGCCTCGACGGGCAGGAGCTGCGCTCGGGCGACCCGGGCGCGGTGATCCGGGCGGGCCTGGGCCTGGCCCCGGAGGAGCGCAAGGCCCAGGCGCTCTTCCTGCACCGCACGATCCGGGACAACACCTCGCTGGTGGTGCTGGAGCGGCTGCGCCGCTGGCGGTTCGTGCGACGCACGGCCGAGCGCGAGCTGGCCCAGAGCTACGCGGACCGGCTGCGGGTGCGGGCGCCCTCGATCGAGCACGAGGTGCGCAAGCTCTCCGGCGGCAACCAGCAGAAGGTGGTGCTGGCCCGCTGGCTGGCCCGCAAGCCCAAGGTGCTGATCCTGGACGAGCCCACCCGCGGCATCGACGTGGGTGCGAAGGCGGAGATCTACCAGATCATCGCCGACCTGGCCAAGGAGGGGGTCGCGCTGCTGGTGATCTCCTCCGAGCTGCCCGAGGTGCTCGGGCTGGCGGACCGGGTGGTGGTGATGCAGAACGGCCGGATCACCGGCGAGTTGGATCGGGCCGAGGCCACCGAGGAGCGGATCCTCGCCCTCGCGATGGCCGATGACCTGGCGTCGGGCGAGGACCTGGCGGCTGCAGCGAGCGATGAGGGAAGGACCGCATGAGCACCACGACCGTTTCCAAGGACGCGTCCACCGGGAGCGCGCCGCCGCCCCGGCGAAGCGGCTTCGGCGCCCTGCTGGCCTCGATCGGCGGGCAGAACCTCAGCCTGGCCGGCGGGCTGGTGCTCCTGCTGGTGCTGTTCGGCTCGCTCAACGCCAACTACCTGAGCTGGGACAACATCCAGGTGATCGCCGAGGCGGTGACCATCAGCGGCCTGCTGGCCGTGGTGCAGACCGTGGTGATCATCTGCGGTGGCCTGGACATCTCGGTCGGCTCGCAGGCGGGCCTGGCCTCGGTGGTCAGCGCGATGGCCTTCACCTCCTCCGGCTCCAACGCGCTGCTCGGCATGGCGGCGGCGATCGGCGTGGGCGTGGTGATCGGCCTGCTCAACGGCGTCATCATCGTCTACGGCCGGGTGAACGCCACCATCGCCACCCTGGCGGGCCTGGCGGCCTACAAGGGCGTGGCCCAGCTGATCTCCAACGGCTCGGCTCAGGGCTACGTGCTCAACGACAGCATCTTCATCTTCCTCAGCCGGGGCAAGATCGCCGGGCTGCCGGTGATGGTCTGGCTGCTGATCGTGGTGGCGCTGGCGGTGCACGTGCTGCTCAAGTACACCGACATCGGCCGCAACCTCTACGCGATCGGCGGCAACGACACCGCGGCGCGGCTGGCCGGGATCAACATCAACAAGTACCTGATCGCGGTGTACGGCCTGCTCGGCACGGTCGCGGCGGTGGCGGGCATCCTGCTCACCGCGCGCACCGGCTCGGGCCAGCCGGTCTCCGGCAGTGAGGGCCTGGAGCTGCAGTCGATCACCGCGGCGGCGCTGGGCGGCTGCGCGCTGCGCGGCGGCAAGGGCGGCATCGGCGGCACACTGCTCGCGGTGGCGCTGCTCGGTGCGCTGGAGAACGGGTTGACGGTCCAGGGGATCAACTCGTTCTGGCAGAACGTGGCGCAGGGTGCGCTGCTGGTCGTCGCTGTGGTGATCCAGCAGCGGCGCAGCGGCGAGCGGGCAGTGGGGTTGCCCGCCTGATCCCGGCGTCGCGAAGGGCGGCGGCCCCGGCTCCCGTGTGGGGGAGCCGGGGCCGCCGTGTCTCGTGCTCGGGTCAGACCCCGACCTTGAGGTCGCGCAGCAGCTTGGCGACGTGGCCGGTGGCCTTGACGTTGTACAGGGCGTGCTCGACCTTGCCCTGCTCGTCGACCACCACGGTGGAGCGGATCACGCCGACCACGGTCTTGCCGTAGTTGTTCTTCTCGCCGTAGGCGCCGTAGGCCTGCAGGACGGCCTTGTCCTCGTCGGAGAGCAGGGTGACCTTGAGGTCCTCGGTCTCGCGGAACTTGCCGAGCTTCTCGGACTTGTCGGGTGAGATGCCGATGACGTCGTAGCCCGCGCCGGTGAAGGCCGCCAGGTTGTCGGTGAAGTCGCAGGCCTGGGTGGTGCAGCCGGGGGTCAGCGCCGCCGGGTAGAAGTAGACGATCACCTTGCGGCCGAGGTGGTCCGCGAGGGACACCTGCTTGCCGTCGGCGTCGGGCAGGGAGAAGGCGGGGGCGGTGTCCCCGGCCTGGAGACGCTCGGTCACGGTGAGAGCTCCTCGTGCTGGACTAGGTGGTCGTGCCACCGCAAACCTACCTCTGATGGTGGGTGGGACTGCGCGCCCCGGGCGGCGAGCTGACAGACTGAACCGGTAGCGACCGCGACGTCAGGTGAGTGAGGTGGCCCGGGTGGGCAAGGGGAAGACGAAGGACGTGGCGCGGGACGACGCCGGGCGGACCACCGCCGAGATCGAGGCGAACATCGCCCGGACCCGTGACCAGCTGGCCGACACGCTGGACGAGCTGGCCATGCGGGTCCACCCGACCACGGTGGCCGCGCAGGTGCGGGCCAAGACGCTGGCCGCGGTGGAGCAGCGCCTCGGCAAGCTCTACGTGGAGGCCAGCCGCGGGGTCGAGCAGCTGAAGGCGCAGTTCGTGGACGAGAAGGGGCAGCCGCGCCCGGAGCGGATCGTGCCCGCGGTGCTGGTCGGGGGTGGCGTGCTGCTGCTGGTCGCCTCGGCGCGCAAGCGCGGGAAGGGCTGACCGGGCGGGCGGCCGCGGCGGATCGTGGACCGGCGCCCCGGCGCGGGCCCGCGGCAGGTACGGTCTGGGCGTGAGTGTGAACGACGAGCAGAGCAAGCAGCCCGAGCAGCCGGCGCCCACCGGACTGCCCGAACACGGCCGCCACGACCGGTTGGGCGAGAAGCTGCCCATCCGGATGCTGCACGACCGGGTGCTGGTGCGCCCGGACGGCGGTGAGGGCGAGCGCCGCTCGACCGGCGGGATCCTGATCCCGGCGACCGCCGAGCTGAGCAAGCGGTGCAGCTGGGCCGAGGCGGTGGCGGTGGGTCAGAGCGTGCGGGCGGTGGAGCCGGGGGACCGGGTGCTCTACGACCCGGAGGACAAGTTGGAGGTCGAGGTGCGCGGCGCGACGTACGTGCTGCTTCGCGAGCGCGACCTGCACGCGGTGGCCGCCGAGCGGTTGACGGAGTCCGAGGGGTCCACCGGCCTCTACCTGTGACGGCCCCCTGACCGGTGTGTACCGGTGTGACACGGGTCCTCCCCCTGAGCCAGGGGGAGGACCCGCGCCTTTTCGCGGGCGCGCCGGGGTGTGGTAAACCAGGTGTGGTCAACCAGCTTGCCAGGGAGGGCTGCTGAGGTCCTGGGGCGGCCTGTCCGGTGGTGCGGTCGTCAGTCGTTCGGAGCACGCGCGGTGGCCGGAGTGGCACGTTCGGCTCACTGTTTGGAACTGGGTGGTGACGGAAAGTCCCGCCCGGTGAGCCACCGAACAGGAAGAAGAGCATTTCATGCGTGCCATATGGACGGCTGCCGCGTTGACTGCGGCGATCAGCCTCACCTCGGTGACCGCGGCGGCCGCGGCCGTCCCGCTCCGTGATCCGGACGTCTCGCGCGTGGTTTCGGCGCGGCCGGTGTCACCGCTGCCGGTTCTGCCGGTGCTGTCGTCGGAGGTGACCGCGCCGGCCGCGCCGTCGCTGCCGTCGGCGCCGGGCCTGCCGGATCTGCCCTCGCTGCCGGGTGCGCCGAGCGTGCCGTCGACCTCGGGCCTGCCGACGACGCCGTCGCTGCCGTCGACCCCGAGTCTGCCGACGACGCCGTCGCTGCCGTCGACCCCGACTCTGCCCACCACGCCGAGCCTGCCGTCGACCCCGAGTCTGCCGACCACGCCGAGCCTGCCGACCACGCCGAGCCTGCCGGCGCTGCCGGACACTGGCGCGCTGACGCAACTGATCAGCACGCTGCTGTCGACCCTGCAGAACCTGCTGGCCGGTCTCGGACTGCCCGTCACACTGCCGTCCCTGCCCAGCCTGCCCAGCGTGCCCAGCGCCGGGCCGAACGCGCAGTCGAGCCTCGGCTCGGGCTGATCCCGGCGGCCTCGGCACCCCGCCCTCCACCCCCGGCACCCCCGGCACCCCCGGCGCCCACGCGGCGTCGGGGGTGCCGGTCTGTCCGGTCGAAAACCCCTGCCGGGCCAAGAGGTCGGCCGCTACGGTGGACTGACACAACCTCATATCTCCCGCAGCCCCGAACGACACCCCCACCCCCGGGGGTCCGTCGATCGGGGCTATCAGGCGCTGGGCCGTTCCCCGGGCGGGAGCGGCGGCAGCATAATGTCGATAAGGAGACATCTGATGGATACGTCGGCCGGGCTCTACCTGGCCATCGCCCGCGGCTCCTTCCGCCGGTACTCCACCTACCGGGTGGCGACGGTGGCCGGGGCGTTCACCAACACGGTCTTCGGCTGTGTCCTGGCCGCCACCTTCCTGGCCCTGTGGCGGGCCAGGCCCGGCCTCGGCGGCTACGACACCGCCCAGGCCGTCACCTACATCTGGGTCAGCCAGGCGCTGCTGGTCGCCGTCGCGGCCTGGGGCGGCGGCTTCCAGGACGACCTGCAGGCGCGGCTGCGCAGCGGGGACATCGCCGTGGACCTGTACCGCCCGGTGGACTTCCTCGGCTGGTGGCTGGCCGCCGACCTGGGCCGGGCGGCCTTCCAACTGCTCACCCGCGGCGTGGTGCCGCTGGCCGCCGGGGTGCTGCTCTTCCACGCCCGGCTGCCGCACGCCGCGTTGACCTGGCCGCTCTTCGTGCTCTCGGCGCTGCTCGCGGTCACGGTCAGTTTCGGACTGCGCTTCCTGGTCTCGGTGACCGGCTTCTGGCTGGACGACTCCGAGGGGCTGCGCTCGCTGATGCTGGTGGTCTCGATGTTCCTCTCCGGGATGCTGCTGCCGATCGGGCTCTTCCCCGAGGGGCTGCGCCAGGCGGCGCAGGTGCTGCCCTGGTCGGCGCTGATCCAGGTGCCGTGCGACCTCTTCCTGGAGCACCGGACCGGCTGGTCGGCGTTGACCGCGCTGGGCTTCCAACTGCTCTGGGCGGTCCTGCTGTTCGCGGCAGGCCGGGCGGCGCAGTCGCTGGCCACCCGCAAGGTGGTGGTCCAGGGTGGCTGAGATGCTGCGGACCGGACGGCCGCGGACCGGGCCGACGGCGGGCGGGACACCGCTGCCGGCCGAATCGCTGCCGGCCCGGGTGCGTTGGGCGGTGACCTCATGGCGGCTGGCGGCCGCCATGTGGATGCGGGCCGCGATGTCCTACCGGGCGAACTTCGTGCTGACCTCGGTGGGCAGCCTGCTGGTCACCTTCCTGGACTTCCTGGTGCTGATCCTGATGCTCCGGCACACCGGGCAGCTCGGCGGCTGGACGCTGCCCGAGATCGGCCTGCTCTACGGCACCTCGGGCTTCGCGCTGGGCGCCGCCGACCTGCTGGTCGGCAGCGTGGACGGGCTCGGCGAGCGGATCCGCTCCGGCACGCTGGACGTGCTGCTGATCCGGCCCGCCCCCGCGCTGTCGATGGTCTGCGCGGAGCGCTTCACGCTGCGCCGCCTGGGCCGGCCCCTCCAGGCGGCGCTGGTGCTCGGCTGGGCGATGCGCGCGCTGCCGCTCGTCTGGACCTGGCCCAGGCTGCTGCTGCTGGCCGCGCTGCTGGTCAGCGGCACGGTGATCTTCGCCGCGGTCTTCGTGGCAGGCGCCGCCGTGCAGTTCTGGTGGGGCGAGAGCCGCGAGTTCCAGAACGCCTTCACCTACGGCGGGGCCACCCTGCTCAGCCACCCGCCCGGCATCTACGGCAAGGAACTGGTCGCCGGGGTGACCTTCGGGGTGCCGCTGGCCTTCGTCAACTGGCTGCCGCTGCTGCGCCTGCTGGGCCGCCCCGACCCGTTGCACCTGCCCCCGGTCTTCGAGCTGGCCTCACCACTGGTGGCCGTGCTCTGCGCGCTGGGCGCCGCGCTGGCCTGGCGAGCGGGCCTGCGCGCCTACCGCGGCAGTGGCAGCTGACCACCGCCCGGACCTCGACCCGGCCACCGACCCGGACCTCGACCCGGACCTTGACCCGGCCACCGACCCAGCCACCGATTCGCCCGTCAACCCGACCATCAGCCCGGCCATCGACGAAGGAAGCGCATCCATGAACCTGATCGAGCTCGACAACGTCTCCCGCACCTTCACCATCCGCACCAAGGCCGGCCTGCTGCGCCGCGAGCGCCGCGAGGTGCGCGCGGTGGAGGGGCTCAGCTTCACCGTCGCGGCCGGCGAGTGCGTCGGCTACATCGGACCGAACGGCGCCGGCAAATCCACCACGATCAAGATGCTCACCGGGATCCTGGTGCCGAGCGGCGGCCGGCTGCGGGTGGCGGGCGTGGACCCGGCCCGGGAGCGGGCCCGGCTGGCCCGCCGGATCGGAGTGGTCTTCGGGCAGCGCACCACGCTCTGGTGGGACCTGCCGCTGCGCGACTCCTTCGAGCTGGTGCGCCGGCTCTACCGGATCCCCCCTCCCCGCTACCGCGCCAACCTGGCCCGCTGCGTCGAACTGCTGCGCCTGGGTGAGCTGCTGGACACCCCGGTGCGCCAGCTCTCGCTCGGCCAGCGGATGCGCGGCGACCTGGCCGCCGCGCTGCTGCACGACCCCCAGGTGCTCTACCTGGACGAGCCGACCATCGGCCTGGACGTGCTCAGCAAGGCCCGGGTGCGGGAGTTCCTGCGCGAGGTCAACGAGAGCGGCACCACGGTGCTGCTGACCACGCACGACCTGACCGACATCGAGCAGCTCTGCGGCCGGGTGATGGTGATCGACCACGGCCGGGTGGTCTACGACGGCGACCTGCCGGGCCTGCACGCCACCGGCGGGAGCGAGCGCACCCTGGTCGTCGACCTGGCCCGCGAGGGCGCGCCGATCGAGCTGCCCGGGGTGCGGGTGGTCAAAGTGGAGGGAAGCCGGCAGTGGCTGGCCTTCCCGGCCGGGCGCAGCGCGGCGCCGATCGTGGCGGCCGTCGCCGAGCGCTACCCGCTGCTGGACCTGTCGGTGCGCGAACCGGTGATCGAGGACGTGATCGCACGGATGTACGCGGAGGTGGCGATCGGCTGAAGCCGGGTGACCCCGGCCGGCTCCGAGCGGTTGAGCCGGACGGATCGGCGATGAGGTGATGGTGTGACGGGCAGCGGGCGGACGGGCGACCCCGAGGTGACGGTGGTGCTGGCCGGCCCGCCGTCGCTGCCCCGAGCGGCGGCGGTGCTGGACTCGCTGGTGGCCCAGTCCATCCGGCGCCGCCGCCCCGGGGCGCTGCAACTGCTGGCGCCCGTGGAGAGCACGTCGGCCGGGGGCGACCCGGTGGACCTCGGGGCGTACGCCGACCTGCTCGCGCACCGGGGGCCGGCGCGCGGGCGCTACCTCTTCTTCCTCGGCGCGGGGGAGCTGCTGGCCGAGCGGGCGCTGGAGCGGCTGGTCGCGCTCGCCGACCGGACCGGGGCGGACGTGGTGCTCGCCGGCTCGCCCGGCGGCGAGCAGGCGCTCTTCGAGCGGACCAGCGAGCTGGTCGGCTTCACCGATGCCGCGCTGGCCCGCTCACTGCCGCAGGCCAGGCTCTTCCGCCGGGCGGCGCTGGAGGCCTACGGGCTGCTGGTGCCGCGTCAGGCGACCTTCGCTCCGTCGCAAAGGCTGCCTGACGCGGCACCGGGCACCGGCCCGGACCTGCCGTTCGCGCTGGAGGCCTGCCTGCGCTCGCGCCGTGTCGCGGTGCTGGGCGGACCGCCCTGCCTGCTCGTGGCACTGCCCGACCTGCCGGCCCGGCCCTGGCACGAGGAGCGGCTGCGCGCGCTGGGCGCGGCGCTCGCGGTGGCCGAGCGGCTGGCCGAGCCGGGCGCCGAGGCGGCGGCGCTGCGCGGCTGGGCGTTCGGCTGGGAGCTGCCGGGGCTGCTGCGCCCCGACTTCCTCACCCTGGAGGTGGCGGCCCAGCGGCGGCTCTGTGCCGGGGTGGGCCGGCTGCTGGAGCGGCACTGCCCGCCGGCCGAGTACCAGGCGCTGCCGCCGCGCGACCGGCTGCGGCTGGACCTGGCCCGCCGTGGTCGGGCGGCGGCGCTGCGCCGGTTGATCCGCTATCAGGCGGCCTACGGTGAACCGGCCATGCACCGGGTCGCGGGCGAGGAGCGGTCGGCGTCGCCGCCGGCGCCGCTGGTCCCCTCGCTGGTGCTGCGGGCCTGGCGCGGCCTGGTGCCCGGGCCACTGCGCCGCCGGTTGCGGCGCCGGCCCGGCTGGCGGGGCCTGGCCGGGCGGGCCTACGCGCGCTGGGGGCAGGCCCGCCCCTGATGAGCGAGGTCCGCCCGGGCCCGTGCGGAGGACGGGTCGAGGAGCACAGGTCGAGGAGGACAGGTCAGGGAGAGCTCAGGGGCGCGACAGCGGTGGAACCGGCCGATGATCGGTGACACTGGTCGGGTGGAGAGCGAGAGGGCGGCCGGGACGGCCGCGACCGGCGTCCGGTTCACCGCCGCCGACGAGGAGAAGCGCCGCGGCGTGCGCCGGATGAAGACCATCGCCACCGGCCTGCTGGCCCTGGCCACCCTGGTCTACGCCCTGGCCACCTGGGCAGGCTCGGCCGGTTGGGGCGGCTGGACCGGTTACGTGGCGGCCGCCGCCGAGGCGGGCATGGTCGGCGCGCTGGCCGACTGGTTCGCCGTCACCGCGCTGTTCCGCCGTCCGTTCGGCCTGCCGATCCCGCACACGGCGATCATCCCGACCAAGAAGGACGCCTTCGGCCGCTCGCTGGGCCAGTTCGTCGGCGAGAACTTCCTCTCCGCGCAGGTGGTGCGCAGCCGGCTGGCCGCGCTCGGGGTGGCCCGCCGGCTGGGCGAGTGGCTCGCGGTGCCCGCCAATGCCGACCGGGTCACCAAGGAGGCGGCCGCCGCGCTGCGCGGGGTGATCGCGGTGCTGCGCGACGAGGACGTGCAGGCCGTGGTCGGCGAGGCGGTCACCCGGCGGGCCGCCGCCACCCAGGTCGCCGAGCCGATCGGCCGGTTGCTCGGCAAGGTGGTCGCCGACGGCGGCCACCACGGAGTGGTCGACCTGGTCGCCGTCCGCGCGCACGACTGGCTGGCCGGGCACCACGGGGACGTGGTGGAGAAGGTCGCCATAAAGTCGCCGGGCTGGACCCCGAAGTTCATCGACCACCAGGTCGGCGAGCGGGTCTACAAGGAGCTGATGCGCTTCGTCACCGCGATCCGCGACGACCCGCACCACCCGGCCCGCGGCGCGATCGACACCTTCCTGGCCGACTTCGCCGTCGAACTGCAGACGGACCCGGAGACCAAGGCCCGGGTCGAGCGGGCCAAGGCCGAGCTGCTGGCCCGCGACGAGGTGCAGGAGCTGATCGCCTCCTCGTGGAGCGCGGTGCGCACCCTGGTGCTGACCGCCGCCGAGGACGAGCGGAGCGAGCTGCGCCGCCGGATCCGGGCGGGCGTGCGTGCCTTCGGGCGGCGGCTGGCCACCGACGAGCGGCTGCAGGTGAAGACGGACGGCTGGCTGCAGGACGCCGCGCAGTACGTGGTGGAGACCTACCGGGCCGAGATCACCTCGCTGATCTCGGACACCGTGGCGGGCTGGGACGCCGACGACGCCTCCCGCAAGATCGAGGCCAACGTGGGCCGGGACCTGCAGTTCATCCGGATCAACGGCACCGTGGTCGGCGCGCTGGCCGGCCTGCTGATCCACACGGTGGCCACCGCGTTCGGTGCCTGACCCGTGCGATGATGCGAGGTCTGTTCGAGGACGACGGATGGAGTAGAGATGTCCCGCGGGATCGAGGCGTTCATCGCCGGTCTGCCCAAGGCCGAGCTGCACGTGCACCACGTCGGCTCGGCCTCACCGCGCGTGGTGGCCGAGCTGGCCGCCCGCCACGAGGGGAGGACCGAGGTGCCGGCCGATCCGGCCGAGCTCGCGAAGTACTTCACCTTCACCGACTTCGCGCACTTCATCCAGGTCTACCTCTCGGTGGTCGACCTGATCCGCGACGCCGAGGACGTCCGCTCGCTGACCTACGGCGTCGCCGAGGACATGGCGCGCCAGCAGATCCGCTACGCCGAGCTGACCGTCACCCCCTACAGCTCGGTGCGCCGCGGGATCCCGGACGTGGCGTTCATGGAGGCGATCGAGGACGCCCGCAAGAGCGCCGAGCGCGACTTCGGGATCGTGCTGCGCTGGTGCTTCGACATCCCGGGCGAGGCGGGGCTGGCCTCGGCGGAGGAGACCGCGCGGCTGGCGCTGGAGGTGGGCGCGGAGGGCCTGGTCAGCTTCGGTCTGGGCGGCCCGGAGATCGGCGTGCCGCGCCCGCAGTTCAAGCCGTACTTCGACCGGGCCAGGGCGGCCGGGCTGCACAGCGTGCCGCACGCCGGCGAGTCGACCGGCCCGGAGACGGTCTGGGCCGCGATCCGCGACCTGGGCGCCGAGCGGATCGGCCACGGCACCCAGTCCTGGCGGGACCCGGCGCTGATGGACCACCTGGGCGAGCACCGGATCCCGCTGGAGGTCTGCCCGACCTCCAACCTGGCGACCCGGGTGGTGGAGCGGATCGAGGAGCACCCGATCAAGCGCTTCGTGGACGCCGGGCTGCTGGTCACCGTGAACAGCGACGACCCGCCGATGTTCGGCACCGACCTGAACACCGAGTACCAGGTCGCGGCCCGGCTGCTGGACCTGGACGAGGCGGGTGTGGCGGCGCTGGCCAAGAACGCGGTCCAGGCCTCGTTCCTGGACCCCGCGGGCAAGGCGCGGATCGCCGGCGAGATCGACGCCCACCTCGCCGGGTGGCGGCAGGGCTGAGGGGGGCGGGGCCCCGGGGCGGTGGGGCCGTGCGGCGCCCACCGCCCCGGGGCGAGCCGCCGGTCAGCGGGCCGCTCGGGCCCGCTTGGGGCCGCCCGCCGGCCGCCGGGCGGGAACGGAGCGCCGCGCGGGGGCGGAGCGCGGTGCGGGGACGGCGTCCGTCGAGGCGGCCGGGCGCTCGGCCGAGGGGAGCGCTGCGGCCGGGCGCGGGGCGCGGTGCAGCCAGGCCCGCTCGGCGACGGTCCACGCGGTGGTGGTGAGCAGGTAGAGCGCGGCCGCCAGCGGCACCATGGCGGCGAAGAGCACCGTGCCGAACGACAGGTAGGGCGCGATCGCCGCCCCGGGCGCCGCGGGGGCGGTGCCGGCGGCGGCCCTGGTGGCGGCGCGGGCCCGGCGGAAGGACGCGTAGCCGACCCCGGCCAGCGCCAGGTAGAGCGCGGCGAAGACGGCCAGCTGCCCGACGCCGTGCGCGGCGCCCAGGTGGGTGCCCAGCGGGACGCCGAAGAGGGTGTGGCCGAGCAGGTCGTTGTGCGCCCCGTCCACGGTCGGCAGGGTGAAGAGGCGGTACATCACCGAGAAGAACGGGATCTGCACCAGCATCGGCAGGCACCCGGCGAACGGTGAGGCCTGCTCCTTCTTGTAGAGCTCGGACAGCGCCGCCTGGAGGTGCTCGGGGCGGCCCTTGTGCTTCTTGTTGAGCTCCGCCACCTGCGGCGCGAGCCGGGTGCGCGCCTTCTCGCCGCGGGCGGCGGCCCGGGCCAGCGGGTGCAGTGCCAGGCGCACGCAGACGGTGAACAGGACGATCGCGGCCGCGGCCGGGACGACGTGGGTGAACGCGCCGACCACGCTGTGCGCGAGACCGATGGCGGGGTCGAAGATCGAGAAGAGTGACATACGGGATTGGCCCTCCGGCGTCTGACGGACTGTGAGACGGCGGACGGCCGCGCAGCGCGCGGTGGAACGCGGGGGAGCGGGAGGGCTACGCGGCCGCCAGGGCCGCGCCCGGTGCCCTGGGCCGGCGGCGGCCCCGGGCGTCCGGATCACGCTGCGGGAGGAAGGCGGTGCGCGCGGCGTGCCGCCGCAGGGTGCCGTCGCGCACGGCGTGCGGGGCGCGTGCGCCGAGCAGCCGGGCCAGCACGAAGGTGCCGGCCACCACACCGGAGAGCAGCACCAGCGTGGCGGCCGCGGCGAGCACGGTCAGCCCCGCGCCGGCGTCCGGCAGCGGGCCGCCGATCAGCAGCCGCAGCAGGCCCAGGAGCAGGGCTATCGGGTGCAGCACCTGGCCTCCTCGGTCGTGCTCGGTCGTGGTCGGTCGTGATCGGTCTCGCGCGACCGGACGGCGCGCTACCAGATCGATGCTACGACAACCGCCGCCGGTTACGGCAGGGCGACCGTGGTCCCGGTCGCCGAGCTGCGCCGGGCCGCCTCCAGCACGGTGAGGGTGGCCACCGCGTCGTAGGGGTCGACCGGGGGCGGGGTGCCGGTGGCCAGCGCGTGGGCGAGGGCGGCGTAGAACGCGGGGTAGTCGCCGGGGTCGGTGGCCACGGTGGCTGACTCCTGGTCGGTGCCCAGGGTGCCGTGCAGCGCGGCCTCCTCGACGCCCCAGGGCACGCCGTCGCCGGGACGCCGCCCGGCACGCAGGTCCGCCTCCTGCGGGTCGAGGCCGAATTTCAGGTAGCCGGCCCGGTCGCCCAGCACCCGCAGCCGGGGCCCTGGCAGCGGGGCGATCGCGCTGGTCCACAGGTGGGAGCGGACGCCGCTCGCGTGGGTCAGGGCGAGGAAGGCGTCGTCGTCCACCACCGCGCCGTCGCGCCGGGTGTCGATCTCCGCGTACACCGTGCTGACCGGCCCGAACAGGGTGAGCGCCTGGTCCACCAGGTGGCTGCCCAGGTCGTAGAGGGTGCCGCCGGCCTCGGCGGGGTCGGCCAGTTCGCGCCAGCCGGCCTTCGGCTTGGGCCGGAACCGCTCGAAGCGCGACTCGAAGCGGTGCACCCGCCCCAGCGCGCCCTGCTCGATCAGCCGGCGGACGGTGCGGAAGTCGTTGTCCCAGCGCCGGTTCTGGAAGACCGTCAGCAGGGTGCCCCGCGAGTGGGCCAGGCCGCAGAGCGCGAGCGCCTCCTCGGCACTGGTGGCCAGCGGCTTGTCCACCACGGTCGCCAGGCCGGCGCGCAGCGCGGCCCGGGCCAGCGGCAGGTGGGTGCGGTTCGGGGAGGCGATCACCACCACGTCGAACTCCCCGGCCTCGGCGAAGAGTTGCTCGGGCGTGTCCAGCGCGCGGGCTCCCGGGTGCTCCTTGGCCAACTGGGCGCGCCGGTCGGGGTTCGCGGTGACCACGGCGTCCAGGCGCAGGCCGGGGGTGGTGGCGATCAAGGGGGCGTGGAAGGCGGAGCCGGCCAGGCCGTAGCCGATCAGGGCGACCCGGTACGGGGCGGGGGGAGAGCTGGTCATGCTCCTCACTCCATCACGGAACCCCCTGGTCCGGTGGGCGGGACGCGCTGCCCCCGGATCGCGTCGGCCCACTAGGCTGGGGCCCGTTGGGGCAGCCATCGCAAGACTTCACCCATCGCAAGACTTCGGAGAACGTACGTGGCAGAGCGCAAGCCGATCGAGTCCTGGCTGACCGACATGGACGGGGTCCTCATCCACGAGGGCACCCCGATCCCGGGCGCCGACGAGTTCATCCGCCGGCTCAAGGAGTCCGGCAAGCCGTTCCTGGTCCTGACCAACAATTCGATCTACACCCCGCGCGACCTGGCCGCCCGGCTCGCCGGGATGGGTCTGCAGGTGCCCGAGGAGTGCATCTGGACCTCGGCCCTGGCCACCGCGAAGTTCCTGGCCGGCCAGCGCCCCGGCGGCACCGCCTACGTGATCGGCGAGGCCGGGCTGACCACCGCGCTGTACCAGGTGGGCTACGTGCTCACCGACAACAACCCGGACTACGTGGTGCTGGGCGAGACCCGCACCTACAGCTTCGAGGCGCTGACCAAGGCGATCCGGCTGATCAACGCCGGCGCCCGGTTCATCTGCACCAACCCCGACGAGACCGGCCCCTCCCCCGAGGGCGTGCTGCCCGCCACCGGCTCGGTCGCGGCGCTGATCACCAAGGCCACCGGCGTCGACCCGTACTTCGTCGGCAAGCCCAACCCGCTGATGATGCGCGAGGCGCTGAACACCGCCGGCGCCCACTCGGAGAGCGCCGTGATGATCGGCGACCGGATGGACACCGACATCGTGGCGGGCATGGAGGCGGGCATGGAGACGGTGCTGGTGCTCACCGGACTCACCGCCAAGGACGACATCGAGCGGTTCCCGTACCGGCCGACCCGGGTGGTCCAGTCGATCGCGGACCTGGTCGAGCTGGTCTGACCAGCGGCGGAGGGGGCAGCGGGGGATGGCGGACGGGGCCGAGCGGGATGTCGCCGGGCGGGGCGTCGCCGAGCGGCAGGGTGCCGAGCAGGGCACGGCCGAGCGGGGCGGGGACGGCGAGGAGGTCGCGGAGAAGCGGGTCACCTGGGCCGAGGGCTACTTCGACCTGGTCTTCGTCTTCGCCATCACCCAGGTCGCCGGGCTGCTCAACGCCCACCACGGCGCCGGCGGACTGCTGCGGGCCCTGGTGGTCTTCATCCCGCTCTACTGGGCCTGGGTCGGCACCACGGTGCAGGCCAACGTCCGGGACGCGGACACCCCGCGCGACCGGCTCGGCATCTTCGCCGTCGCGCTCAGCGGCCTCTTCATGGCGCTGGCCCTGCCCGAGGCCTACGGCGGGCGCGGGCTGCTCTTCGGTGGGGCCTACTGGGCGGCCCGGCTGGTGCTGCTCGGCCTGATCGTGCGGGTGCGCGGCACCTGGCGCGGCCCGTACGGCATCGGCGCCGCGGTGAGCGGACCGCTGCTCTTCACCGGTGGACTGCTCGACGGCCGGGCCCGGTTGGCGCTCTGGGCGCTGGCCGCGCTGATCGACCTGGCCGGGCCCTCGGTGCTGCGCGCCAAACTGGCCGCGGTGGTGTACCACCCGGGCCACCTGCCCGAGCGGTTCGGCCTGCTGCTGCTGGTCGCGCTCGGCGAGTCGATCGTCGACAGTGGCGCGCCGGTGGCCGCCGCACAGAGCCTGACCGGCGCCGAACTGGCGGCGGTGACAGCGGCGTTCACGATCTCCTGCGCCCTGTGGTGGCTGTACTTCGTGCACGCGGGCGAGGCGATGCGGTACGCCGTCACGGTGGCCCGCTCACGCCGCGACGTCGTCCGGCTGGTGTACTCCTACGGCCACCTCTCGCTGGTGGCCGGGGTGATCGCGGTCGCCACCGGCTTCAACGAGACGGTGGCCCGCCCGGGCCGCGCGCTGGATCCGGGCACGCTGGGGCTGCTCTATGGCGGCTGCGCGCTCTTCCTGCTCACCTTCAGCTACACCCGGTGGATCATGTTCAGGACGGTGGCCTGGCTGCGGCTGGGCACCGTGCTGGTCCAACTCCTGCTGCTGCCGGTGGTGCTGGGGCTGCCCGCGCTGGGCACGCTGGCCGTCCTGGCGGGGCTGCTGGTGCTGCTCAACCTGCTGGAGTTCCGCTGGCTGCGCCGGGTCCGCGAGGCCGATGAGGCCGCGCGTGCGGGAGTTGTCGGCGTCGCTGTGTAGCGTGCGGGGTGAACGTTGGGGCGCGGGCCGCTGGGGCCCGGTCAGGGAAGGTTGATGTGGTGACCGAGGTCGCTGAGGTGGATGCCGCCGTGCTGGACGACGAGGGCAAGGAGGGCACCGGGACGGACGAAGGGGCGCACTCCGGGGCGGAGTTCGTGCTGCCCGAGGCCTGGCGCGAGGTGCTGGGCGCCGAGACGGAGCAGCCCTGGTTCGCTCAGCTGGCCGAGTTCGTCGCCGCCCAGCGCGCCGAGCACGAGGTCTTCCCGCCGCGCGGGCAGGTCTTCTCGGCGCTGGAGGCCACCGCCTACGCCGATGTGCGGGTGCTGGTGCTCGGCCAGGACCCGTACCACGACAACGGCCAGGCGCACGGGATGAGCTTCTCCGTGCTGCCGGGCGTCAGGACGCCCCCCTCGCTGCGCAACCTCTTCAAGGAGCTGAACACCGACCTGGGCCTGCCGGTGCCGGACAACGGCTACCTGATGCCGTGGGCCGAGCAGGGCGTGCTGCTGCTCAACGCGGTGCTCACGGTGCGCGCGCACGAGGCCAACTCGCACAAGGCCAAGGGCTGGGAGAAGTTCACCGACGCGGTGATCAAGGCGGTCAGCGACCGCGACGAGCCCTGCGTCTTCGTGCTCTGGGGCAACTACGCGAAGAAGAAGCTGCCGCTGATCGACACCTCGAAGCACGCGGTGGTGCAGGGCGCGCACCCCTCGCCGCTCTCGGCCAAGCTCTTCCTCGGCAGCAAGCCGTTCTCGCAGATCGACGAGGCGCTGGTGGGCTTCGGCGGCGAGCCGATCGACTGGCGGATCCCGAACCTCGGGGGCTGACGGCCGCCTCGGATCGACTGCCGCTGCGCGCGGGGGCGGTCCGACGGAGGCCCCCGCCGGTGGTGGTGGACACCACGTGGCGCGGCGGCCGGGCGGTGCGCGGCGCCATGTCGGGTGCCGCACGGTGGCGGTAGGGTGCCGGGACCCGAGCCGGAAGGTGCCGTCCGATGAGTCCCGAGCAGCAGTTCGCCGCCGCGGTCGAAGAGGTGTCCCTCGCTGTCCCGGGCGGTGAGTTGGCCGTGCTCCGCTGGCCTGCCGCCGACCCGGGAGCGCCCACCGTGCTGGCGCTGCACGGGATCACCGCCAACGGGCTGGCCTGGGGTCGGGTGGCCGGGGAGCTGGCCGGCCGGGTCACCCTGCTGGCGCCGGACCTGCGCGGCCGGGCGGGCAGCGCGGCGGTGGCCCCGCCGTACGGGCTGGCCCGGCACGCGGACGACGCGGCCCTGATCATCCGTCAGTTCGGCTCCGGCGGGCCGCTGCTGGTGGCCGGGCACTCGATGGGCGCCTGGGTGGCCGCGTTGCTGGCGGTGCGCCACCCCGAGCTGGTGCGCCAAGTGCTGCTGGTCGACGGCGCGGTGAGCTTCCCGCTGCCCGCGGGCCTGGCGGAGCGGGAGGTGCTGGCCGCCGTGCTCGGCCCGGCGGTGGCCCGGCTCTCGATGACCTTCGCCGACCTGGCCGCCTACCGCGCGTTCTGGCAGCGGCACCCGGCCTGGCCGAGCGTGGACGCGGTGGCGGGTGACGCCTACATCGCCCGCGATCTCGTCGGCACCGAGCCCGAGTTGCGCTCCAGCTGCGTGCGCGAGGCGGTCGAGGTGGACGGGGGCCAGGTGCTGCTGGACGCGGACGCGGCCCAGGCGGTGCGCCTGCTGAGCTGCCCCGCCGAACTGCTCTGGGCCGAGCGCGGACTGCTCGACGACGCGCAGGCCTTGTACGACGAGAAGCGGCTGGCCGACGCCGCCTTGGCCGGTCCGGGGCTGGTCACCACCCGGGTGCCGGACAGCAACCACTACTCGATCCTGATGGGCGAGGCGGGCGCGCCGCTGGTCGCGCGGCGGATCCTGGCGGCGGCGGGCCTGACCTGAGACAGGCACCGGCCGTCGGGCCCGGCCACACCGCCGCCGGGCCCGCCGCGCTGCGCGGACCGGTCAGCCCGCGGTGCCAAGGAAGTTCGCCCAGCCGCCGGTCGGCGCCTGGCCGATGTTGAGCGTGCGCAGCTTGCGCAGCGTGGACTCGTCCTGCACCTCCAGCCACTCCACCAGCTGGCGGAACGAGACCAGCCGCACGTCGGGCTGCCCGGCGATCTGCTTCAGCGCCGTCTCGACGGCGTCCATGTAGATGCCGCCGTTCCACTGCTCGAAGTGGTTGCCGACGAAGAACGGCGCCCGGTTGCCGTTGTAGGCGCGGTTGAAGCCGGCCATGTAGGCGCCGGCGGCCTGGGTGTGCCATTCGTCGTGCTTGCTCGGGTCACCCTTGGGGTCGCCGTTCGACTGGTTGGCCATGATGTTGTAGTCCATCGAGAGGACCTCGAAGGGCTTCCCCGGGAACGGGATGGACTGCAGCGGGAAGTTCCAGATCTGCCCGTTCTGCACCTTCTGCGGCCAGGTCTGCTTCTCGCCGGGCGAACTGGCGTCGTACTTCCAGCCGAGCTTTGCGGCGGTGGGCAGCAGCCCCTTCTGCCCGTCCAGGCACGGGGTGCGGCCGCCGATCAGCTCCTTGGTGTAGTCGAAGGGCAGCGGCGGCAGGTCGGTGAAACCGGTGTTGGTGCGCCACTGGGTGACGAAGGAGACCGCCTGCTGGATCTCGCTCTCCCAGTCGTCCGGCGACCACTTGTTGACGCCGTTGTGGTCGGGCCGGGTGGAGCAGAAATGGCCGTTGAAGTGGGTGCCGATCTCGTGCCCGTCCAGCCAGGCCTGGCTGATCAGCTTGATGGTGTTGCGTATCGCGCCGTCCGAGAGGTACGGGATGTCGGAGGCACCGACCGAGTGCAGCGGCGGGTGGTACAGGTTGGTCTTGGTCTTCGGCAGCGTGTAGATGCCGGACAGGAAGAAGGTGAAGGTCGCCTTGTTCTCCTGGGCGAGCTTGAGGAACCGGGTGAACTGGCCGTCGTCGGTGGCGCCCGCGCCATCCCAGGAGAAGACCACGAACTGCGGCGGCGCCTCGCCCGGCTTCAGCTTCTCCGGCTTGGGCTGGTTGGGCTGCGGGCCGGTGTCGGCGGTCGAGCCGTCGCCGATCGGCGTGGCCTTGCCGGAGGGCGAGCCGGAGGGTGAGGCGCCGCCGTTCGGTGTGCCGCTGGGCGAACCGGCGCCGGCGGTGACGGCGTCCGGGTGGGAGGCGGCTCCGCTGCCGCACGCGGTGAGGGTGCCGAGTGCCGCCGAAGCGGCTACCCCGCCCAGCACGGTCCTGCGCGAGATGCTGCTCATGGTCTCCCCAGCCAGGTCGGATCAGGCCGTGCCGCGGGTGGGCGAGCACGGTCAGGAAAAATACGGCAATTGATCAGTATTTTTAAATCAGGATGTCATGGAGCCCTGGTTCGATCCAAGGAGGTCCGCTCTGCACGACACTCCTGCACAGGACGTCGGATCGTCGAGCGCAGGCTGCGCGAACAGGAGTTCTGTTGCACTCCTGAGACACTCGGCGGGGATCCGGCCGGCTCGGCGGCCGGGGTGGCGCGGTCGGGCGCGTGAGCGGGAGGGCCTCAGGCCGCGTCGACGACCACGGTCGCGTCGACCACCACGGCGGTGTCGGTCGCGATGACCGCCAGGCGGCGGTGCCGGCGGACCAGCCGGGCGACGGCCGCGCTGATCGAGGTGGCGGCGGCGCAGGAGACAAGCATGCTGAGCCAGGCGGTGTTGAACCAGTGGCTGTTCAGCCAGCCCAGCGTCACGATGTAGCCGGCCCAGACCAGCGCGGCCACCGCCGACCAGCGCAGGAAGCGGTGCGAAGGGGTCGGGGAGTGCCCGATGGCCAGGTCCAGCACGGTGCGTCCGCCCGGCACGAAGCGGGCCACGATCACCACCGTGGCCGCGGTCCTGCTGGTCCGGCCGTCCAGCGACTGCGCCACCCGGCGGACGCTGGCGGCCAGTTGGGGGCGCTTGGCGAGTCGCCGACGCAGGAACGGGGCACCGCGCCGGGCCAGCGCCAGCAGCAGCACGTCACCGAGGAAGGAGGAGAGGGCGACCGCGGCGGCCAGCAGCAGCGGGGCACCGGCTATCCGGTCGGTCTTCAGCACGGCCAGGATCACCAGGGTGCCGCTGGGCAGGAACGGCAGAAAGGCGTCGCCCAGGACGGCCAGCACGGCCAGCACGCAGAACCAGGACGACGTCGCGAGCGTCGCGCTTCCCATGATCCAACTCCCTCCGGACCGCCCGGACGGACAGGTGGCTCAGGGGACCCACGCTATCGGCTCCTCCTTGAGCTTCACCACGGGCCCCCCTGAACGGCGGGTGGACAGCGTCGAGTCAGCACTGCTAGCACCTGTCGGACAGGCGCTGGCGCGCCGGGAGTTTGCGACTACGGGGAACAGGCGTGGGCCCCGGCGGCGGGGTGTCCGCCGCCGGGGCCCACGAGGGTCGCCCGGAACTGGTCCAGTTCACTGGCATTGCTGAGGAGTGGGGTGCTGGTCGGCGCCCCCCTGCGGGTTCCAGACTGCCGGATCCGGGAGCCGCTGCGCGAGATGATCGGCTGGCGAGAACCGGCGGTGGCGTGATCCCGCCAACACGGTGCGCGACGGCGGGGCCGGTGCCCGGGCAGGAGTTCGGGCCGGCGCCTGCGCCCGCGCCGGTGTCCCGCCGGTCGTGCCGACGCCCCGTCAGCCGCGCAGCGGATCCGGCGCGGGCCGCCAGGGCCGGGCCAGCAGCACGAACGAGGCGAGTGCCGCCAGAGCCATGCCGAGGATCACCACCGCCATCGGCAGCGCGCTGTCGTGCCCGCCGAGCCCGACCAGCGCGGGCGCGAGGGCCCCGGTGAGGAACTGCACGGTGCCCAGCAGCGCGGAGGCGGTCCCGGCCGCGTGCGGGGCGCGCTGCAGGGCCAGCGCCGAACTCGGCGGCGAGACGGTGCCGAGCCCGGCCGCCATGGCGAACAGGCCGGCCGTGAGCCCGGCCAGCCCGCCGCGGTGGCTCGCCGTCATGAACACCAGCGCCGCCCCGGACAGGGTGAGCACGGCGGCGCCGGCCAACTGGATCCGGTGCGAGCCGAACCGCCCCAGCAGCAACCGCGCGGTCAGCTGCGACATCCCCACCAGGCCGGCCTCGACCAGCGCGAAGAGCAGGCTGAAGCGCTGCGGCGAGCCGTGGTAGACCTCCTGCACCACGTACGGCGACCCGGAGATGAAGGCGAAGAGCGCGCCGAAGCCGAAGGCCACGATCAGCAGGTAGGCGCTGAACAGTCGGTCGGACAGCAGCTCGCGCATGGTCCGCAGGGTGTCCGGCAGCCCGCCGCGCCGCCGCTGCCCGGGCGGCAGCGTCTCGCGCACCAGCAGCGCGGTGCCGGCCAGCATGACCGCGCCGAGCACGGTCAGCACCACGAACACCCCGCGCCAGGTGGTGAAGCGCAGCACCTGGCCGCCGAGCACCGGGGCCAGCAGCGGGGCCGAGCCCGAGACCAGCATCAGCGTGGCGGCGAACCGCGCGGCCGCCAGCCCGCTGAACAGGTCCCGCACCACGGCCCGGGCTATCACGATCCCGG
Organism: Kitasatospora sp. NBC_01287; assembly: GCF_026340565.1. Lineage (NCBI taxonomy): Bacteria > Bacillati > Actinomycetota > Actinomycetes > Kitasatosporales > Streptomycetaceae > Kitasatospora > Kitasatospora sp. NBC_01287. Next base: position 5,867,791 of record NZ_JAPEPB010000001.1, read on the forward strand.
CCGCGCCGGAGAGCCCCTGCACCACCCGGCAGGCGATCAGCAGCCGCACGTCCCCGGCCGCCGCGCAGCAGGCGGTGGAGAGCGTGTAGAGGGCCAGGCCCACCAGCAGCGGCCGCCGCCGGCCGAGCGCGTCGCTGAGCGGCCCGGCCACCAGCTGGCCCAGCGCCAGGCCGACCAGACAGGCCGTCAGCGAGAGCTGGACCATCGCGTCGGAGGTGTGCAGGGCGGCGGTGACCCGGGGCAGCGAGGGGAGGTACATGTCCATCGAGAGCGGCGCGAGTGCGCTCAGCGACCCTAGGACCAGGGTCAGCAGGAGGCCGACCCTGCGGACGGCGTCCGGGGCCCGGGCGACTTCCTGGCCGGCGGCGGCCGGCCGGTCGGGCCGGCTGTCGGGCGGGGTGCCGGGCGGGCGGGGGGTGAGCGACATCGCCCCACGATAGGGCCTGCGCCGGGAACAGCGTGCGGCCCGGAGCTGTTGTCCGCAGCGGAACGGGCAGGCGACGCGGAAGGCGAGAACTGATGAGCGGCGAGGACCAGCGGCAGGCCGGACACGGCATCCGGCAGGACGTCAAGGGGGTGGTGCGCGGCACCGCGCCCGCCCCGCTGTCCATCCTCGACCTGGCCCCCGTCGGCACCGGGTACACCCCCGCCCAGGCGCTGGCCGCCACCACCGAGCTGGCCCGCGGCGCCGAGCGCTGGGGCTACCACCGCTTCTGGGTGGCCGAGCACCACGGCATGCCGGGGGTGGCCAGTTCCACCCCGGCCGTGCTGATCGCCCACCTCGGCGCGCACACCAGCACGCTGCGGCTCGGCTCGGGCGGCGTGATGCTGCCCAACCACGCGCCGCTCGCGATCGCCGAGCAGTTCGGCCTGCTGGAGGCCCTGCACCCGGGCCGGATCGACCTGGGCCTGGGCCGGGCCCCCGGCACCGACCCGGCCACCGCCCGGGCGCTGCGCCGCGGCGAGGTCGAGGACCCGGACGACTTCCCGCGCCGGCTGTCCGAGCTGACCCACTTCCTGGACGGCGACTTCCCCGCCGGCCACCCGTACGCGCGGCTGCGCGCGGTGCCCGGCGGTGCCGAGCGCCCACCGCTCTGGCTGCTCGGCTCCTCCGGCTTCAGCGCCCAGCTGGCCGGGCGGCTGGGCCTGCCGTTCGCCTTCGCGCACCACTTCAGCGGGACCAACACCGTCCCGGCGCTGGAGCTGTACCGGGAGAGCTTCCGTCCCTCCGAGGTGCTGGCCGAGCCCTACGCCCTGATCGGCGTCAGCGCCGTGGCCGTGCCCGAGGGCGGCGCACCAGCCGCCCGCCGGCTGGCCGCCTCGGCCGGGCTCGGCATGCTGCGGCTGCGCCTGGGCAAGCCGGGGCCGATCCCGTCGCCGGAGGAGGCCGCCGCCTACCCCTACAGCCCCGCCGAGGCCGAATTCCTGGAGGGCTGGCTGGACAACCTGGTCCTGGGCGACCCGGGCGAGGTCGCCGACGGCCTGGAGGAGCTGCGCAAGCGCACCGGCGCCGACGAGCTGATGGTCACCTCCCACGTGCACGGCCACGAGGTGCGGCTGCGCTCCTACGAGCTGATCGCCCAGGCCTACGGGCTGCTCGGCTGACGCGCCGCACAGCTTGAGGCTTGAAGATCGAGCTAGGCCGTGTCCGACAATTCGCGTCGCGGGCCCGGCGGGAATTGTCGGACACGGCCTAGGGGCGCAGCGCGGGCTGGTCGGGGCCCGGCGTGCGGATCCGTCCCTCGCGCAGTATCGCGGCGACCAGCGTCGCCGCTCCGGGCCGGGCGAAGTACCAGCCCTGGGCGGTGTCGCAGCCGGTCAGCCGCAGCCGCTCGGCCTGGGCCGCGTTCTCGATGCCCTCGGCGGTGACGGTCAGGCCCAGGTCGTGGGCGAGCCGGACCATGGCGCCCACGATCTGCTCGTCCGCCTCGCTGCGCCGCGAGCGTAGGTCGGGGCGGCCGACCGGGGCCGGGTCGCGGAAGCCCTCGATGAAGGTGCCGTCCAGCTTCAGCGCGTGCACCGGCAGCCGGGAGAGGTAGGCGAGGTTGGAGTAGCCGGTGCCGAAGTCGTCGATGGCGATCCGCACGCCCATGTCGGCCAGCGCCTGCAGTGCCTGCAGCGGCCGGCCGCCGGGCCCGAGCACCGCGCTCTCGGTCAGCTCCAGTTGGAGCAGCCGGGCCGGCAGCCCGGTGCGCTCCAGCACCTGGGCGACGTCCGCGACCACGTCGGAGTCCCAGATCTGCCGGGCCGCCAGGTTGACACTGACGAAGGCCTCGGTGTCCGGGAACTCGGCCAGCCAGCCGCGCGCCTGCTTGCAGGACTCCTCCAGCACCCACTTGCCGAGCGGCACGATCGCCCCCGACTCCTCGGCCAGCGGGATGAACCGGTCCGGCGAGAGGGTGCCGAACCGCGGGTGGCGCCAACGCACCAGCGCCTCGGCGCCGTGCACCGTGCCGTCCGCCAGGCCCACCAGCGGCTGGTACTCGACGGTGAACTCGCCGCGCTCCAGCGCCGGGCGCAGCGCAGTGGAGAGCAGCCGGCGGGTCAGCTGGTGGGCGCCGCGGTCGCGGTCGTAGAGGGTCCAGCGGGCCCGGCCGTCGGACTTGGACCAGTAGAGCGTGGCGTCGGCGTCCTTCACCAGGTCGGTGGGGCTGGTGCCCTGGACCGGACGCTCCACCACCCCGACGCTGGCGGTGACCGCGAGCCGGTGCCCGGCCACCTCGAAGGGCCGCTCCAGCAGGGTGAGCACCTGGGCGGCGAGCGTGGTCAGCTGCTCGCTGCCCTCGCTGTCGGCGACCAGCACGGCGAACTCGTCACCGCCGAGCCGGGCCACCAGCCACCCCTCGCCGCCCGCGAAGCGCCGCTCCAGCCGGGCCGCGACCGCGGTCAGCAACTGGTCGCCGATGTGGTGGCCGAGGGTGTCGTTGATCGCCGCGAAGCCGTCCAGGTCGAGGTAGCAGACGCCGACCCGGCGCCCGCCGCTCTCGCCCGCGGGCTGCGGCCCCGGCAGGCAGGCCGCGTTCAGCCGCTCGAAGAAGTAGGTGCGGTTGGGCAGCCGGGTCAGGGGGTCGTGCAGTGCCTGGTAGGCCAGCCGGTCGCCGAGCCGGCGCCGCTCGGTGACGTCCTCGAACATGGCCAGGGTGTAGAACGGCTGCCCCTCCGCGTCGCGGACCAGCGAGATGGTGACGCTGCTCCAGACCTCGCGCCCCTCGCGGTGCTTGAGCTGCTTCTCCACCCGCAGCCGGTCGCGCCGGCCGGCCACCAGCTCGCGGTAGAGCCGGCGCGGGGTGTCCTCGGGGTCGATGATCTCGTGGATGTGCATCCCGACCAGCTCGGCGACCTCGCGGCCGAGCATCGCGGCGAAGGCCGGATTGGCCTCGATCACCAAGTCCTCGGTGTCGACCAGGACCATGCCGATGCCCGCGTCGGCGAAGGCGGCCCGGAACCGGGACTCGCTGGCGCGCAGTGCGGCGAGCAGCTCATCGGTGGCGGGCAGCTCGGGGGGCGGCACGGGCAGCACCGCCGCGCAGCCGGGGCAGCGGGGCTCGGCCGGTTGGCCCGGCTGCTCCGACCCCGGTGGCCGCGGTGACCGCGGTGTTTGCGGGGGCTGCTCCAGCCGACCCGGCACCTTGGACCGCTGGGACTCGGTGGGGGGCAGCGTGTCCTGTCGCACGCCGTTGCGGTGTGCGTCGGCCCCCTCGTTCCGGCCTCGCACTGCATGCTCCCGTCCGCCGCTGACGCTCGCTTGCCACGCTCGTTCGCCACGCTCTCCGTGCCGCTGTCACCGGCTCGGACCGACCGGTTGCAGCCGGACCCGCCAATTGTCAAGAGCAGAGCACTGCGCCCGATCATAGGCCGCGCACCGAAGCCTGGGCCACAGCCGACAGGGTGATTCGCGGCGTTTCGGGGGAGGCCGGGCGACAACGGACACGCCCCCGGCGGGCACCAGGTGGTGCGCGCCGGGGGCGTGCGCGGGGTGATCAACGCCGTGATCAACGCCGTGATCAACCCGCTGCGGACTGACGGAAGGTCAGGCCAGCTTCGCGCTGAGCGTGATGGTGGTGCCGGCCAGCGCCTTGCTGACCGGGCAGTTGGCCTTGGCGTCCTCGGCGGCCTTTACGAAGCCCGCCTCGTCCAGGCCCGGCACGTCGCCGACCACGGTCAGGTGGATCCCGGTGATGCCGGGGCCCGGCTGGAAGGTGACCTCGGCCTGCACGTCCAGCTTGGTGGGCGGGGTGCCCGCCCCGGCCAGGCCGTGCGAGAGCGCCATCGAGAAGCAGGCCGAGTGGGCGCCCGCGATGAGCTCCTCAGGGCTGGTCTTGCCGTTCGGCTCCTCGGAGCGGGCCGGCCAGGACACCGGGAACTGGCCGATGCCGGACGAAGCGAAGGTCACCTCGCCCTTGCCGTCGACCAGGTTGCCTTCCCACGCGGTGCGAGCGGTGCGAACAGTTGCCACGATCGGTACCTCCTGCTGCTCAGATGCGCTGTGCTGCGCTGAAAGAGACGTCGGTATGTCAGTTCCGGTCACGCCGCCCCCAGCCTACTGCTCGCGCGCTGCGGCTCAGGGGAGCTGACAGAACGTCACCCGGGCGCCGCCCGGGTCGGTGCACGGCACCATCCGGCCGTACGGCGAGTCGAACGGGTCGCGCAGCACCCGGCCGCCCAGCCCGCGCACCTGGTCCGCGGCGTGGTCCGCCTCGGGTACCGCGAAGTACGTGGCCCAGTGCGGCTGCGGCACCGCCGCGCGGGAGCGCCCGCAGACCGGCAGTCCGGCCGAGCCCGGCAGGCTCCACTCCGTGTAGTCGACGGCGCGACCGTCGCCCACCTGCTTCTGCTGGTAGGGGAAGAGCTCGGCGAAGAAGGCGTCCGACCCGTCGGCCTCGGGTGTGGTCAGCTCGTGCCAGCACACGGCGCCCGGCTCGCCGTACACGGCCGCGCCGTGGTGCCCGCCGGCCTGCCAGAGGCCGAAGGCCGCGCCCGCCGGGTCGAAGGCGAAGGCGAGCAGCCCGGCGCCCGGCACCTGGTGCGGGCCGAGGACGGCTGTGCCGCCCGCCCGGGTGACCCGGTCGAGGACGGACGCCAGTTCGCTGGTGGCCAGGTAGACGTTCCAGGCCGAGGGCAGCCGCTCGGCCCCGGCGGGCGGCCGCATCAGCGCGGCAGCCGGGCGCCCGTCCAGCAGGCACATGGTGTAGCCGTCGTAGGCGGGCCCGAGCTCCTGGAACTCCCAGCCCATGATCGGGCCGTAGAAGTCCTGGGCGCCGAGCGGGTCGGCGCAGGTCAGGTCGGACCAGCAGGGGGCGCCGTCGGGGTAGGAGTCGCGCACGGGCATGTGAGGGCCTTTCGGGGTGGGGGCGGCTGTCTGCCTGTGCGTCAGAATCCGACCGGTGCTCACTGTCCGCAACCGGAGCGCCGCGCGGGGTGGCGGTCGGCGCGGGGCTCGGCGCGGCGGCCGAGGGCTGTCCACATGCCGGACGATCCGTGCAATTGGAGCGAGCCGCGGAGCCCTGGCCTGTTAGATTTGCCCGGCCCGCGCGCCGGGCGAGCCCCAGCGTCCCCTGGCCCCCGGCCACCGGCCACCGGCCACCGTCCGCGCCCGGCCCCCGCGGCCCCGGCGCCCCGCACCGGAGCAGACCCGATGACCGAGCAGCCCGCGACCGACCGCACCACCTCACTGGACGACGTGGACGACGCCGTCCGCGCCGAACTGGCCGCCCTGCGCCAGAGCATCGACAACATCGACGCCGCGGTCGTCCACATGCTCGCCGAGCGTTTCAAGGCCACCCAGCGGGTCGGCACCCTGAAGGCCGCCCACAGGCTCCCGGCCGCCGACCCGGCCCGCGAGCGCGACCAGATCAAGCGCCTGCGTGAGCTGGCCGCCGGGGCGCACCTGGATCCGGTCTTCGCGGAGAAGTTCCTCAACTTCATCATCGCCGAGGTCATCCGCCACCACGAGGCGATCGCCAAGGACGTCTCGACCGGCCCGCGCGGCGCCGCCTGACGGGAGCGGCCCGCGCGGCGCCGCCTGACGGACCGGCCGGGGCCGTTGGCGCCGGGCGCTCAGGCCGGCGGCAGGTAGCCCTTCAGCGGGCGCCGGGCCAGGGCGGAGCGCAGCGCCTCGTCGAGGGTCGGCGCGAGGGCGAACTCCAGCCCGCTGAGCCGCCGTTCGCCCATCTGGGCCAGGTCGGGCTTGTGGCGGGCGGGGAGCACCAGGTGCTCGGCGTAGCCGCGCTTCGCCGCGGCGAGCCGGTCCTTGAGCCCGGTGACCGGCAGCAGGTCGCCGGTCGGCGCCAGGCCACCCGTCACCGCGACGTCCGTGCGCACCAGGTGGCCGCCGAGGAGCGAGACCAGGGCGACGGCGACGGCGAGGGCGGCGCCCGCGGCGTCCTCGGCGGTGGCGGCGGGCGGCACGTCGCCGTAGGGCTCCTCGACGTGCAGGTCGTGCCTGGCGAACCAGTCGGGGGCCAGCCGCGGCAGGAAGTCGGCGGCCCGGCCGCGCACGCTCTCGACGGCCGCCCCGGTCCGGTCCGCGAGCAGGTCCCCCAGCCGCCCGGTGGCCGTCAGGCGGCCCTTGCCGGCCTTCATGGTCACCGCGACCGGCAGCAGCACACCGGCGACCGGCGTCCAGGCCAGGCCGAGCCGCTGGTCGTAGCGGTGGGCGAGCCGGTCGGACTCCGCGCGGTGGTGCATGTGCTCCTGGAGGTCGGCCTCGTAGTCGACGGCCACCTTGCCGTGGTCCTCGGGGTCGTACCAGACCGGGACGCTGCCACCCTCGAACTTCAGCGTGTGCAGCCGGGTCAGCACGGTCGCCTCGAAGGGCAGCTCGGCCCGGTTCGGCGGGACGACGCGCAGCTTCAGCCGGCAGTTCATCCAGCCGCCGCTCAGGTCCTCGTCGGAGGACCGGTGCGAGCGCAGGTGGCCGCCGCCGCCGACGGTCGTGACCGAGAGGATCTCGGCCCTGGCGCTGCGGCCGTTCTGCCGCAGCTCGTTCAGGAGATGCTTGTGCTTGAAGAGCATCGACGCCCCTTCGGGAGCCGCCCCCGGCGGGCGGGACCCCTAGCTTACGAATGGCTTGCGAACGCGGTCGCCGGGCCCGGCGACCGGTGCGTCCCGCGCGCCGGACGCGCCCCGGGCCCGGAGAGACGCGCCGCCGCCCCGGCCGGTTCCGAGGCCTGGGTTCGGCCGCCCCGGAGGCCCTAACCGCGTAGCCCGGCCGAGGCCGGCGGGTGCTCGGCCGCAGGGCCGGCCGGCTCCGTCAGGGCGGTCGGGGCGGCCTCGGGCTCGCCCGGTGCGCGGCCGGCCTGGGCGGCGAAGGCACCGAGCAGCACCAGCAGGCCGCCGATCAGCTGGGCGGTGCCGAGGTGCTCGTCCAGCAGGAACCAGGCGGTCACGGTGGCGACCACCGCCTCGATGTTGGCGACCACGCCCGCGACCGGCGGCGAGAGGTGGCGCACGGAGACCACGCCGGTCAGGTAGGCGAGGACGGTGGCGACCAGGATCATCCAGGCGGCCGGCAGCAGCGCCGGGACGTGGTGCCCGGCCATGGTCACCTGACCGCCGAGCCTGCTCCAGTCGGCCTCCCAGGGCCGGGTCACCGCGGTCAGCGCCAGCGACCCGATCAGCAGGCCGTAGGCGGCCACGCCCAGCGGGTCGGCGGGCTTCTCACCGCGGCCGCCGGCGTCGGCGAGGACGAAGTAGCCGACCTGGCAGCAGGCCGCGCCGAGCGCGAAGAGCACGCCGAGCGCGTCGAAGCCCAGCCCGTTCCACACCTGCACCACGAAGGCGAGGCCGGTCACGGCGACGCCGGCGCCGATCGCCGCGCCCCTGGTCACCGGTCGGCGCTGCACGAAGCGCACGTAGCCGAGCAGCAGCGGCGGTCCGAGGTATTCGATCAGCAGCGCGACGCCGACCGGGATCCGGGATATCGCCGCGAAGTAGCAGGCCTGTACGCCCGCCACGCCGAGCAGTCCGAAGCCCAGCAGCAGCACCGGCCGGTCCCGCACGATCCGGCGGTGCCGCCAGGCCAGCGGCAGCAGGATCACCGCGGCGCCGGTGGCCCGCAGCCAGACCACGTGCAGCGGGGAGAGGCCGGCCTCGATCAGCGGTTTGGCGGCGGTGCCGGAGCCCCCGAAGGACACGGCGGAGATCAGCGCGAGCGTGAGGCCGACGGCCCGGCGGGAGCGGTGCGTGGTGGCCGGGGTGGAGTGCATCGGTGCATTCTGCCAGGTCCCGGACAAAACCGGACGGGTGGGGGCGCGGGGACCGGTCCCGGGCGGACGCCGGGCGGGCCCGTGCCGGGCGCCGCTGGGCCCGGCCGTCGGTTCAGCCCTCGGTTCAGCCCTCGGTTCAGCCGGCCGTCGCCGGGACCGGCGGCGAGGCGTCGGGTCGGACGGGCGGCGCGGGCTGTGACGGGGTGGGCGGGCTCGGCGTCGGCGGGGTGGGCGGGGTGGGCGTGGGCCTGGCCGGGGTGGCCGGCTCGACCGGGGTGGACGTGGTCGGCCGGGCCGGCGGCGGGGTGGGCGGCACCGCCGGGTGCGTTGGGCTCGCGGGGCCGGCCGGCGGGGCGGCGGGGCTGCCCTGGGTGGCGGGGGTGTGCGGTGCCGACGGGTGCGCGGGGCCGGGGGCGGCCGGTCGGCCGTGGCCGGGCGCGCGCGGGTGCGGGGTGCGGGGGGCGCTCGGGCCGGGGGTGCCGGCCGCCTCCTGCGGCGGGAGCGCGCCGCCGGGCGCGGTGAAGTCGCGCACCGGCGCGCCCTGGAGCGCGGCCTTCATGTAGTCGGTCCAGATCTGCGCGGGGTACCCGCCGCCGTTGACCCGGCCACCGCCGGCCGCGCCCGAGAGCGTGACCTGCTTCCCGGTGCCCGCCTGCTCGCCGAACATCGCCACCGAGGTGACCAGCTCCGGGGTGTAGCCGACGAACCAGGCCGAGCGGTTGCCGTCGGTGGTGCCGGTCTTGCCGGCCGCCGGCCGGCCCAGGTCCTGGGCCCGCCAGCCGGTGCCGCCCTGGTCGGCGACCACGCCGCGCAGCATGTCGGTGACCTGCCGGGCGGTCTGTGGGCTCACCCCCTGGCCGCTCTGCCGCGGCGGCAGCGGCACCTTGGCACCGTCCAGCTGGACCGCCTGGACCAGCCACGGGGAGATCCGCTGCCCGTCGTTGTCCAGCGTCGCGTAGACCCCGGCCAGGTCCAGCACGCTGGGCATCGAGACACCCAGCGGCAGCGAGGGCACCGGGTCCAGCTCGTTGGTGTCGGCCGGCAGGCCCAGCGCGATCGCGCTCTGCTTGACCTTCTCCAGCCCGGTGTCCTGGGCGAGTTGGGCGAAGGCGGTGTTGACCGACCAGTCGGTGGCCTGGCGCAGGGTGATCCGGCCGTACTCGCGCTCGCCCTCGTTCGGCGGCGCGTACGGCGGATTCGCGGTGCCGCCCTGCACCGGGCGGCGGTTGGCGCCGTCGTAGACCGTGTCCGGGGTGATCGCGCGTCCGTCCTGGGTCTTCGCCCCGCTCTCCAGCGCGGCGGCCAGCGCGATCGGCTTGAAGGTCGAACCGGCCTGGTAGTCGCGGCGGGTGGCGTTGTTGACGAAGTGCGCGGTGTAGTCCTCGCCGCCGTACATCGCCAGCACCGCACCGGACTTGGGATCGAGGGAGACCGCGCCGGTCTGGACGTCGGCGTCGGCGGAGCGCTGGTCGGAGTCCAGCTGATCGGTCAACTGCTGCTGCACGGCGCCCTGCAGCTGCGACTGGCGGTCCCGGTCGATGCTCAGGGTGATCCGGTAGCCGCCCTTGGCGAGCGCGGCCTCGTCCACCAGCTGATGGGCGACCAGGTAGTCCTTGGCCGCGTCCACCAGGTAGCCGGCCTGCCCGGTCAGCCCGAGCGCGGGCTGCGGCGCCCGCACCTGGGGCAGGGTGAGGTCGGCGCGGTCGGCGGCCGGCAGCCAGCCCTCCTTCACCATGCCGTCCAGCACGTAGTTCCACCGGGCGGTGGCGGCCCGCTTGCCGGCTGCGGTGGCGGTCGACAGGTCGTACGCCGAGGGCGCGTTGAGCAGGGTGGCCAGGTAGGCGCCCTGGGTGGCGTCCAGCTTGGCGGCGTCGACGCCGAAATAGGCCTGGGCGGCGGCCTGGATGCCGTAGGCGCCGCGGCCGTAGTACGTGGTGTTCAGGTAGTTCGCCAGGATCTCCTGCTTGGAGAGGGTGGCGTCCACCTTGAGCGCGATGAAGATCTCCTTGGCCTTGCGGCTGATCGTCTGACTCTGCGTCAGGTAGGCGTTCTTCACGTACTGCTGGGTGATCGTGGAGCCGCCCTGGGCGCCCTTGCCGGTCGCGGTGTTCCAGCCCGCGCGCAGCAGCGCGGCCGGGTTGACGGCGCCCTCGCGGTAGAAGCCGCGGTCCTCGGCGGCCAGCACCGCGTGCTGCGCCTCGGTGGAGACCTGGTCCAGCGTCACGCTCTGCCGGTTGGTCTGGCCGGTCTGGGCGAGCACCGAGCCGTCCCGGTAGAGCCAGGTGTTGCGCTGCGCGGTCGCCGCCGCGTGCGCGTCCGGCACCCGCACCAGCAGGACGCCCAGGGCGAAGAGTCCGACGCCGAGCAGCACCGCCGCGGCGCCGGAGAAGAGCGCGAACCGCCAGGTGGGCACCAGTCGCCGCCAGCCGGTGCGGCGCGGCCGCCCCGAGTGCAGCACGCGGCGCGGCAGCGAGCGGGGAGCGGTTCGCGGCACGGGAGGCCTCTCTCTCAGCCCCGTGACGGTCGTTCACGCGGTGGGCGGTCGGGGTCGGCTGCGGGGCGGGGAGCCGGACCTGGGCAGGACCTTGACAGCGTGCCGGGGGCCGTTCGATGGATGGTAGGGACTTTTGTCCCTTTTTTAAGCAAGTGACACGAGAAGTCACGATTAGGGTTGAATCGTGTCCGTCACCGACCAAGCCGCACCGCCGCGTCCGGTCACCGCGCCCCGGCCGTCGCCCCGATTGCCGCGCCGATCGCCGCGCCGGGCCGCCGGGCCCGCCCGTGCCGCCCTCCCCGCCGGTGCCTAGCTGTTCTGACCCGTGAGGTTGGGGACGCGGCTGGCGGGTGATTGGCCCTTGAGCGCGGTGTGTCCGCGGTGGTGATTGTAGGTGTGGAGCCAGGCGGGGTAGGCGTCGCGTCGTTCCTGCTCGGTGCGGTAGGGCCTGGCGTAGGCCCATTCGTCGAGCAGGGTGCGGTTGAAGCGTTCGACCTTGCCGTTGGTCTGTGGCCGGTAGGGCCGGGTTCGTTTGTGGGTGATCCCGGCGGCGGCCAGGACGTCCCGCCAGGGGTGGGACTTGTAGCAGGAGCCGTTGTCGGTCAGCACGCGCTGGACGGTGATCCCGGCCTGGGCGAAGAAGTCCTGGGCTCGGGTCCAGAACGCGGCGGCGGTCTCCTTGCGCTCGTCGGTCAGGATCTCGCTGTAGGCGAGGCGGGAGTGGTCGTCGACGGCGTTGTGGAGGTAGCTGTAGCCGGTGCCGGAGCGGGTCTTGCGGCCGGCCTGGCGGCCGAGCACCTGGTGGCCGCCGCCGTCGGGGATGTTGCCGAGCTTTTTGATGTCGACGTGGACCAAATCGCCTGGTGCGTCGTGTTCGTAGCGGCGGATGGCGCGGCCGGTGGCGCGGTCGAGGTGGGTGAGGCGGGCGAGGCGGTAGCGGGTCAGGACCCGGTGGACGGTGGCGGGGTTGAGCCCCAGCAGGTAGGCGATGCGGGCCGGTCCCCAGCGGCGCAGGACGCGGACCTTGATGATCCGGCGCTCGGTGCGGGTCGGGGTGCGGCGCGGGCTGTGGTGCGGGCGGCTGGACCGGTCGTCCATGCCGGCCTCGCCCAGGGCCCGGTAGCGGTCCGCCCAGCGCTTGGCCGTGGTGGGCGAGACCTGGAAGCGTTCGGCGGCCCGGCGCAGCGGCCAGCCGTCCTCGACCACGCATCGGGCCAGGCGCAGGCGTCCGGTCTCAGTCAGGGGTGCGTTACGGTGTGGCATGAGGGCCTTTCTGGCGCTGGGGTAGATGTCGCAATCCACACCTGGCCAGAAGGCCCTCACTCATTTCAAGATCTGCCAGCCGTGAGCCCTGTCACCAACCTCCGTGGTCAGTACACCTAGCGCGGCCCTTCCCGCCGGCAGCCGGCTGCTGCGGCTGGGCGGCACCGTCACGCATGCGCGGTGCGAGGGCAGCGGACCGGTCTGCGTGCTCAGCGGCGGGCTCGGCTGCGCCTGGTTCGACTGGGACGCGGTGGCCGGGGCGCTGCTGCCGCGGCGCACCGTGGTCCGCTTCGACCGGCCCGGCTACGGGCTCAGCGCGCCCGGCGCCGAGGCGCCCACGCTCGCCGCCGAGGCCGAGCGGCTGCGGCAGCTGCTCGACGCGCTCGGCCTGGCCGGGCCCTGCGTGCTGGTCGGCCACTCGCTCGCCGGCTTCCACGTGGAGGCCTTCGCCCGGCTGCACCCGGCCAGGACCGCCGCGGTGGTGCTGGTCGACGGCAGCACCGAGCCGAGCGCCCGAGCCCGGCCGCTGCCCGCCCTGCGCGCGGTGGCCGCGCGGACGGCGGCCGGGGCGGCCCGGGGCCTGGCGGTGCCCTACCTGCTGGGACCGCCCGGTCGGCGGCTGGTGGTGCGGCTGGCCACCGTGCGGGGCCGCGACCCGGCGCCGCCGGGCCTGGTGCGCCGCTGCTACCGCACCGGGCGGGCGCTGCGCGCGGCCCTGCTGGAGAACACCTGCTACCTCGACCAGGCCGAGCAACTGCGCCTGCTGCGAGCGCGGTTGCCGCTGACGGCCCCGGTCGTGGTGCTGGCGGCGGCGGACGGTGGCCGATCGCGGCGCGCCGGGCGCCGACTGGCCGGGCAGGCGCGGCTGGCCGCCGAACTCGGCGGGGTGCTGCGGCTGGTCGAGCCGGCCGGGCACCTGCTGATGCTGGATCAGCCGCGCGCGGTGGTCGACGCCGTGCTGGAGTTCTGACGAGCCGTCAGGAGCGCGGTGGGCACCGCCGCCGAGGGCTGCGCCAGCACCTCCCCGGGCAGCGGCAGCCACAGGTGCACCGCGAAGCCGCCGCCGGGCTCCGGGGCCGCGTCCAGCGTGCCGCCCAGGATGGCGGCCCGCTCGCGCAGGCCGATCAGCCCGTGGCGCCCGCCCGGCAGCTCGGGCTCGGTGCGCGGGCCGCCGGGCGCCGCGTTGCGCACGGCGACCCGCACGAAGCCGGGGCCGATCCGCAGCAGCACCTCGGTCGCCGCGCCCGGCGCGTGCTTGCGCACGTTGGTCAGCGCCTCCTGCACGGTGCGGTAGGCGGCCCGCTCCACCGGCTCGGGCAGCGGGCCCTCCAGGTGGCCGTCCACCCGCAGCACCGCGTTCACCTCGGCGGCCGCCACCAGCCGCGGCAGGTCGGCCAGGCGGGGCTGCGGCGCCAGCTCGGTCGGTCCGGCGCCGGCCGCCCGCAGCACCAGGATCATCGACCGCAGCTCCTCCAGGGTGGCCACCGCGAGCCCGCGCAGGGTGGCCGCCGTCTCCCGGGTCGCCGGGTCCTTGGTGGTCACCTGCAGCGCCCCCGCCTGCACCGCGATCAGCCCCGCCTGGTGCGAGACCACGTCGTGCATCTCGCGCGCGATCCTGGCCCGCTCCTCGGCGATCACGGTCTTCGCGTACAGCGCGCGCTCGTGGTCGCGCAGCGCGGCCAGTTCGGCGACCCGCTCGGAGAGGTCGAGCCGGGTCTGCGCGAGCAGCCCGAGCACCACGGGCCCGGCGCCCAGCATGCTCCCGTAGATCAGGTGCTGGGTGATGTCGCTGAAGGTCTCCTGGCGCAGCAGGCCGATCGGCCAGGGCAGGAAGCTGCCGACCGCCACCACCAGGGCCGCCAGCTGCTTCTGCCACAGCGCCCGCTCGGTGCGGGCCAGCGTGTACGCGGCGATCATCGCCGCGACCAGCGCGCTGCCCGCGTACAGGCCCGGCAGTGTGAGCAGCAGCACGGCGCGCGGGAAGCGGCGGCGGGCCAGCAGGACGACGGCGGCCGCCAGCGACACCAGGAAGTGCCAGTCCCGCGGTGGCGGGAAGTTGAGCAGCGCGTCCAGCGCGGCCGGTATCACCAGCAGGACGTCGACCGCCCAGGGGTGCCAGCGCCGGGGCGCGGGGCGCAGCCGGCGGCCGAGGCGGCGTATCCGGGCGGTGCTGTCGTTCGCTCTGGGGACGTCGCTGGTGCTCACCCGGGTACCTCGCCTGCTCTTGCCGCTCGTCCGCTCTGACCTGGCTCCATCGCCCCCGACGACGCTACAGGACCGTCGCGGGCGATGACGGGGACAGTGGTCGGGGGCCCGGCGGTTCCCGGCGCGGGGGCGGCGGGACGGTGGGGGCTGTCGGTGCGGCCTGCTGTACTCGGTGCAGCCGTGCGGCGCCGATCGCCGCGCGCCTGCCCAGGAAGGGGCCCGGTATGACCGCGCTGCCGCACGATGTCACCGCGATCACCCTGTTCGTCGAGGATCTGGAGCGCGCCAGGGAGTTCTACCGCGCGCTCTTCGAGCTCGACCCGATGTACCAGGACGCGGACTCGGCCGCCTTCAGGTTCGAGCACACGGTCGTCAACCTGCTGCGCGGCGCCGAGGCCCACGAGCTGGTCACGCCGCTGCCGGTGGCCGCCCCCGGGCTCGGTTCGCGCTGCCTCTACACGATCGCGGTGGACGACGCGGACGCGGCCGCCGCCCGGCTGGCCGAGCTCGGCGTACCGGTGCTCAACGGCCCGATCGACCGCCCTTGGGGCCTGCGCGCGGTCTCCTTCGCCGACCCCGACGGCAACGTCTGGGAGCTGGCGCAGGACCTGCCCCCGGCGGCCGGCTGAGCACCGGAGCGTCAGTCGGCGGCTCCGGCGCGCTTGACGGTCCGCAGGATCGGCGTCGTCTCGATGCGGCGCAGGCCCGGCAGGGCGCCGAGCTCTCCGCAGACGGAGTCGTAGAGCGTGCGCGCGTCCGGGCTGAGCAGCGCGGCGAGCAGGGCGCCGTCGGCCTCGCCCGCCGTCACCGGCCGGGCGGCGGCGGCCGGGGTCAGCGCGGCGAGCTGCCGCGCGGTCAGCCGGCCGGTGACGGCGGGCCAGCCGGTCGGGCCGCCCCGGAAGGTGTGCAGCAGGCAGTGCGCGCTGATCGCGGTCACCCGCCGCCCGGTGGGCAGCCGGGGCGCGGTCGGCGCCGCCCCCTGCGTGGTGCCGCCGCCGCGCTCGCGGTGGCCCGCCAGGGAGCCCGCTTCGTGCTGCTCGGCGCGCTCTCGGGGCAGCTGGCCGCGCACGGGACCGGCCGGCCGGCGCCGGTCGAGCTGGACTCCTTCCAGCTGCTGCTGAAGAAGATCACCCTGCGCGGCTACAGCGCCGATGACGACCCGCGGGCCGAGGCGGAGTGGCTGGAGAAGTTCGGTGCCTGGCAGCGCGCGGGCACCGTCGGGTTCCCGCACGCGCGGATCCCCGGGCTGGAGAACGCCCCCCGCGCGCTGCTCGAAACCATGGCCGGGCAGCACCTGGGCACCGTGATCGTGGAGCTCTGAGGCCCGCCCGGACGGGGTCGTCCGCGAGGCTCCGTCCGGGCCGGCCGCCCGGTTCAGCAGGGCGTACCGCGCGGGTTCAGCAGGGCGTACCGCGCGGCCAGCCGTACCGCGCGTCGATCAGGTACTCGCCCGGGGCCGGCGCGGTGAGCCTGGTCCAGTCGCCGTCCTGGCTGAGGCAGGCCCCGGCCGGGCCGTGCGCGGTGAGCCAGGGCGACCACGGGATGCGCAGCAGGACCGGGCCGGGCGTGCTGACGGTGAGCCGCAGCTGGGCGTCGTCGGCGTGCTCGACGTTGGCGGGCGGGTCGGCGAGCGGGACGGCGTCGGAGACCTTGAACAGCCGCCAGTTGTCGTCGTGCCACACCTCCTGCAACCAGTCCTGGCCGCTGCGGATCAGCGCCGCCTCGGCGTCGGCGGCCACATCGGTGGGGCCGGCCGGCAGGGCGACGTAGGCCACCGCCCAGCGCCGCAGCCAGTCGTGGTAGCTGTCCGGGGTGAGCGAGTTGTCGTAGAAGAGCGGGTTGCGCTGCACGTCGGCCTGCCGGTTCCAGCCGCGGGCCAGCTCGGCCGCCTTGGTCAGGCCCCAGGACTCCCAGTGGTTGAGCATCGGGACCGCTTCGAGCCTGGCCTGGTCGGCGTGCAGCCCGCGCAGTTCGGCGAGCAGCGCGTCGGCCTGCCGGGCGGGCGGCGGGACGGGGATGCCGATGATGTTCGCGCTGACCGTCCAGTACCCGGTGATCGCGACCGCGACCAGTGCCGCCGGGGTCCGCCGCCAGTCGGGTCGCCCGGCGCAGAGCGCGGCCAGCACCAGCACGCTGCCGAAGATCAGCGCGAGCCGCTGCACATTGCTGCCGATCGGTGTGTGGAACACCCAGGTCAGCACGGAGCCGACGGCGTAGACCAGGCAGCCCAGCCGCAGGGTGCGCCAGGCCGGCGGGCTGACCAGCGCCACCACGGCCGAGCAGCCGACACAGATCAGCGCGGTGGGCCAGGAGATCGGATCGATGCCGGAACCGGGGAAGAGCAGCGCCGTGCCGACCACCACCACCGGCGGTGGCCCGGCGAGCGCCCAGCCGATCCGGCGGCGGCCGGTGAGCAGCAGCGCGGCCGCCGCCACCTCGACGAAGAGCCCGGCCACCGGGCTGGCCAGGGTGGCGAGCAGCGCGCAGCCGGCCGCCCAGGCGATCCGCCGCCGGCCGGCCGCCGGTCCAGGCCCGATGGGCAGCAGCGCGGCCAGCCCGAACATGATGCCGAGCGCGAAGGTCACCCGGCCGGCGGCCACGTTGCAGGAGAGCGCGAAGGCCCCCCAGAGCACCACCGGCAGCGGCCGTCGCACGCCCGCCCGGACCACCAGGTGCGCCAGCACCGCCGCCGAGACGACGCAGCCGGCCACCGCGGTCGTGCGCACCCCGAGCAGGGCCATCAGCCACGGGGTCAGCACGCTGTAGGAGGCCGGGTGCATGCCGCCGTACCAGGCCAGGTCGTAGGCCGAACCCGGGTGGCGCGCCGCGAAGTCCGCCCAGGCCCACTGGGCGGCCAGGTCGCCGCTGACCCCGGCCACGAAGTGCGCCCAGAGCACCCCGAGGACCAGCGCGGCCGCCGCGGCGACCCGGACCGGGCGGCTCGGCGACAGCCACCGCGGCAGCACTCCCGCGAGGCCGGGCCTGGCGCTGCCGCCGGGCTGCGGGCCTGTGGGCGGCGGGCCGGCGGGTGGCGCGGCTGCCTGCTGCGGAGCGCTCACTGCTTTGGTACTCCCGTCATCGGAGGGCGTCTCAGGTCGGCCGGGTGGACGGTCGGTGTGTTCGTCCACCAAGGATCACCACAAGGATCATCACAAGCGGCCGCCCGGCGTGGTCGCCCAGGGGTGCCCGAGCCGTTGTCAGGTCACACGCGAGGAACGGATCTGACGGTTCACGCCGTTCCCGGTGCGGGGTGCGGGGTGCGGGGTGCGGGGTGCGGGGTGCGGCTGCCTCGGGTGGCTGGCCGTGCGAGGTACGCCGAAGGGCGCCCTCCCGGAGGAGGGCGCCCTTGGTGGGCTGGTGCCCTGTTGTGCGCCGCCAGGGACTCGAACCCCGGACCCGCTGATTAAGAGTCAGCTGCTCTAACCAACTGAGCTAGCGGCGCCTGTTCAACGCGGAGAACATTACCCGACCGGCGGCCCGGTGCCGAAATCGGCCGGGAGTGCCGCTCGCGTTCAGCGCTGGGCGGCGTGGACCCGCAGCAGCATGCCGTGCAGCTGCTCCCGCTCGGTGGCGCCGAGCGGGGCGAGCACCTCGTCCTGGACCGCGGCGGCGATGCCGCGCAGTTCGGTGAGCGCGGCCAGGCCGACCGGGGTGAGGCTGACCTGGATCCGGCGGCGGTCGGCGGCGGAGCGGGCCCGCTCGACCAGACCGGCGCGGCTCAGCTCGTCCAGCAGGCGCACGATGTCGCTCGGGTCGATGCCCAGCCGCTCGGCCAGCTCCCGCTGGACGTGCGGGCCGAAGTCGGCGAGCGCGGTCAGGATCGAGTAGTGCCACAGCCGCAGCTCCCGCTCGGCCAGCCGCTCCGCGAGCCGGGCCCGCGCCCGGCGGCCGGTCTGCGCGAGGAGGTAGGTGGTCAGGTCGAGCAGGCTCGGGGGCAGGGCGGGTGCGGGGTCCATGGCGCAGATTGTAGGGTGGCGACCAATAGTGGGTCTTCACCCACTGAATCTCTCCGGAGGCCGCGATGGACGCGCTCTACCCCCGCCTGCTGGTCACCCGGTTCGCCGAGTGCTTCCGCTTCTACGACGCGGTGCTGCCCGAACTCCTCGGCGCGGTACGGCAGAAGGGGGACGAGTCCGGCCCCTACGCGAACTGGGACGTGGCCGACCAGGGCGTCCTGGTGCTCTTCGACCGGGCCGCGATGGCCGCCGTGGTCGGGGCCGGCGCGCTGCCGCCGAGCGCCCCGCCGGCCCAGGACGCGGTGATGCTGGTCTCCCGGGTCGCCGACGTGGACGCGGCCCTCGCCCACTGCCTGGCCCGCGGCGGCACCCTGGCGGCGTCGGCGGCCGACCGCCCCGAGTGGGGCCCGGGCCTGCGCTCGGCCCACCTGCGCGATCCCGAGGGCACCCTGATCGAGCTGCAGTCCTACTGAGCGGGGACGGGCGGGGCGCGCCCGTGCGGAGCGCGCCCCCGTGCGGTCGGCGGCCGGCCTCAGGCAGCCGGTGCCTTCGTCCGCAGGATCTCGATGAACGCCCGCAGCCAGCCCGGGTGGTCCGGCCACGCGCGGGCCGAGACCAGGACGCCGTCCACCACGGCCTCGCCGTCCTGGTAGGTCGCGCCCGCGGCCCGCACGTCCGGTTCGAGCGCCGGGTAGGCGGCGGTGGTGCGGCCGGCCAGCGAGCCGGTCGCGCCGGTGATCAGCGGGCCGTGGCAGATCTGCGCCACCGGCTTCTCCGCCTCGAAGAAGTGCCGCACGATCCGCTGCACCTCGGGGTCGTTGCGCAGGTACTCGGGCGCGCGGCCGCCGGGGATCACCAGCGCCGCGTACTCGGCCGGGTCGACCTCGGCGAAGGCCAGGTCGGCGGGCCAGCTGTAACCCGGCTTCTCGGTGTAGGTGTCGTAGCCGTCCTCGAAGTCGTGCACCACGAAGCGCAGCTTCTTCTTGCTCGGCGCGGCGATGTCGACCTGGTAGCCCTCCTCGCGCAGCCGCTGGTACGGGTAGAGCACCTCAAGCGACTCGGCGGCGTCCCCGGTGACGAGCAGCACCTTCACAGCCATGCGTGGCCTCGTTTCGACGGCTCGGTGGTTCGTGGCTCCGCCAACCTCCCCATCGCGCCGAGCACGGAAACGCCGAAGGCCCCTCGCTCGGAACTTCGAACGAGAGGCCTTCGACCGTCGGTGCGCCGCCAGGGACTCGAACCCCGGACCCGCTGATTAAGAGTCAGCTGCTCTAACCAACTGAGCTAGCGGCGCTTGCTGACCCGGAGAACATTACACGGCGCGCGGGGAAACACCGAATCGTCATGGGCCGGTAGCGCAGAGTCAAAGGCCTGGTGGGCCGGGTGGTGCGGCCCGTCCTGGTGGTGCGGCCCGCCCGGGTGGTCGGCGGTCGCGATCGGCGCCGCGCCACCAGAGCAGCGCGACGACCAGGAAGGACACTGCCGAGAAGGCGGCCGCCCACCAGGCGGTGGGGCCGTCGCCGCTGAGCCACGCGTTGGTCCCCACGGTCAGGGCCCAGAGCTGCCCGGTCAGCGCGGCCAGCGCGATCGCCACGCGGGCGGTGATCGGTGCCACCCGCCCGGGCGCCGGCCCGCCGAGCGGGTCCGGGCCACCGTCCGTGTCCGGGCCGCCCGCGCTGCTCCCCGGGACGCTGTCCGGACCGCCATCCGGGGCGAGGCCGGTGCAGTAGTCGGGCGGGTAGGTCCGGTAGCCGCCGGGGGGTGGTTCCGGCGCGGCTCCGGCGGCGTCGTGGGTCACGTCTGCTCCTTGACCGGGGTGGAGGGCGCGCTGGTCGGGCCGTCGCAGCCGGCCTGCCGGGCCAGCTCGGGATCGCGGTCGCGCAGCTCCCGGCACACGCCCTGCTCCTCGCTCTCGCCCGACCGGGCGGTGCCGATCGCCCAGATCGCGCCCGCCGGGTCCTCCACCAGCACCACCTTCGGCAGGCCGCGCGGCGGCGGCCCGGCCGTCACGGCGCCGGTCCTGATGTCGAACGCGCCTCCGTGGCAGGGGCAGTGCAGCTCGCCGGCGATCCCCTGGTCAGGGCGCCAGAGCAGCCCGCAGGCCAGATGGGTGCAGACGCCGGAGTAGCCCGCCAGGGTGCCGTCGCCCAGCCGCACCCCGAAGGCGCGGTCCTTCGCGGTCGGGTAGTCGAAGGTGATGGTGTCACCCGGGCCCAGCTGGTCGGCGACCTTGAGCGGATCGGCACCGCCGTCACCGTGGCGGGGCAGCACCCCCGCGGCGACCACCGCTGCGCCGACCGCCAGGCCGCCGGAGGCGGTGGCGACCAGGCGCAGGTAGTCGCGCCTGCTGGTCCCGGCCGGGGTGGCGGCAGCGGGGGTGTCGGGGGCGGCGGTGCCAGCGGGGGCGGCGGTGGCGTCGAGCGGATCGCGCCGCTCGTCCTCAGGAGCGCTCACGTGCCCGCTCCGCTCCCGTGCGCGCGGTGCTCAGCAGCTGCGGCCAGCGGTAGCCGAACGGCAGGTAGAGCAGCGTGAAGACGACCGAGGCCAGGTGCAGCGCGGCCAGGAACTGGTAGCCGCCGCCGTGCAGCGCGAGCGCGGAGAAGGTCAGCAGCAGGCCGGTCACCGCGACCGTCAGCAGCGCGAGCAGCGGCAGCGGCCCGTACCCGTACCCGTCCCCGGACTTGGACCCGTACCTGGAGCGCGTGGCGCCGAGCCGCTCGCCGGCGCGGTTCCGCAGCCGCAGCAGGTAGCCGGCGCCCGCGAGCACCAGCAGCGCCGCCAGGTCCAGGCCGTGGAAGAGCGACCAGGCCACCGGTCCGTCCGCGTCGAAGTCGAGCAGCCGGTAGCCCCAGAGCCGCAGCTGGTACCCGGATCCGGCCGGGTTGCCGACCGCCGCGCAGGTGAACCACCCCCAGCTCAGCGGCAGTGCGATCAGCGCGGCCAGCAGGCAGCCCCAGCCCAGCAGTTGGCGCGCCACGCGCTGGCCGCGCGAGCGCGCGCCGGGGAGCCTGCGCAGGCCCAGGTGGCCCAGCGCCAGCCGGGGGAGCGCGCGCGGCACGGCGGTGGGGCCGGGGCGCGCGGCCACGGTGCGGCGGCTGAGCCGGAGGTAGCGGCGGGTGGCCGGGGAGCTCATCCAGAGGGTGTAGCGGTGGGCGAGGCCGAAGCCCAGCAGGACGGTGACCGCCGCGTACGGCACCTGCGCCGCGTCGAGGTCGCGCAGCCCCCGGCTGCCCGCCACGATCGCCAGCACCAGGAAGAGGGTGGCCAGCGTGGCCACCAGGACCGGCCGCTGGGTGGTGGTGCGGGGTGGCAGTTCCGGCTCGGCCCACGACGGCCGGGGCCGTGGATCCCACTCCTCGTACGCGGCGGGCTCCTGCTCGGACACGGCCACCTGGGGACCTCCACGGGCGGGACGGACGGCTGCCGCGCTGCTGCTCCCGGCACTGCCTGGCAGGCTAGGCGGCTCCCACCGCGGCCGCCTGCCGGAGCGGGCGTCCGGGTGAGCGCGGATGACGGGGTGTCAGTCGGGTCGGCATCAGAGGGGAGCGGCGCTCCCGGTTGACCACTCCCCGGCCGCCGGGTAGTGGCAGGCCGCTCCGTGGTCCACCCCGGGTGCGGCCTCCGTGAGGGCGGGGGGTGCGGTCTCGCAGAGCGTCTGACGTGACGCGTCGAGGGTGGCGTAGACGGGGCAGCGGGGGCGGAAGGCGCAGCCCGTCGGGCGGGACGTCGGGGACGGGGGGTCGCCGGGGAGGAGCAGGCGGGTGCGGGTGCGTTCGGCGGCGGGGTCGGGCAGGGGGACGGCGGAGAGCAGGGCGCGGGTGTAGGGGTGGCGGGGGGCGGTGAAGACGGCGGTGGCGGTGCCGTGTTCGACGGTGCGGCCCAGGTACATCACGCTGACCCGGTCGGCGAGGTGGCGGATCACCGAGAGGTCGTGGGAGACGAAGAGGTAGGCCAGGCCCAGCGAGGACTTGAGCTCCTGGAGCAGGTTGAGGACGCCGGCCTGGATGGAGACGTCGAGGGCGGAGACCGGCTCGTCGAGCACCAGGAGTTCCGGGGAGACGACCAACGCCCTTGCTATGGAGATGCGTTGGCGCTGGCCGCCGGAGAACTCGTGCGGGTAGCGGGAGGCGTGGGTGGGGTCCAGGCCGACCTGGGCGAGCAGGGCGGGGACGCGGGCGGCGATGGTGGCGCGCTCGGTGCCCAGGGCCTGCAGGGGTTCGGCGATGATGTCGCTGATCGGCATCCGGGGGTCGAGGGAGGCCATCGGGTCCTGGAAGACGATCTGGAGCCGCGAGCGCAGGCGGTGGCGCGCCTCGCGGGTGAGGGTGGCGGTGTCCTGGTCCAGCAGCTCGATCCGGCCCGCCTCCGGCTTGGCGAGGCCGAGGATCTCGAAGAGCGTGGTCGACTTGCCCGAGCCCGACTCGCCGACCAGGCCCAGGGTTTCGCCGCGCCGGATGTCCAGCGAGACGCCGTCGACCGCGTAGACCTCGCCGACCTTGCGCTTGAAGACGCTGCCCTTGAGGACGGGGAAGGTCTTGCGGAGGTCGGTGATGGTCAGGACGGGGGCGAGGGTGGAGCGGTCGGAAGGGGGAAGGAGAGGGGGGAGTTCGGGCACCGGGTAGATGTCGGCGGGGGAGGGGCGGTCGGTGGCCAGGTGGGCCGCGCGCAGGCAGGCCGCCTGGTGCTCCGCGGGGCCGGCGAGCGCGGGTTCGGTGGTCCGGCAGGCGTCCTCCACCAGCGGGCAGCGTGCCGCGAACGGGCAGCCCGCGGGCAGCGCGTTGAGCGCCGGCGGGCTGCCGGGGATCGGCACCAGCGGGCCGCCGGTGCGGTCGAGTCGGGGCACGGCGCCGATCAGGCCCAGGGTGTAGGGGTGGTGCGGCGCGGTGAAGAGGTCGTCCACGAGGGCGGTCTCGACCACCCGGCCCGCGTACATCACCGCGACCCGGTCGGCCATCTGCGCGATCACGCCCAGGTCGTGGCTGACCAGCACCAGTGCCGCGCCGGTCTCGCGCTGGGCGGTGCGCAGCACGTCCAGCACCTGGGCCTGGATGGTGACGTCCAGGGCGGTGGTGGGCTCGTCGGCGAGCAGGATGTCGGGGTTGTTGGCGACGGCCATCGCGATCATCGCGCGCTGGCGCATGCCGCCGGAGAACTCATGCGGGAAGCTGTCGAGCGCCCGCCGCGGGTCCGGGATGCCGACCAGGTCGAGCAGTTCGGCGGCCCGGCGCCGGGCGGCCGCCTTGTCGGTCTTCTGGTGCACCCGCACCGCCTCGGCGATCTGGTCGCCGATCCGGTAGACGGGGGTGAAGGCGGAGAGCGGGTCCTGGAAGACCATCGCGATCCGGCGGCCGCGGATCCTGGCCAGTTCGCCGCTCGGCAGGCCGACCAGCTCACGCCCCTCCAGCGCGACCGAGCCGCGCACGGTGGCGGTGCCGGGCAGCAGGCCGAGGATCGCCAGGGCGGTGACGGACTTGCCGGAGCCGGACTCGCCGACGATGCCCAGGGTCTCGCCGCGCTCCAGGGTGAGGTCGACGCCGCGCACGGCGGTGGTGGCCGGGCGCCGGCGGGCGCCGCCGAAGTCGACCCGCAGGTCGCGGACGGCGAGCAGGGGGGAAGCGACGGGGGAAGCGACGGTGGTCATCAGGCCTTACCTTCAGTGGACTTGCCGAGCCGCGGGGCAGCGCCGAGCCGCCGGGCAGAGCCGAGCCGCCGGGCCGGGCGTCGCCGCCCGGCCTCCGCCGTCGGGTCGAGCGCGTCGCGCAGCCCGTCGCCGATCAGGTTGACGGCCAGCACGAAGAGCACCAGCAGCCCGGCCGCGAAGTAGAACATCCAGGGGTAGGTGGGCGCCGCCTCGGTGCCGTCGGCGATCAGGGTGCCGAGCGAGACGTCGGGGGCTTTCACGCCGAAGCCGAAGTAGGAGAGCGCGGTCTCGCTCATCACGGCCGAGCCGACCGCGATGGTGGCGTCCACGATCAGGTAGGAGGCGGCGTTCGGCAGGATGTGGCGCCAGATGATCCGCAGCGGCCGCACCCCCATGAACTGCGCGGCGCGCACGAATTCGCGCTCCTTCAGCGAGATGGTCATCGAGCGGACCACCCGCGCGGTGATCATCCAGTTGAAGGCGGCCAGCAGCACCACGAAGGCGACCCAGCCGCCGCTCTGCAGCCGGGGCGAGACGATCGCGATGACCAGGAAGCTGGGGAAGACCAGCATCAGGTCGACGAAGAACATCAGCAGCCGGTCGGCCCAGCCGCCGAAGTAGCCCGCGCAGGAGCCGACCAGTCCGGCCGCCACGGTGGAGAGCAGCGCCACCAGCAGCCCGATGATCAGCGACTTCTGCAGCCCGCGCAGGGTCTGCGCGTAGACGTCCTGGCCCAGGCTGCCGGTGCCGAACCAGTGGGTGCTGGACGGGGGTTCGCGCAGCGCCGAGTAGTCGATGTCGGTGTAGTGCCAGTGCGTCAGGTAGGGGCCGACGAAGGCCAGCAGGAAGAGCAGCACGACGATGGCCAGGCCCGCCAGCGCGCCCGGCGCGCCGAGCAGGCGGTTGAGCACCAGCCGGCCCCGGCTCGCCGGTGCTGCCACGGGTGCCGCCGCCGGCGGCTGGTCCTGTGCGACCGCGGTCACCACGGCGTCCCCCATCACGCACGCACCCGGGGGTCGAGCGCGGCGTGCAGTGTGTCGGCCAGGAAGCCGGAGGCCAGGATGGTCACGGCGGTGAAGAGGTTGACCGCGACCACCGCGTTGACGTCGTTCTCGAAGAGCGAGCTGATGAACCACTCGCCCATCCCGTGCCAGCCGAAGATCACCTCGGTGAAGGTGGCGCCGGTGAAGACGCTCAGGATGTTGTAGGCGAAGAGGGTCGACATCGGGATCACCGCGGTGCGCAACCCGTGCTTGAGCAGCGCCTGGCGGCGGGTCAGACCCTTGGCCTCGGCGGTGCGCAGGTAGTCCGAGCCGAGCACGTCCAGCATGGTGGAGCGCTGGTAGCGGCTGTAGGTGGCGATCCCGGTGAGCGCCAGCGAGAGCGTGGGCAGCAGCAGGTGGACGCCCCAGTCGACCAGGTGCGCGCCGAGCCCGCCCGCGAGCCCGGGGGTCTCGTAGCCGGTGAAGTTGATCAACTGGTGTCCGGAGGCCAGGTTGACGGCGATCGCGCCGTTCTTCAGGAAGAGCGCGATCAGGAAGACCGGGGAGGAGAGCACCACGAACGACAGGACGGTCAACGCCCGGTCCGAGAAGCGGTACTGGCGCACCGCGCCCCAGGCGCCGGCGGCCACCCCGAGCACGGTGCCGAGCAGGCTGCCGACCACCAGCAGCCGCAGCGAGACCCAGAGCCGGCGGCCGAAGTCGGCGTTGACCGAGGTGTTGTGGATGCTCTGGCCGAGGTCGCCGTGCAGCAGCCCGTCCGCCCAGTGCCCGAAGCGCACCACCACGGGCGTGTGGTCGTTGATGCCGAGCGCGGTCAACTGCCGGTCCACCGCGGCGGCGGCCGGGCGCGGCGTCTTGTTCTCGAAGTACGACCGCGGGTTCAGCGCCGCGCTGGAGAGCGCGTAGGCGAGGAAGACCGAGACGATCAGGAGGACGACGTAGTAGGCGAAACGCTTCGCCAGATAGCGCAGCATCAGCGGCTCCGGAGAGCCGGCCGGGAGCTGCGACTCCCGATAGTCATGACCAATTGCCTTCGCTCGATGGGTGTTCGGAGCAGCTTCGCGCAGCGGAATTCTCGGACCGGCTGTTCGGCCGGTCAAGACCACGCGCGGCGCCACTTCCACCGGGTCGGCGAAGCAGCAGGTCAGAGTGTTGCAGTCGGTTGCGGACAAGGTGTTTCGGCGACATTGCCGCCTGTTGCGATTCGATCAGGAGTGAGCACGAGCCTCTGGTCGGGTGGCTGATCGGCTGTTACGTTCTGCTGGCTGGCTACCCACTTGGCTGCCCACGTTCAAGTCCCGTCACACCTGACGGGCGAGAAGTGCTCCGTACCGTGGCACCTCACCAACCGCTCGGACACCACCGCTCGGTACCACCGATCGGATCCCACCCCACTCCTGAGGAGGAACCCTCCATGGATGCCACCACGCGGCGCGGCCGCACCCGTCCCCACGCCACGAGAGCGCGGGCCGCCCGCTCGCTGGTCGTGGCCACCGCGCTCGCGATGGTGATCACCGGCTGCAGCTCCGGCTCCTCGAAGTCGGGCGGCGCCGCGCCGCAGAGCGCGGTGCCCCAGCTCAGCGCCTCCGACATCAACGCGCAGCCGGTGAGTGCCCTCAAGCAGGGCGGCGAGCTGCGCGGTTGGTTGGAGCAGTGGATCGACCAGTGGAACCCGCTGCAGGTGGACGGCACCTACGGCGACTCGGTGGAGATCATGAAGATGGTCGAGCCGCTGCTCTTCCGGATCGACGCCAGTGGCAAGTTCCAGCCGGTCCCCGACTTCCTGCAGTCCGCGACGGTGGTCTCCACCTCGCCGCAGGTGGTGCTCTACAAGCTCAACCCCAAGGCGCACTGGTCGGACGGCAAGCCGCTCGGCTACCTGGACTTCAAGGCGGTCTGGCAGGCGGACAACGGCAGCAACCCGGCCTTCAACGCGGCCAGCACCAACGGCTACAACCAGATCAGCGACGTCTCGCAGGGCGACGACCCGAGCCAGGTCAAGGTCACCTTCTCGACCCCGTACGCCGACTGGCAGAGCCTCTTCTACCCGCTGCTGCCGGCCGCCGGGATCTCCACGCCGGACCAGTTCAACAAGGGCTGGATCGACCAGATCCCGATCACCGGTGGGGCCTTCAAGCTGGGCGCGCAGGACAAGTCGGCGCAGACCATCACCGTCGTGCCGGACCCCAACTGGTGGGGCGACAAGCCGGTGCTGGACAAGTTCACCTACCGGGTGCTCTCCCAGTCCGCGGTCACCCAGGCGTTCCTGAACAACGAGATCGACTACGCCAGCGCGGGTCGCGCCGACGCCTACAGCCAGCTGAAGGCCGACAAGGACGCGGTGATCCGCACCGCCGGCCCGTGGGACGAGGTGCACATCTCCTTCGGCTCCAACGGCGCGCTGGCCGACCAGAGCGTGCGCCAGGCGCTGGGCAAGGCGATCGACCGCACCTCGCTGATCAAGGTGATGAGCCAGGGCGTGCCGGTCACCTTCCCGGAGCTGAACAACCACATCTTCATGACCAACCAGGCCGGCTACCAGGACAACTCCGGCGAGTGGGGCAAGTTCGACCCGGCGGCGGCCGAGCAGCTGCTCACCAAGGCGGGCTGGCAGGACGCGGGGGCGGGCAAGCCGCGCACCAAGGACGGCCAAGCGCTGGAGCTGCACTTCATCGTCGCGGCGGGGTCCTCGCAGCAGACCCTCGACATGGCCAGTGCCGTGCAGAACATGCTCGGCCAGGTCGGCGTGAAGCTGGACGTCGACAAGGTGCCGGACAACGACCTGGACGAGAAGTACATCAACGTCGGCAAGTTCGACCTGGCGACCTGGCGCAACACCGGGTCCTTCCCGCCCTCGCTGGTCATCCCGTTCTACCAGCAGCCCAGCGGTGACAACGTCTACGAGAACTACTCGAAGCTGAGCACCCCGGAGATCGACAGCCTGCTGAAGCAGGCGGCCTCGACGCTCGACCCGACGGCCGCCGCCAAGCTCTACAACCAGGCGGACGCCAAGATCTGGGAGCTCGGCCACACCCTGGAGATCTACCAGCGCCCGACGGTGGGCGCCTACCGCAAGGGGTTGGCCAACTACGGCGCCTCCGGACTGGCGGACTTCGACTACACCAAGGTGGGCTGGCAGAAGTAGTCCTGGCGAGACGTCAGGAGGCACGCTGAGACGGCGCGCTGTCGGGCAGCGCGGTGATCACGAGGCCGGGGCGGCGCCGGACCGGGGGTGTTTCCTCCCCCTCCGGAGCCGCGCCGGCCTTGACCTTCCGCGTTGCCCGCAGGACGCCTCTCTCGCCGTTCCACTGGGAGGGAATCTATCCGGACATTCGGGGCGATGGCACCCCGCGACACCCCAAGCCCGCGTGCCGCCTGGAACGCTGTCACCCGGTTCGCGCACTGCTTCGTCAACTCTCCTTGACCGCGCGGGCGCGGCCGAGCGGTCGGTTGCGCGGCCCAGGTGACCCCGTGCCGTGGCGTGCCGTCGCGGTGCGTGCGCCGACCACCGGCGGCTGCGACGATCGGCCCGGCGGGGCATCGGGTCCCGTCGGCGGCCGGCGCGCCGAAGAGCCGGCGCGCCGAACACGCAGGGAGAGACGCCACGATGACCGCAGGACCCGAAGCCGTCGACCCGGCCGCAGGCGGCGCCGACCCCGTGGTGCGGCGGATGGTGCCGCGCAGCCGGAGCGAGGCGCACCGCACGGCGACCTCGCTGGAACTCTTCTTCGACCTCTGCTTCGTGGTCGCCGTCGCCCAGGCCGGGCGGCAGCTGGCCATCGCGCTCGGCGAGGGGCACCTGCGGGTCGCGCTGGTCGGCTACCTGTTCGCGTTCTTCGCGGTCTGGTGGGCGTGGATGAACTTCACCTGGTTCGCCTCCGCCTACGACTGCGACGACGTGCCGTACCGGGTCACCACGCTGGTGCAGATCACCGGTGCGCTGATCCTGGCGGCCGGGATCCCACGGCTCTTCCAGGACCGCGACTTCACCCTCGGCGTGCTCGGCTACGTGGTGATGCGCCTGGCTCAGGTCACCCAGTGGCTGCGGGCCGCGCGCGGCGAGAGCGGCGCGGCCCGCACGATGGCGCGCCGCTACGCCGGCGGGATCGCGCTGGTGCAACTGGGCTGGGTGCTGGTGCTGCTGCTGCCGAGCGCGGCGATCGTGTGGGTGATGCCGCTGGGGGTGATCGCCGAGCTGTCGGTGCCGGCCTTCGCCGAGCGCCAGGCGCAGAGCCCCTGGCACCCGCACCACATCGCCGAGCGCTACGGGCTGTTCACCCTGATCGTGCTCGGCGAGACGGTCTCGGCCGCCACCGTCGCGGTGCAGAGCGCGGTGGACGAGCACGAGGCGCTGGGCACGCTGGTGCCGCTCGCGATCGGCGGCATCCTGCTCTGCTTCGCCGCCTGGTGGATCTACTTCGCCGCACCGATCCACGAGCACCTGCGCTCCAACCGGCAGGCGTTCCTCTGGGGTTACGGCCACTACCTGATCTTCGGTTCGGCGGCCGCGATCGGCGCGGGGCTGGAGGTCGCGGTCGAGTCCGCGGTGGGCGTCGCGCACATCTCGGCCGTAGCGGCGACCGCGGCCGTCACCGTGCCGGCCGCGCTGTACCTGGTCACCGTCTGGGCGCTGCACTCGCGGCACAGCAAGACCGGAGCCGCGCAGTGGGTGCTGCCGGTCGCCGCGGTGGTGGTGCTGGCCTGCACCGCGCTCGGCGCGTCGGGGGTGCTCGCGGCCGGGCTGGTCGGGGCCGGGACGGTCGCGGTGGGGGTCTGGCTGCACAGCCGCGAGTAGCGCCACCGGTGCCGCCCGCGCTGTCGGGCGCTGCCCACGATGCTCGCGCCGTCGGTGCCGCGTGCTGCCGGTGCCGCGTGCTGTCAGTGCTGCCTGCGAGGATGCCCCGACCCCCCTGTGCCCAGCCGTTGAGGAGCCCTTGTGCCGCTCGCCGACCAGCCCTACGCCCACCTGCTGCGGCCGCACCCCGGCCCGCTGCGCCGCGACGAGCGCTACGACACCGCGCACTTCGAGCGCCTCGACCTGGAGCAGGTGCAGGCCGGCGGCGCGCTCTTCCTGGAGTGCGCGTTCACCGACGTCACCTTCAGCGAGGCGAAGCTGCGGCAGGCCAGGTTCAACGAGACCTGGTGGGAGCGCTGCCGGCTGGTGGCCAGCGAGCTGGTGGAGAGCGAGTGGCAGGACACCACCGTGCAGGGCGGCCTCTTCGCCGGGGTCTCCGCGTACGGCGCGCAGTTGCGACGGATGACGGTGCGTCAGTGCAAGCTGGAGTCGGTGAACCTGCGCGGGGCGGTGCTGCGCGACGTGGTCTTCGAGGACTGCCAGCTGCGCGACGTGGACTTCGGCGGCGCCAAGCTGACCGGCGTGAGCTTTCCGGGCAGTTCGCTGGATGAGGTCAGGTTCGGCGGTGCCACGCTCGCTCGGACGGACCTGCGCGGGGCGAGCCGGCTGGGGCTGCCGGACGGCCACGAGGGGCTGCGCGGCGCGGTCATCTCCGCCACCCAGCTGATCGAGCTGGCCCCGCAGTTCGCCCAGGCCCTGGGCGTGCAGGTGCGCGACTGATGGCGGCCGGGCGGCCCGCCGTTCACCCGCCGGATGCTCGCTGACCCGGGGGCGAACAGTCCGACAAGCCTCGGTGCAAGCCCCTAGCGCCTGCTGCCGCGCTGGGCCACGATGTGCGCGGCCCACGTTGTATGAACAACCCAGCGTGCGGACAGGGCCTCGGGCGCTCGGCATCCGCCGGCGCGACGGCAGCCGCCAGGGGCGGCGAGACCGAAGGGTTTGGCGATCCGGATGACAGAGCTGAGTCGCAGGACGTTCATGGCCGCATCCGCCACCGCGGCGGCGGGCGTCGCCGTGGCCGGGACGGTCGGCGCGACCGGCGCGGTCGGTGCTACCGGTGCGATCGGTGCACCGGCCGTCGCGAGCACCGCGAAGCTCACCAGCACGGGCACCATCACCGATGCCCAGCACGTCGTGATCCTGATGCAGGAGAACCGCAGCTTCGACCACTACTTCGGCACCCTGCGGGGCGTGCGCGGTTTCGCCGACCGCAGCGCGATCCAGATCGCCGGCGGCTACAGCGTCTTCAACCAGCCCAACAGCGCCACCGCCCGCCAGTACCCGTGGGCCTTCAACCCCGCCAACACGGGCGCCGGTTCGAGCGCGGAGACTACCGCGCAGTGCAATGGCGATCTTTCGCACGCCTGGTCCGATCAGCACAAGGCGTGGAACAGCGGCAAGATGGACTCCTGGGTCGCCGCCAAGGGCACCGTGCGCACGATGGGGTACCTGCAGCGCTCCGACATCCCGTTCCACTACGCGCTGGCCGACAACTGGACCGTCTGCGACGCCTACCACTGCTCGGTGTTGAGCGCGACCGGCCCGAACCGCACCTACCACTGGTCCGGCATGATCGACCCGACCGGCACGGCGGGCGGCCCGGCCTACGACGGCGGCGACGAGTCCGGCCTGAGCTGGCAGACCTACGCCGAGGCGCTGGAGAACGCCGGCGTCAGCTGGAAGGTCTACCAGAACGCCGCCGACAACTTCGGCGACAACGCCCTGGCCTACTTCAAGCAGTTCGCGGGCGCCCCCGCCGGCAGTGACCTGGCGGTCAAGGGCATGGGCTCGGTGCCGAAGGTCACCGGCCGCACGCCGGACGACATCGCGGCCGCGATCAAGGCCGACGTGCTGGCCGGCACGCTGCCCCAGGTCTCCTGGATCGTCGCCGACCAGCAGTCCTCGGAGCACCCGTACGCCACCCCCGAGGACGGCGCGCACTTCGTCAACATGGTGATCAACGCGCTGAACGCGGACCCCAACGTCTTCAACTCGACCATCCTGCTGCTCAACTACGACGAGAACGACGGCTTCTTCGACCACGTGCCGCCGCCGGTCGCGCCCGCCGGCACCGCGGGCGAGTTCTACAGCTCGGTCAACATCGGCATGGGTTTCCGGGTCCCGCTGGTCGCCATCTCCCCCTGGAGCCGCGGCGGTTGGGTCAACTCCCAGGTCTTCGACCATACCTCGGTGCTGCGCTTCCTGGAGGTCTGGACGGCCGCCATCGGCAAGCCGGCCCAGTGCGCCAACATCAGCGCCTGGCGCCGCAAGGTCGCCGGTGACCTGACCGGCGTCTTCGACTTCGCGCACCCCGTCTACGGGCTGCCCTCGCTGCCCGACACCTCGCAGACGATCGGCCTGACCACCTGTGGCCCGATGGCCAACCCCTCGCCGACCAACAACGCGCTGCCCGCCCAGGAGTCCGGCACCCGCCCGGCCCGCGCGCTGCCCTACCAGCCGAACGCCAACCTGGACCACCTGGAGCTGGACAGCTCCACGGTGATGAAGGTCTGGCTGAAGATGGACAACGGCGGCAGCCAGAGCACCCACTTCGCCGCCTACGCCAACGCGTTCCGCAGCGGCGGCCCGTGGCAGTACACGATCGACCCGGGCGGCAGCACCAGCGACTTCTTCAACTGCGGCTCCGGCTACGGCAACGGACCCTACGACCTGAGCGTGGTGGGCCCCAACCGCTTCCTGCGCCGCTTCCAGGGCGACACCACCAAGGCGGGCAAGACCCTCCTGGTCACCGCCTCCTACGCCGCCGCGCCGGACACCGGCGAGCTCGCCCTCTGGTTCAAACTCGCCAACAACGGCACCAGTACGGTGACGTTCACCATCACCTCGAACCACTACCGCACCGACGGCCCCTGGACCTACACCGTGGCGGCCGGCCAGAGCGTGAGCGACTACTTCAACGCCGTCGCCTACAACAGCGGCTGGTACGACTTCACGGTGACGGTGAGCTCGGACAGCAGCTTCGCCCAGCGCTTCACCGGGCACCTGGAGAGCGGCGCGGCGAGCATCACCGGCTGAACTGACGAGACGTCAGGGCGGGCCGCCCGCACCCCGCGAGGGGTCGGGCGGCCCGGCGGCCGGGGTGGTCGGGGCTCAGCGGGGCGGCTTGGGCGCCAGCACCAGGGCGATGACGGCGACCACGCTGCGCATCGAGCTGAACCTGATGCCCTGCAGCGTGACGGGCGCCGTCGCCGGGTCGCGACGTAGGCCCTGGTCCTAAGCCCTCAGCCTGTTACGCGGTCGTACCGCCCCCGCCTACCGTCCTCATCATGGATACGACAGGCACCCTCGACGAAGCGCTTCAGCGGCTGCACCGCTCCGGGCCCGAGCGGTTCGGGCGGCTCACCAACCACGCGCCGATGGCCGTCGAGGCCCTCGCCGCTCACGGGCAGGCATCCGCGGTGCACCGCTGGCTCGAGCTGTACACCCGCAAGCTGGAGGAGTTCCCCGGTCGCGTCGAGCCGGTCACGGACGCCAACTGGCCTGCCGCGCTGGGCGATCCACGCCGGGCCGCCGACTGGATCGACCACTTCGAGCGGGAACTCGCCGAGCACCCCTGGCGCGAGGTGCTCGCACGGTGGTGGCCCCGGCTGCTGCCCGGCCTGTACGGCGGCTCGACGCACCCGGTGATCCGGGTGGGCCACGCCACGCGCACCCTGCTGAGCGGGGAGAGCACCGGACCCCGGCTGGCCGAACTCGCCCACGGCCTCGGCTACTGGGCCGCCCGCCACCGCACCGTCGCGGACCTGGCCGCGCTGCCGGGCGCCGACAGCGCCGCCGCCGCCCTCGACGCGGCACCGCCGATCGCGGGGCGGGACGGCGGCTTCGCCGACCGGCTCGGCCAGGTCAGAGGTCTGCCGGTGTGGGCGGCCGGGGTAACGGACCCGGGCGAGGCGCAGCGCCGCCTCACCGAGCTGGTGCGGGCGGCCACCCACCGCTACGCCACCCACGGCCACGGCGAGGAGACGATGCTGGTCCACGCGGCCACCGCCCCCAACGCCGTCCTGCGCACCCTGCCCGCGCTGCCGCGGGCCCTGTGGGTGCCGAGCCTGCGGGCCGCCTGGACGGCCTCCGCGGCGGTGACCGCGATGTACGCGCCCGACGCCCCGGTCGCCTACCTCCCGCCGGGCGCGGTCACCCCCGAGGAGGTCTTCGAACGGGCCCTGGCGCACGGTGACGAACACGTCATCAAGCTGACCGACACCGCCCTGGACGTCGGCGACGAGCCGGCCCTGGCGGCGGCGCTGCGCTCCATCGAGCTGAGCGAGCCGCTGCGCTAGGTGGGGTTGTCCGGATGCGCGGCCGAAAGGCGGGCCGCGGTAGCGGCGCCCGACGGGTGGGCCGGGCGCCGCTGCCGCTCACCTTCAGGCCGGTGAGGTGACCGAGCCGCCGAGGTGCCGGGCGAGGAACCGGACCGCGCTGTCGGCCTCGAACCTGGGGAAGTCGAAGTGCTTGCCCGCGTTGGCGTGCAAGGTCTTCTCCGTCGAGCCGAAGGCGTCGAACAGCGCGAGGCCGGCCTCGCGCGGGATGAGCTCGTCGTCCCATTGCAGGTCGAACTCGATCGGAACGGTGATCCGCCTCGCCGCTTCGAGCAGGGCATCGGGCCACATCAGGCCGAGGACCGCGGCGGTGATCCTGGGCTCGACCGCCACCAGCGGCACCCCGATCGCGGTGCCCAGGGCGATGCCGAAGTAGCCCACCGGCCCATCGGCGCCGATCTCCGGAAGCTGCTGGAGGGCGTCCAGGGTCGCCTGCCACTCGGGTACGGCGAGCTCCGCCAGCCGGGCGTTGTAACGGACGACGATCGGTCCTGCCGGCTCGCCCGCCGCCTGCGCCGCGCGAAGCTCGGCGATCTCCCGCTCGTCCTGCGCGGTGCGCGGCCGGTCTCCGTGACCGGGCGCGTCGATGACGGCGACGTGGAAGCCGCCGTCGGCCACCAGGCGCTGTGCCCGGCCCGCCATCGCGGGGTGCTTCTTGTGGGCACCGCCGCCGTGGCCCATCAGGACCAGGGGCGCGCGCTCGGCCGAGTCGGAGGCCGGCGACCAGAGAACGCCGGGGACGTCGCCCACGGTGAAGTCGCGCTCGACCGTGCCGTTCGACGACGACTCGGCGGTGAACTGCAGAGAATGCATGGGTGTTGCCTTTCGGGAGTGCCTGGTTGTCGAGGCGCTCCCGGCGACACCTACGTCAATCGCCCGACCGTGACGGCAAGGGGGAGCACCCACATCGATACAGCGTTCATGGGTCTCACCTCCTCGGACGGCGTCGCGGTCGAGTGCAAGCTACCAGCCCGATCAGCCGGCCCGCCAACCTTTTCCCCGCCGTGTGATCACGGCGCCGGACAGGCCCCGGCCGGCGGTCGGCGCCCACCCGCTCGGGCGGGCGGGCGCCGGTACCGCTCACCTCAGGCCCCCGGTCAGGCCGACGGGGCGACCACGCCGGTGAGGTGCCGGGCGAAGAACCGGACCGCGCTGTCGGCCTCGAACCGGGGCAGCTCCTTGTGCCGGCCCGAGTTCACGTGCAACGACTTCTCCGTCGAGGCGAAGGCGTCGAACAGTGCCAGGCCCTCCTCGCGCGAGATGTGCTCGTCGTCCCACTGCATGTCGTACTCGATCGGGACGGTGATCCGCTTCGCCCGCTCGGCCAGGACATCGGGCCAGTGCTGGCCGAAGACGGCGGCGGTGATCCTGGGTTCGTCCGCCACGAACGGCACGCCGATCGCGGTGCCCATGTTGATGCCCCAGAAGCCGACCGGCCCGTCGGCGCCGATCTCCGGGAGCTCCTGGAGGGCGTCCAGCAGCGCCCGGTACTCGGGGACCGCGAGCCGCGCCAGGTGCTCGTTGTACCGCACGACGACGGGGCCTTCCGGCTCACCCGCCGCCCGCGCCCGGAACAACTCGGCGACCTCCGCCTCGTCGTGCGCGGTGCGCGGCCGCTCGCCGTGACCGGGGGCGTCGATGACGGCGACGTGGAAGCCGGCGCCGGCCACCAGGCGCTGGGCGCGGCCGGACATCGCCGGGTGCTTCTTGTGGTTGCCGCCGCCGTGGGCCATCAGGACCAGCGGCGCGCGCCCGGCCGCGTCGGAGGCCGGCGACCAGAGCACGCCGGGGACCTCGCCGGAGGCGGTGGGAGAGGGGAGGGTGAAGGACCGCTCGATGACGCCGTTGGCCGACGTCTCAGAAATGAAGTACATGTGCGTTCAAGCCTTTCGGGATGCCTTCGCGGGCACTCCCTAGGCCCTGCGGGGGAGGGAGGCCCGACTCGTCACAACGTTGATCGGTCTCACCTCCTCGATGCGCAGCAGCACTTGACGACGCGTAAGCTAGCACGACCGCGCTCCCGCCAGGGCATGTTTTTCCGGCGATCTTCAGCAGGTACGCGTCGGCGAAGGCGGAGGTGTACCAGCGGACGCCCCACTCGTCCTCCTCGCGGGGACGGCGGTTCCCTCGCGCCGGGGATCCGGTCCCTTCCTGGGGCTGGTCACAGCCGTCCACCCCGCAGCGAGGATCGAGCCATGACCTTCAAGGCCTCGCATCCCCACCCGCCCGTCGGCGCCACCGAACGGCCGGTCCCCGACTGGGCGTTCGGTGGCGGCCCGGGCGATCCCCCTCCTGCTGCTCCCGTGGTGCCTGTGGCGGCTGCCCTTCGCGTTCGGCTTCCAGATGGGGCTGCTGCCGAACTCGCCCCAGCCCTGGCACTGGTGGCACATCGGCTACGTCTTCGGCCTCACCCCGCCCTCCTACGCCAACGGCTGGTGGGCGGCCCTGGCGGCGGCCGGCATCGCGCCGGGCATGCTCTGGGGGCCCGCGGTGCTGACCCTGACCCACGCGTACTACGTTCGGCGCTGCCGGCGGTAGAGCCGGACGGGAGGGCCCCCTTCGGGCCCGATGAACACGGTCTTCCTCCCCCTGGTGCGCTGACCGGCGCAGCACCGCAGGGCACCGGCTCCACGCCGGGAACACAGAGCCGACACGACGTCAATTCTGTTTGATAAGGACGAGTTGACGCCACCAGTCCTACAGTCGCTCCGTCGCCTCAGACCGAACGGGGGTACCGGCCATGGCAGACGGCTTCGAGGTGGACCTGGGCGCGCTCAAGGACGCGGCGACCGGCGTCGACGACACCCTGGCGCAGGTGGGTCAGCAGAGCGTCACGGACATCCCGCACGACGCCGGGAAGATCGGCCACGGCCATCTGGCCGACGTCCTCTCGGACTTCCTCAGCCGGTGGAAACGCGGAGTGGACAACCTCGCGAAGGACGGCAAGGAGGTCGTCGACCGCCTGACGGCCAGCAACAACGCCTACGTCAAGGCGGATCAGGACGCCCAGCAGCACATCGTCACGGCGGCGAACGGCGACATCCAGGGCAGCGGCCCGGATCCCGGAGTGCAGTGATGACCGCCGAACTCGGCAGCACCAACGACCCGAAGGCGCTCATCCCCGGGGAGCCGGCCGCCATCTACCAGACGGAGACCGAACTCCGGGCCTACGGAGACTCGTTGCACCAGGCGGGAGCCGGCCTGCAGCGGATCGACACGGCGGACGGCTGGCGGGGCAAGGCCGGGGACGCCTTCCGGCACGCCTTTCACGGGCAACCCACCAAGTGGCTGCAGGCCGGTGACGCCTTCCACAGCGCCGCCGACGCGCTGAACGGTTACGTCTCGACCCTGGAGTGGGCGCAGGGCCAAGCCGCCACCGCGATCGGCCAGTGGAACTCCGGTGACAAGAAGGGCGCCGGCGACGCCCTCGACAAGGCCCGCGGCCAGCTCGACTCGGCGGGCAACACCGCTGCCACCGCGATCGGCAAGGCACGCGACCTCGCACCGCCCAAGCCCGGCTTCTGGTCCAGGGTCGGCGACGACATCGGTGGGTTCTTCTCCGATGTCGGCCACGCCATCGAGGGCGCCGGCGAGGACGCGGCCACCGCGATCCTCTCGGTGGGCAACGCGATGGTCCACGACCCGGGCTCGGTGCTCGAAACGGCCGGCGGCCTCGGACTGGCACTGCTCGGCGCGGGCGGCGAGGTGGGCGGCTTCGCCCTGGACATCACCGGCGTCGGAGCCTTCCTGGGCGTGCCGGCCGGTGTGGTGTCGGCCGGTGCCATCTCGGGCGGCCTCGGCTTCGCCTGGGCCGGGATGAACAACATCATGCACGACGCGGCCGGCCAGGACCGGGTCAACATGAGCTCCGACGGCGGTGGCGGGGGTGGCGGCGGAGACAGCACCGAGCCCCTGAGCAACCGGCTCCGGCCGCCGCAGGAGGGCGACACCAACTACGTCGTCGACAACCCGAACGACCTCTCCGATACGATCACCGACATCGACCGGGTCCAGGACGGCAGGCTCTGGGAGGAGAAGACGGCGACCGGGCAGGATCCACGGATGGACCCGCAGAAGTGGGTCGACAAGAACGTCGTCAAGAAGCTCGATTCGTACGTGCGAGCCCGCCCGTACATGCCGGGGTACGAGGACGCCCCGATGGGGCTGGACTTCACCGAACCGGGAGCCACCCCGCAGTTCAAGGCGACCGTCGAGCAGGCCGTCAACGACTGGAAGGCCGCCCATCCGGGCGTGGACGTCGAAGTGCAGTGGGCCGATTGAGCCGCGCACGGTCAACAGTGAGGTGAGCAGCGTGAGTTGCACGTTCCAGGTCCAGGACGAGGTCGTCTGGGACGCGTCGAACACCGTCGCGCGGCTCTACACCGCCCAGGTCGAGGCCGTGGCCGGCACCCTCGGTCTGGCGTCCGGGATCGGCGAGATCGTCGAGGACGAGTGCGAGATCGACCCCCCGACCCTGGAGGGCTTCCTCGGCGAGCTGCTGCGCCAGTACCACCGGGCGACCCACCCGATCCTGCGCTCGCTGACCGTCGGCGTCATCGCCACCTCGCTGGTGCTGCTCGACCGGGTGGGCGGCCGGCTCCCCGCCACCGACCCGGACCAGCTCGGCGCCTGGACCCAGCTGCGCGACGAGCACGCCCGCTCGATGCCCCGCTGAGCCCAGGCGTCACACCCGGATCCGCTCACCCGGCACGACACCCGGGCCACACGCCTACCCCGACACACCGCGACAGCACGGACGGCCGGCACCGAGACCAACCGACTGACCGTCGGCCACTGCCTGCGGATTCGGGTCAGCCGGCGCCGAACTCCCCGTCCTTCACGCCGGCCACGAAGGCGGCGAAGCCTTCTGCGGTGAAGACGAGGGCGGGGCCGCCGGGGTCCTTGGAGTCGCGGACGGGGACGAGGGCGGGGAAGCCGGGGGCCACCTCGACGCACTCGCCGCCGTTTCCGCTGTGCCGTGACTTGATCCAGCGGGCATCGGTCAGATCGATGTTCATTGAAGGTCCTTCCGGGCTGCGTGGATCCTGGCCAGGGAGGCGCCTTTGGACAGCGACTCCACTAGGAGGTGATCGTAGTCCCTCTCCCAAGCTGACACGATGTCACGGCTGCGCTCAAGGTAGCCCCGCAACTGCGATTCGGAGTAGCCGACAACTGAGCGGTCGGGCATGATCAGCAGCGTTACCGGGAGCAGGAACGGGCGGTGCTCCGCGAGGCTGAGCGGGGCGATCTGGAACGTGACGTTCGGGTGGCTCGCCAGCTCTTCGATGTGGTCCAGTTGGTCGAGCATCACCGCTCGCCCGCCGATCGGGCGCATCAGGCAGCTCTCATCCATGACCGCGTGGACGATAGGTGGGACCTTCTGCTCGAACAGCCGTCGCTGCCGGGTGGCGAGGAAGGCGATTCGTTCGTCCGCCTGAGCTTGGGTGATGCTGCCCCGCTGTACGGCCG
Source organism: Kitasatospora sp. NBC_01287 (assembly GCF_026340565.1). Taxonomy (NCBI): domain Bacteria; kingdom Bacillati; phylum Actinomycetota; class Actinomycetes; order Kitasatosporales; family Streptomycetaceae; genus Kitasatospora; species Kitasatospora sp. NBC_01287. Next base: position 5,907,222 of record NZ_JAPEPB010000001.1, read on the forward strand.
CCGTTTCGATTGCCGCAGCGTACGCCGGAGTCTGAAAGATGCCTGGAACAACTGCGAGTTGGAACGTCCGCAGCTTCCGGCAGCGCCCCTCGCACTCTGCGAACTCCTCGAAGCCCTCCAGCAGCGCCGCGCGCGTGCACCGGCGCCAAAGCTCGTAGAAGGCCTCGCCTGAGTCGAACACCTCATCGGCTTTAACGGCGAAGTTCTTTGTTGGAGGACGCTTCCCTCGTTCGACGTACGAAACCAGCGTGTTGGAGAAGCCCATGCGCCTGCCGGTCTGCACTTGGGACCAGCCTCGACCTCGCCGTGACCTGCGGAACTCGGTGGCGAAGCGCGTCTGCGGAGATGACGGAAAGTCAGTTTCGATGGCTTCCAAGACTGTTCGAACCTTTCACGTGCAGGGTTTGTCAAGGTTCAACCCCTGGCGAGCCTATCCCCACATGCCGATCCTTGTAATCAGTTCACTACGGAGAGGAACGGTCATGAGTAAGCGCAACACGCCCCCGCCCACGCTCTACACCCCCCAGCCGAACGAACTCGTCCGCGACGAGAAGCACGGCCTCACCGGTCACTACATGGGCCCCGGCTACGCCAAGCACCCCACCGTCTACCTGCGCCCGCCCGGCGGCGGCTGCGAGTGGGAGACCCCGGCCAGCGAGATCCAACCCCTCACCCCCGCACCCGACTTGCGGCCCGCCCACACCCCGCGATGAGCACCCCCTGGCCCGCCCCCACCGGGCCCGTCCCGCTGCCGCCCCGCCACCAGTGGCGCTTCGGCTGGTGCGCCTGCTGCGACCGCCAGACCCTGATCGCCCCGGGCCCCCTGATCGCCACCGACACCGGTCAAGTCACCCTCCCTTACTGCGTGGACGGCTTCGAACGCGCCACCCGCTACGTCCACCGCGCCCGCCTGCGCGCCGCCCGCCACGGCGGCCCACCCTGAGCCGGACCGAACCGAGGAACCCACCGCCATGACCACCACCCCCGACCCCGCTCACACCCCTGCCCCGAAACCACCGCCGACCTGCGCACCCTCGGCCGCCGGCTCGACCGCCAAGTCACCACCGGCACCGCCCCCACCCCCGCCGAACTCGACGCCACCCTCACCGCGATGCACGCCCTCCACACCCGCATCACCGCGACCGACCCGCACCGCGGCCCCCGTCGCGGCGACCTGTCCGGGCAGGGCTGACTCCCGCCGTGATCATTCGAGCCGGGTCGCTTCTGGGCCGCTCGCTCGGCATACCTGGATCGGTAGCTCCAGGTATGAGTACCCTGGGGTACCAATGGAAGGTGGATGCTGTGACCCCGACTGACCTGACTCGAGCGCGGGCAACCGCACCGCTGAAGGTGGATGCGGCTGTCGACGAGCTGATCTCCGATGGCGCGCACTTTCTCGGCATGACGAAGAAGGACCTGGTCGCGGAGGCGGTGCGTACCTATCTGGAACTCCGTCGGGAAGAGGTCCGGGCGAGCATGATGGAGAAAATGCGCAAGCTCGACGGCAGTCTGGCCTCAAGCGTCTCGCTGCTCACCGGGCTCTCGCCTGAGCGGATCGAGGAACTCGGCGGGACCGGCGGGGACGACTGAGAGATGCAGCCTCCTCGCCCTACCTTGCGCACACTCCGTGAGGACCTCGAACTCCCGCTGCCGTCGGGCAGGGAGGCTCTTGACGATATCGACCACCCGCTCATGGGCAAGGCGCGAGAGCAGTTCGCAGGTGATCACGGCACCCATGAGCGCATCCGTGCCATCGATGATGAAGTGCTCTTCAAGGTCAAGATCCAGCGCTGGCGGGGTGCGGTCTGGCTGGACGAGGATCAGCCGTGGCTCGTCGCGGCCGGTCAGCGTGAGGATGGTTCGGCAGACGACTTTTATGCCGCGCTGGAGGCCGATGCGAACGCCGCCAGGGCCCGGCACAACTCGGAACACTCGAAGCCGCTGCCGGGCAAGACTTACGTCGGCCCGCTCCTGCCGACGGCCGACGACTACGCCCGCCATCGCCTTGAGGCCGGCATCCGGCTGGTTCGCCGTCTTGTCGCCGAGCTCCAAGATCTCACGCGGGGGTCGCTGCGTGACGGTCACGAACACGCCACCGACTTTCCGACCTTCCGACTCGGTGTTCTGGTACGCGCCGACGAGGGCCACGAGACCTATGTGGCTGTGCGCATCACCGGCTCTGTTCCCGATGACCTCGCCGTCGTGATCCTTCGGCATGTGCCCGGCTGCGACCCGCAGTCCTGGTTTCCCGAGTACGCCCTACCCGGTCGGCATCTGCTGCCCGCTGAACAAGCCTGGTCAACCGTCATGGAGCCGCAGGCCGCGGCTAGGCTCCTGGAAGGTGGTTGAGGCGAGATGTTGACGGCGACGGCCGGTGAGTGGCTCCTGCCAACCACGATCTGACACATCGTCATCACTCCTCGCCGATCCTCACCCATCCCCTGGGCGGCCCGCCGCCGCGCCGCGACACTGGGCGGATGGAGCCGCACTGGATGTTCCCCGACCTGGACGACGACGCCGTGGCCGCCGTAGGTGAGGCGTTGGCGCTGGCGGATGCCCGACTGGGCGGGCTGGCGCGGCGGTTGGGGGTGCGGGGTGGGCTGCGGAGCAATCCGGTCGGCGGGCTTCCGTACGCCGGGGAGGTCTACGGCTACCTCCGGCTGCCGGAGGTGGCGTTCGGTGCCGGGCTCTACGTCGCGCGCCGGTGCGGCAACGACCTGCGGATGGGGCCGCCGTGGCTGGTCGGCGCGGAGATCGAGGTGCCGTGCCGGTACGGCGAGGAGTGCACGGGGCACGAGGTCGCCGCCTACGCGGAGGGACGGCTCGCCTACGGTGATCCGCTCGCCGCCGCCCGGGCGCTGGCGGCGGCGTGCGACTGGCTGGCGGGCACGGCGCTGCGGGAGTCGCCGGCCGGGTGGCGGCTGCGGAACACCGAGAGCTGCGCTGGCTGAGGCGGCGGTCAGTCGCCCAGCAGCAGCCGCAGCAGGTCGCGCAGCTCCTCGCGCTGTGCCCCGCTCAGCCGCTCCAGGGGCTGGGAGGCGAACGGGGTCCTGGCGCGCAGGTCGGCGATCACGCGCAGGCCGGCCTCGGTGGCGGCGACGAGCTTGACGCGGCGGTCGCCGGGGCTGGGGCGGCGCTCGGCCAGGCCGCGGGACTCCAGTCGGTCCACGATCGCGGTGACGTTGGACGGCTCGGCGTGCAACTGCTCGGCGATCCGGCGCATGGCGACCGGCTGCTCGGCGGCCAGCAGGGCCTTGGCCTGCAGCGGGGTCAGCTCGTGCGGGGCGGCGGCGGCCTCGGACTCCTGGGCGTAGCGGCGGTGGATCGCGGCGAAGAGCGCCACGACTTCGCGGGTCAGGTCGGGGCGGGTCAGGTCGGCGCCGGTCGGCTGTTCGTTGGTCGGGTCATCCGCAGGCATGCCGCCAGTCTATCGAGATGCTTGACAATCGAAAACATCGGGTTGCATAGTTATCGAGGCAACTAGTTATGGATCATAAATATTACTGATCATGAGGAGTGCAGTATGAGCACCGAGCCGACCGTCCTGATCACCGGCACCTCCTCCGGCATCGGCCTGGCCACGGCTGTCGCGGCCGCGCAGGCCGGCTGGCGGGCCGTGGCCACCATGCGCGACCCGGGCAAGGCGGGCGCGCTGCTGGCCGCCGCCGAGGCCGCCGGGGTGCGCGAACTGGTCGAGGTCCGGGCCCTGGACGTGACCGACCCGGCCTCCGTCGAGGCCTGTGTGGCCGGCATCGCGGCCGACCACGGGCGGCTGGACGCGGTGGTCAACAACGCCGGGGCCGGGCACGTGGGCACCATCGAGCAGCAGAGCGTCGAGCAGGTGCGCGCCGTCATGGAGGTGAACTTCTTCGGGGTGGTCCAGGTGACCCGGGCCGCGCTGCCGCTGCTGCGCGCGAGCCGGGGCCGGCTGATCACCGTCACCAGCGTCGGCGGCGTGGTCGGGCAGCCGTTCAACGAGGCGTACTGCGCGGCCAAGTTCGCGGTCGAGGGCTTCATGGAGTCGCTCGCGCCGGTGGCCGCGACCACGGGGGTGACCGTGAGCGTGGTGGAGCCGGGCGCGGTGGCCAGCGAGTTCGTCGCCAACGTCGGCATCGACCCCGACGCCGTGGCCGCCGCAGGTCCGTACGGCCCGGCCCTGGCCAAGTACCTGGAGCGCGTCCAGGGGGCCTTCGCCAACGCGCAGACCTCCGAGGGCGCGGCCGCCTCGATCATCGAGGTGCTGGCCGCCGAGAAGCCGGCCTTCCGGGTGCAGACCTCGGAGGCGGCGCGGGCCTTCACCGCCGTCAAGCTCGCCGACCAGGACGGATCGGCCGTGCAGGGCCTGACCACCGGCTGGGTGGCCTGACCCGCGCCGGGGAGTGTCCGGGCCGGGGAGCGTCGGGCCGGGGAGCCTCCGGGCTGAGAAGCGCACAGTGTGTCGGCGCCCCCGGGGCGGGTAGGGGCCTGGTGCGGGACACCGGATGACCAGGCGCGCACCGCCGACATGCGGGACGACGCGAGCGGTGACATCTTGGTGGCAGCCCATTGTCGGACGAACCGCGAGGAGGAGACATGGGCATGCTAGACAGGCTCAAGGGCATGTTCGGCGACCACAGCGACAAGGCCGCGGACATGACGGCCGGCGCCAAGGATCGCGCGATGGACGCCGGACAGCAGGCCTCGGAGAAGGCGCAGGAGCATCTGCCCGGCCCCGCGGCCGACGCGATGGGGAACATGACCGGCCGGACCGCGCCGAGCACCCCGGGCACCGACGAGCAGGTGCAGCAGGCCAAGTCGGACATGGAGAGCGAGGGCGGCCCCGAATGGGAGCGGTGATCCGCTGACCCGGCACCACGCGCCGGGCGCCCGCTGCGACGAGGCGGCGGGCGTCCGGTTTTTCCGTGCCCGAACCCGGGAGTTCCCGAACCCGGGAGTTCCCGAACCCGGTAGTCCCTGAACCCGGTAGCCCCCCGGCCCCCCGCCCCCGCGTCAGCCGCGCGGTGGCAGCGGGGGCCGTCGCAGGTCGGGGCGCGGGGTGTCGGCCGGCGGCGGGGCGGCGGCGGGGTGGGCGCGCAGCAGCTCCAGGGCCACCCGGACCGCCTCGGCCAGCTCGGTGTTGCGCCCGGCCGCCCAGTCGGCGGGGCTGCGCAGCACCGCCAGGTCCGGTTCGACCCCGCGGTTCTCGATCCCGAAGCCGTAACCACCGGTGAACCAGGAGGCGTTGGCGGGCACCGAGATCTGGGTGCCGTCGCCCAGGGTGTACCGCCCCATGGTGCCCACCACCCCGCCCCAGGTCCGCCGGCCCACCACCGGTCCCAGGCCCAGCAGTTTGACCGCCGCGATGATCACGTCCCCGTCCGAGCTGGTCGCCTCGTCGGCCAGCGCCACGATCGGACCGCGCGGCGCGTCGCGCGGGTAGCGCACCGCGCGGCGGCCGCGGGTGTGGTCCCAGGCCAGCACCCGGCGGGTGAGCTTCTCCAGCACCAGCTCCGAGACGTTGCCCCCGGCGTTGCCCCGCACGTCCAGCACCAGGGCGGGCCGGTCGAGTTCGCGGCGCAGGTCGCGGTTGAACTGCGCCCAGCCGGAGCCGCCGAGGTCGGGGATGTGCAGGTAGCCGCAGAGGCCGTCGCTGAACTCCCGTACCAGGGTGCGGCGCCGGGCCACCCAGTCCTGGTAGCGCAGCGGCCGCTCGTCGGTCAGCGGGGTGATCGCCACCCGGCGCACCGGGCCCTGCGGGCCGCGCCGGAAGGCGAGTTCGAGGGTGCTGCCGCCGGCCCCGGCCAGCAGCGGGGCGGGGCCGCGCACCGGGTCGGGGGTGCGGCCCGCGATCGCCACCAACTCGTCGCCCTCGCGCACCTGGTGGCCGGCCAGCGGGGCGCGGGCCCGCGGGTCGGAGGACTCGCCGAGCAGCACCCGGCGCAGCAGCCAGCGGCCGTCCGCCGCGCGGCGCACCCCGGCGCCGAGCAGGCCGAGCGGCTGCTGCACCGGCGCCGGGCCCTCGCCGCGCCGGGCCGGGGTGACGTAGGCGTGCGAGGTGCCCAGCTCGCCGAGCAGCTCGCGCAGCAGGTCGGCGAAGTCGTCGGGGGAGGCGATCCGCTCCAGCAGCGGTTCGTACTGGGCGACCAGCGCGGGCCAGTCCAGGCCGCCCAGCTCCGGGTCCCAGAACTGGTCGCGCACCAGCCGGGCCGTCTCGCGGTAGGCCTGGCGCCACTCCGGGCCCGGGTGGACCGTGTGGGTGATCCGGCGCAGGTCCACCGTCACCGGGCCGCCCGGGCCGGCCAGCGGCAGCAGCTTGAGGACGCCGGAGGCGAAGGTGGCCACCGCCGTGCCGTCGCCGCTGACCGCGAAGCCGTCCACCTGGTCCTGCACCGTGCTGCGGGTGGCCGAGGCCAGGTCGAAGTAGTCCAGCGCCGGGCGGCCCGAGAGGTCGGTGGGGCTGGCGAAGGTCTCGCCGAGCGCGCCGGAGATGGGCCAGCGCAGCCAGAGCAGTCCGCCGCGCACCGGTGCCGGGCTGGAGTACTTGGAGGCGATCACCGGGAAGGGCACCAGCCGCTCGCCCAGGCCCTCGGTGTCCACCAGGACGGTGCCGTCGCCCGGCGCCGGCGCGGCCTCGTCGCCCACCGGCGCGGCGAACGGCGAGGGGGTGTCGGCGGCCAGCGGGACCAGGTAGGGGCGGCAGCCGAGCGGGAAGGAGAGGTCGCCGGTGTGTACGTCGTGCACCGGATCGAAGCCGCGCCAGGAGAGGAAGACCAGGTAGCGGCCGTCGCGGGTGAAGACCGGCTGCTCGTCCTCGAAGCGGCCGTCGGTGACGTCCAGCGGCAGCGCGTCCGACAGGTCCAGGCGCTGCAGCCGGATCCGGCGCAGCGAGCGGCCGGCCACCGGCTGGGACCAGGCCAGCCAGCGCGAGTCGGGGGCGAAGGCCAGGCCGCGGATCGGGCCGTAGCCGGCCCTGGCCAGCTCGCGGACCGCGCCGTCGGCGGTGTCCACCAGCAGCAGCCGGCCGTCGGTGCTCGCGCAGGCCAGCAGGTGGCCGTCGGGGCTGGCGACCAGCTCCAGCACCCGGCCCAGCTGCCCGGCGGCGAGGCGGCGGGGCGCCCGTGCCGGTCCGGGAGGCGCTGCCGGCTCCGCCGCGTCCAAAGCCCCCGCCGGCCCCGCAGGTCCCGCAGGTCCCGCAGGTCCCGCAGGTCCGGACGGCCCCGCCGGGCCGCCGGGCAGCGCGGCCAGTTCGATCGCGTCCTCGCCCTCGGCGTCGGTGACCCAGGCGATCCGCCCGGTGCCGCCGAGCACCGCGGGCAGCCGGGTGCGCACCCCCGGGGTGTCGGCGAGCGCGCGGGCCGGGCCGTCCCGGTGGGTGAGCCAGTAGAGACTGCCGCGCACCCCGACCACGCCGGAGCGCCCGGTGGCGTCGCAGACCAGGTCGTTGAGGTGCCGCGCGGCGGTCACCTGGTACGGCCGGCGCCCGGCCCGCGCGCCGCCCAGGCGCACGGTGAGCCGGCGCGGGGCCGGGGCCGCCAGGCTCTCCAGCAGCCAGAGGTCACCCGCGTGCTGGTAGACCACCCGGCGGCCGTCGGTGGTCGCCTCGCGCGCGTAGAAGTTCGCGTGGTCGGTGTGGCGGCGCAGGTCGGTGCCGTCGAAGCGGCAGGAGTAGAGGTTGCCGATGCCCTCGTGGTCGGAGAGGAAGGCGACCCGGGGCCCGCCCGGTCCGTCGACCAGCATCGGGGCGGCGAGGTGGCCGGGCAGCTCGGGCAGCAGCTGCTCGCCGTCGAGCCAGAGCCGCCCGGTGGCGCCGCCGCGGTAGCGCTTCCAGGCGGTCGGCTCGTGCGGGGCGGCGGCGGTCAGCAGCAGGGTGTGATCCGCCGTCAGCTGGGCGTCGCTGACCGGGCCCCAGGGCAGCCGGCGGCCCGGTGAGCCGTCCGGCGGCAGCGCGTGCGCCCAGGTGTAGTGGGCGAAGGGCTCGTGGTAGGAGGTGAGCGCGAGCACCTCGCCGGTGGGCAGCCAGCCGCGCACCCGGGTGTCCTGGCTGCCCCAGTAGGTGAGCCGGACCGCCTCGCCGCCCTCGGTGGGCGCGGTCCACACCTCGGGGGTGAGCGCGGCCCAGCTGGTCCAGGCGACGGTGCGGCCGTCGGGGGAGAGCCGGGGGTGGGAGACCCGGGTGCGGTCGCAGCTGACCCGCCAGGCCCGGCCTGACACCCCGTCGGGGCCGAGCGGGGCGAGCCAGACGTCGTCCTCGGCGGTCAGTGCCAGCAGACCGTCCGTCAGATGGGGGTGCCGCAGGTAGCCGCGGTGGTCGTCGCTCACCCCTCCCATGGTTCGGGGGCGGGGCGGGCGCGGCAACCGCAGGCCCGGTCCGGGGCGGTGCCGTGCCGTGCCGTTCAGCTGGGCCGCTCGCTGCCCTCCGGCCAGACCTCGTGCACCCAGAGCCCGGCGGCACGGGTCAGCCGGGCGATCTCGGCGGGTTCGCGCTGGGGGCCGTCCTCGGTGCCGTCCCAGACCGCGATCAGCTCGTCGATCATGCCGACCAGCGCGCGGCCGAGGTCCTCGCCCAGGCCGCCGGCCGCGACGGGGGCCAGCCGGTGCACGGCGGTGGCCTCGCGGGCGAGCTCGGTGGCGGGCAGCGGGCCGCCGCTCGCGGGCAGCACGATCTCCACCGTGCCGCCGTGCTCGCGCACCGCGTGGGCGAACCAGGTCTCCGGACCCGGGCGCAGCGCGGTGACGCCGACCAGCTCGTACGGCCCGTAGGTGGTCACCAGCCGCCACAGCTCGCCGCGCACCAGCATTTCGGTCAGGTCGGAGAGGCCTTGGTACCCGGTGATTCCGACGCGCATCTCTCGTGCCCTTCGGTCAGGGCCGTGCCGCGCCCCAGGATAGCCGCGCCGCGGGGCCGCCGGGCGGGGTGCGCCGGGTGTGGAGTCGTTCTCAAGTGCCTCACAAGTCGCGAAACCTACGTTCGGACGTAACTGGACCGGGCGTAGCGGCTGATGCCGGCACCGCCTCGGATCGTGCAACCCACGGACGCGAGACAAGGATCTGATCCCTTGAGAATCATCGGCCTCAGTGAGGTGCTCCCGGGCGAGCCGGTCACGAACCGGGACATGGCGGAACGTTTCGGCCTGCACGAGAAGTGGCTGGACCGGATGACCGGCAACCGCAGCCGCTACTTCTGCGAACCGGACAGCGCGGACGGCGTACCGAAGAACACCGGCGACCTGGCCACGCTGGCCGGCGAGCGGGCGCTGGCGGCGGCCGGAGCGGAGCTCTCCTCGATCGACTTCCTGATCCTGACCACGGGCTCGCCCGACCACCTGATGCCGGCCACCGTGAACCTGGTCGCCGACCGGCTGGGCCTCAACGACCTGCCCACCTTCCAGCTCACCTCCGGCTGCGCCGGGGCGCTGCAGGGCCTCTACACCGCGCGCGCGATGCTCGCCTCGGGTCTCAAGCGCGGCCTGGTGATCGGCGCGGACAGCGTGGTCAAGCTCTGGCCCGCCAACCGCGACCTGAAGCGGATCAGCCCGGCCGAGCTGGCCAACTTCGCGCTCTTCGGCGACGGCGCGGGCGCCGCGGTGGTCGACGCCGACACCGAGGGGCCCGGCCTGGTGGTCGACCAGCTGGTGCTGCGCACCGTCGGCAAGGGCCGCAAGCCCGCCCAGGTGGTGCGCTGGTACGGGGCCGACGGCGCGCCGATGATCACCGCGCCGAACGGCAAGGAGATCCGCGAGCCGATGGGCGAGGAGGACTACAAGGCGATCGAGGAGAACGTGCCGGGCCTGGCCGCGGGCGTGCTGCAGGAGCTGGCCGCGCTCACCGGCTGGCCGGTCGGCGAGGTCGAGCACATCCTCACCCCGCAGCTGAACGGCGTGATGGCCGACAAGATCCGGGACTTCATGGGGGTGCGCCCCGAGCAGGCCGTCTCCTGCGTCGCGGACACCGGCAACAACGGCAACGCGCTGCCCTTCATCCAGCTCTACCGGGCGCTGCGCCGGATCGAGGAGGGCGGCGGCTCGGGGGACCGGGTGCTGGTCACCACGATCGAGTCCTCCAAGTGGACCGTCTCCGGCCTGGCGCTGCGGCACCGGCGGCAGGAGGCCGGCGATGTCCGCTGAGCCGACCACCTACCGCTCGCCGGTCGCCGAGCTGCGCGCCCTCAAGCGCGCCGGGCTGGGCGGCTCGGCCGACCGGGCGCGCGCGCTGCTCGCCGAGCTGGTGGCGGCGGGCGACCCGCTGGACCTGGAGGCGGCCGGCAGCCTGCTGTCGGGCCGGGTCCAGCGCGAGCAGCTGGCGGCCGCCGGCGGCTTCGCCGACTACCGGTTGGCGCTGCTGGGCAGCTCCACGCTGGACGCGCTGGCGCCGCTGCTGACCGCCCACCTGGTGGGCGCGGGGGTGCTGCCCGAGATCCGCTCCACCGGCTTCAACCAGTGGCGCTTCGAGATCCTGGCCGGCGCGCCGACCCTGAAGGACCTGCGCCCGCAGCTCAGCGCGCTGCTGCTGGACGAGGCGGCGGTCTTCGAGGGCGTGGCGCAGCGGCTCGACCTGACCGAGATCGAGCAGCGCTGCGCGGCCTTCCCCGGGGAGATCGAGCAGTGGCTGACCGCCGCGCGGCAGGCGCTGGGCGGGCTGGTGGTGCTGGCCACCGTGCCGCTGGGCGCGCTCACCCGGGGCCGCTTCGTGGACTACCGCGGCAAGGCCCGGCTGGCCGCCGCCTGGCAGCGGATGAACGCCGAGCTGCTGGCGCTGGCCGAGCGGCACGAGGCGCTCGTGGTGCTGGACCTGGCCGAGCCGGCCGAGCGCGCCGGGCAGCTCTTCGCCACCGACCGGATGCGGCACGTGGCCGGGCAGGTGTACGCGGCGCGGTTCCTGGCCGAGTACGCGGGCGAGCTGGCCAAGGTGGTGCGGGCCGCGCTGGGCCGGGCCGCCAAGTGCCTGGTGCTCGACCTGGACAACACGCTCTGGGGCGGCGTGGTCGGCGACGACTCGGTGGCCGGGCTCAAGCTCGGCGGCGCCTTCCCCGGCTCGGCGCACCGCGAACTGCAGGTGCTGGCCAAGGACTTCATGGCGCAGGGGGTGATGCTGGCGGTCGCCTCGAAGAACGAGGAGGTGATCGCCCGGGAGGCGGTGGCCACCCACCCCGAGATGGCGCTGGCCCAGGCCGACTTCGTCGCCTTCGCGGCCAACTGGAACCCCAAGCCGGACAACCTGGCGAAGATGGCCGAGCAGCTGAACATCGGCGTGGACGCGATGGTCTTCGTCGACGACAACCCGGTGGAGCGCGGCCTGATGCGCGAGGTGCTGCCGCAGGTGGCCACCGTGGAGCTGCCCGGGGACCCGGCCGGCTACGCGGTCACCCTGGCGGGGCGCGGCGACTTCAACGTGCTGAGCCTGACCGCCGAGGACCGCGACCGCACCGAGCTCTACCGCTCCCGCGCCGCGCGAGCCGAACTGGCCGGCGCCGCGAGCAGTCTGACGGACTATCTGGAGAGCCTGGACTCCGAGCTCACGGTCGAAGCGGTCAACCCGCTGAACGCCGTGCGGATCGCCCAACTCTTCGGCAAGACAAACCAGTTCAACCTGACCGGAGTGCGCTACGGGCTGGACGAGGTGGAGGCGGGGGTGAGCGACTTCTTCGCCGCCCGGCTCACCGACCGGTTCGGCGACAACGGCCTGATCGCCGCGCTCGCGCTCGGCCGGGACGCCGAGGGCGCCCGGACCGTGGAGAACTTCGTGCTCAGCTGCCGGGTCTTCTCCCGCGAGGTGGAGGACGCGATCCTCGGCCTGGTGCTGCGGGCGGCGGTCGCCGAGGGCGCCCCAGCCGTCCTGGCGAGCTACACGAGGACCGCGAAGAACGGCCAGTTCGCCGGCTTCTACACCGCCGCCGGGTTCACCGAGACGGCGCCCGGCGTCTTCCGCCACGACCTGCGGGAGCTCTCCGACCTCCCCAGGTGGATCCGCATCAACGAGCCCGAGGAGGCATTCCGTGTCAGCTGATCAGCTGTCGTCCGACCAGGTGGTCAAGGAAGTCGTCGCCCAGCTGCTGGACCTTGAGGAGGACGGGCTGTCGATGGAGCAGCCGCTGGCCGACATCGAGGAGTGGGACTCGGTCAACGCCCTGCGGGTGCTGGTCTACCTGGAGCGCGAGCTCGGCGAGCCGGTCGACTACGACCGCTTCATGAAGGCCGAGTTGCTGGCCGACCTCTCGGCCCTGGTGGCCGATGTCCTGGTGGCGCGATGAGCGTGGTCACCTCGGCCTTCCCGGCCGCCCGGCGCGGCACCTACACCTTCCTGCGCGATGCCCGGAACACCTGCCACGTGCACCTGGTGGCCGACGTGGACGCGACCCGGCTCAAGGCGGCGCGTACCAGCAGCGGCGGCAAGCTCAGCTACGCCAGCTTCGTGGTCAAGGCCGGCGCCGACGTGATCGCCGACTGCCCGCCGGCCCGCTCGGTGCTGACCGGCTCGACGGGCCGGCCCAAGCTCGCGGTGCTGGACGAGGTGCACGCCAAGGTGCTCTTCGACAAGACGGCCGACGGCACCCGCTGCGTGGTCTCCGGCATCGTCACCTCGGCCCAGAACCGCTCGGTGCTGGAGGTGCAGACCGAGCTCGACGGCTACAAGGACGCCGAGGTCACCGACCCCGAGGGGCCGTTCCGCAACGTGCTGCGGGTGGCCAGGCTGCCGATTCCGCTGGCCTGGCTGGCCTACCGGCTGGCCACCCGGAACCCGGTGCGGCGCACCGAGCTGGGCGGGGTCTTCTCGGTCACCTCGGTGGGCCACGAGCCGGTCCGCTCGATCCTGCCGATGATCACCGGCTCGCTCGGCTTCGGGGTCGGGCGGATCGCCGACACCCCCGTGGTGCGCGGCGGCGAGGTCGTCGTCGCGCCCGTCCTGACCCTCTCGCTCACCTTCGACCACCGCATCCTCGACGGTGCGTTGGCCGCCGAACTCCTCGCCCGCACCAAGGACAAGCTCGAGCACTGGGAGATGCCATGACCGTCCCGACCACTGTGGATGTGCTGATCGTCGGCGGCGGTCCGGCCGGTGCCCTGCTGGGCTGCCTGCTGGCCCGGCGCGGCATCGAGGTGCTGCAGGTGGAGAAGCAGTCGAGCCTGGCCCGCGACTTCCGCGGCGAGACGCTGGCCGCGCCGTCCGCCGTCACGCTGCGCCGGCTCGGCTTCGACGCCGCGCTGCGCGACCACGGCTACCTGGAGACCCAGGCCGTGACGATGCGGATGGAGGGCCGCCAGGTCTTCGCCATCGACTACGCGAAGTTCTCCATCGGCACGCTGCCGATCGACATCCCGCAGCCCGCGCTGATCGGCATCTTCCAGCAGTCCGCGCAGGCCGAGCCGACCTACACCTACGCCTCCAGCACCAACTGCACCGGCCTGATCGAGGAGGGCGGGCAGGTGCGCGGCGCGGTGCTCAAGCTCGCCGACGGCTCCCGGGTGGAGGTCCGCTCCCGCCTGGTGGTCGGCGCCGACGGCCGTTTCTCCAAGGTGCGCAAGGCCGCGGGCCTGGAGGCGACCATCACCCCGATGGGCCGCGACTTCCTCTCCTTCAAGCTGCCGCGCCCGGCCGACTGGGGCAACCAGGCCCAGCTGGTGGTCAACAAGGACAAGCACCTGGTCGTGCTGCCGACCTTCCCCGACTTCCTGCGGGTGGGGCACAACCTGCCCAAGCGCGGCCTGGGCGACCTGCGCAAGGAGGGCTTCGACGCCTTCCGCAACGGCATCGCCGCGATCGACCCGCGGCTGCGCCCGCTGCTCGACGAGTACCTGACCTCCTTCGACGACACCAGCTTCCTGGAGATCTTCACCGCGGAGCTGGACCAGTGGGCCCGCGACGGGCTGGTCCTGATCGGCGACGCCTCGCACACCGTCACCCCGATCCTGGGCCAGGGCGTCAACCTCGCCATCCAGGACGTGGTCTGCGTCGCCCCGGTGATCGCCCGCGCCCTGAAGAAGGCCGAAGCGCAGGTCCCGGCCCGCGAGTTCGACGCCTTCGTGGCCGACCGCCGCGCCCACAAGGCCCAGGTGACCCGCTACCAGCGGATCCAGGAGTCGGCGCTCAGCGCCAGCACCCCGTTCGCGGTCTGGGCGCGCCGGGCCCGCTACAGCGCGCTGAACGCGCTGCCGATCAAGTACAAGGTCTTCGGCAAGGTGATCAACGCCCCGCACCCGATCGACCCGGTGGACCTGCGGGCCACCGCGCCCGGGACCGCCGTCCGCGCCGCCGTCTGACGACTCGTCACATCGCCCCAGGCGCCCCAGGAATCCTTTCCCCTTCACTGACTTGAGGTTGACCGAGATGCCTGAAGACACCCACGACCCCGAGCAGCTGATCGCCATCGTCGGCATGTCGGCCCGCCTCCCCGGCGCACCCGACGTGGACGGTTTCTGGCGGGTGCTCAGCGAGCGCACCGACGCCATCCGGCCGGTCCCCGCCGACCGCTGGGACGCCACGGCGCAGCTCGACCCCGAGAAGACCGTCCAGGCCGTCGGCGGATTCCTGGAGGACCTGGACCAGTTCGACCCGACCTTCTTCGGCATCTCGCCGCGCGAGGCCGAGGACATGGACCCGCAGCAGCGCCTGGTGCTGGAGGCCGGGTGGCGCGCGCTGGAGGACGCCGGGCGCCCGGCCGAGGAGCTGCGCGAGTCGCGCACCGGCGTCTACGTCGGCGCCAGCTGGCACGACTACGAGCTGCTGCGCAAGGAGCGCGGGGCCGGGGCCACCCAGCACAGCATCGTCGGCAACGCGCTGGACGTGATCGCCGCCCGGCTCTCCTACTTCCTCAAGCTCAAGGGCCCCAGCCTCGCTGTGGAGACCGGCTGCTCCTCCTCGCTGGTCGCGCTGCACCTGGCCGGCCAGGCGCTGCGCTCGGGCGAGATCGAGGGCGCGGTGGTCGCGGGCGTCAACCTGATCATGGCGCCGGACGTCTCGATCGGCCTGACCCACTTCGGCGGCCTCTCCAAGGCCGGTCGCTGCCACGCCTTCGGCGCCGCCGCCGACGGCTTCGTGCGCGGCGAGGGCGTGGTGGCGGTCTACCTCAAGCGGCTCGACAAGGCGCTGGCCGACGGCGACCGGGTGCACGGCGTGATCGTGCGCACCGCCGTCAACAACGACGCGGGCGGCGACAGCCTGGTCACCCCCAACCCGGCCGGCCAGGTGGACCTGCTGCGCCAGGTCTACGGGGGCACGGACATCCCGCTCGACAAGCTCTCCTACATCGAGGCGCACGGCACTGGCACGCTGCGCGGCGACCCGGTCGAGGCGGCCGGCATCGGCACCGTGCTCGCCCAGGGCCGCGACCGCGCGCTGGGCCCGCTGGGCATCGGGTCGGCCAAGACCAACGTCGGCCACCTGGAGGCCGCGGCCGGCATGGTCGGCCTGGTCAAGGCGGTGCTCTCGCTCAAGCACCGGGTGGTGCCGCCGAGCCTGCACTCCGCCGAGCTCAACCCCGACATCGACTTCGAGGCGCTCAACCTGAAGGTGGTGCGCGAGCCGCTGGAGCTGCCCGCCGAGGGCGAGCTCTACATGGGCGTCAACTCCTTCGGCTGGGGCGGCACCAACGCGCACGTGGTGCTGCGCAGCGCGCCCGAGCCGACCGTCGGCGGGTGTGCCCCGCAGGACGGCCCGCTGCTGCTGCCGCTCTCCGCGCACCACGAGGACGCGCTGCGCGAGCGCGCCGAGCAGCTGGCCCCGGTGCTCGACCCGCAGTCGGCGCAGGCCCCCGCGAGAGACGTGGTGGCCACCCTGGGCAGCCGGCGCGACCACTTCCCGCTGCGCCTCGCGGTGGTCGGCGCCGACGGCGAGGCGCTCGCCGAGGGCCTGCGCCGCTACGCCGCCGACCCGTCGCAGGACCAGCTCGACTCCTCGGGGCCGGCGGTGGTCAGCGGCCGGGCCCGCGCGCTCGGCAGGACCGTCTTCGTCTTTCCCGGCCAGGGCTCGCAGTGGTCCGGGATGGGCCGCGAACTCTACGGCCAGGACCCGGTCTTCACCAAGGTGATCGACCGCTGCGCCGAGGCGCTGCGCCCGCACTTCGAGTGGGACCTGCCGGCCATCGTGGCCGGCACCGCGGGCGAGGAGTGGCTGGGCCGGATCGACATGCTGCAGCCCGCGCTCTGGGCCATGTCGCTGGGCATCGCCGAGCGCTGGCGCTCGGTGGGCGTCGAGCCCGACGTGGTGATCGGGCACAGCCAGGGCGAGGTCACCGCCGCCACGCTGGCCGGCATCCTCTCCTACGAGGACGCCGCCCTGGTGATGGCCCGGCGCAGCGCGATCGCCCGGCGCACCTCCGGCAAGGGCCGGATGCTCGCCGTCGACCTCGACGTGGCCGGTGCCCGCGCGGCGCTGGAGGGCTTCGAGGAGCAGGTCTCGCTCGCGGTCAACAACGGCCCCTCCTCCTGCGTGCTCTCCGGCGACATCGACGCGGTGCTCACCCTCAAGGAGATCCTGGAGGCCGAGGGCACCTTCTGCCGCCTGGTCAACGTCGACTACGCCTCGCACAGCCCGCAGATGGACGAGCTGCGCGAGGACCTGCAGAGCGCGCTGGCCGAGGTGCGGCCGCGCACCGGCACGATCGGCCTGATGTCGACCGTGCGGGTCGAGGCGCTCGAAGGCCCCGAGATGGACACCGAGTACTGGGTGCAGAACCTGCGCCGCCCGGTGCTCTTCGCCGACGCGATGGGCAAGCTCTTCGACGACGGCGTCACCCACGTGGTGGAGATCAGCCCGCACCCGATCCTGGCCCCCGCGATCGAGCAGCTGGCCGCGCTGCGCACCGAGCCGCCGGCCGTGCTCACCTCGCTGCGCCGCGAGCAGGGCAGCCGCGTCGACCTGCAGCTGGCCTTCGCCCGCGGCTACGTGAACGGCCTGCGGCCCTTCGTCCGGCAGGCCGCCGGCGCCCCGGCCGCGGTGCCCGGCTACCCGTGGCAGCGTGAGCGCTTCTGGGTCGCCGAGGGCCGCCGCCGGGGCACGGCCCAGGGCGGACTGGAGTTCGCGCTCACCCCGCTCGCCTCCGAGCAGGACAGCTGGCAGGGCGGCGCCGAACTCGCGCTGGCCGACCAGCCCTGGCTGCGCGACCACCAGGTCCACGAGGCGGTGGTGCTGCCCGGCGCCGCGATGGTCTCCTTCGCGCTGGCCACCGCGCACGCCCGCACCGGAGCGGTGCCCGGCCAGGTCACCGACTTCGCCTTCAAGAGCGACCTGACGCTGACCGACGAGGCCGCCAGGCTGAGCGTGCTGTGGCGCGACGACGTCACCGAGGGCGGCAGCTTCACGCTGCTCTCGCTGCCCGCCGGCGCCACCGCCTGGACCGAGCACGCGAGCGCCCGGCTGAGCGGCCGCCGCGCCGCCGAGCCGGCGAGGACCGACTTCCCCGAGGGCCTGCTGGCCCAGCAGGCGGGCAGCGCCGAGGAGTTCTACGCCGCCTGCGCCGCCCGCGGCCTCAACTACGGCCCCGCCTTCCAGGGGCTGGGCGGGGTGCGGGTGCTGGACGGCGCCGCACTCGGCGAGGTCCGGCTGCCGGAGCGTTGCGTGGCCGGGGCCCGCGCGCACACCCTGCACCCGGCGCTGCTCGACGCGGCGCTGCAGGTCTCGCTCGCGCTGAACGAGGGCCAGGACGCGGTCGTCCCGGTCGGCGTCGCGCGGATCGAGCTGCACCAGGAGCTGGCCGAGCCGGTGCTGGGCCTGTGGTCCTACGCGGTTCGCCGCGCCGTCGAGGAGGGTGCGGACGCGGAGAGCGTCGACCTCTTCCTCTTCGACGCCGAGCGGCGGCCGCTGGCCACCCTGGTGGGGCTGAAGCTCCAGCGGCTGGCCACCGAGGGCCCGGCCGACACCGACGCGGACCGGGTGCACCGGCTGCGGTTCCGGGCGCAGGCCCGCACCGCCGAGCCCACCGCCACCGGCAGCTGGCTGATCGGCGAGCTGCCCGGCGAGCCGGCCGAGGGCGACGGCGGCGCGCGGCTGGCCGCCGCGCTCGGCGCCGCCGGGGCGAGCGCCCGGGCGGTGCGCCCGAGCGCCGCCGAGGCCACCGACGAGGCGGCCTGGACCCGGCTGCTGAAGGAGGGCCAGGCGCCGACCGAGCTGGTGCTGATCGCGCCGCCGGCCGCCGCCACGCTCGCCGCCCAGCGCACCGGGCTGCTGGCCCTGGCCGCCCTGGTCCGGGCGGCCGGCACGCTGGCCACCCCGCCGCGGCTGACCGTGGTCACCGAGCGCGGGCAGGCGGCCACCGACACCGACCAGGTGGACCCGGGCGCCGCGCTGTACTGGGGCTTCACCCGGGTGCTGCGCCGTGAGCACCCCGAACTGCGGCCAGCCGTCATCGATCTGACGGACGCTCAGATCGACGACCTGGCGGCCGAATTGCTCGCCGACGAGGGCGAGGACCAGGTCGCGCTGCGGGCCGGCGAGCGGTTCGTGGCCCGCCTGGTGCGCGGCGCGGACGGCGCCGGCGAGGAGCGCGAGCTCGCCGCCTGGCAGCGGCCCGCCGAGCCGTTCCGGCTGGTGCCCGAGCGGCCCGGCTTCTGGGACGGCCTGGTCTTCAAGCCGCTCACCCGCCGGGCCCCGGCGGCCGGCCAGATCGAGATCGCGGTCAGTGCCACGGCGCTCAACTTCATCGACGTGATGAAGGCGATGGGCACCTACCCCGACTCCTCGGCCGGCGCGGACCTGCTCGGCGGCGAGTGCGCGGGCACCGTCGCCGCCATCGGCGAGGGGGTCACCGGATACGCGGTCGGCGACCGGGTGGTGGCCTGCTCCTTCGGCTCGATCGCCTCCTACGTGACGGTCGCCGCCGAGCACGCCCGGCCGATCCCGGCCCACCTGGGCGACACCGCCGCCGCGGCGCTGCCGCTGGTGATGGCGACCGCCTGGTACGCGCTGGACGGCCTGGCGGCGCTGGAGCCGGGTGAGAGCGTGCTGATCCACTCCGCCACCGGCGGCCTGGGGCTGGCCGCGGTGAAGATCGCCCAGGCGCGCGGCGCCCGGGTGATCGCCACCGCGGGCAGCGAGGCCAAGCGCGCCTACCTGCGCGAGCTGGGCGTCACCGACGTCTTCGACTCCCGCGACCTGTCCTGGGCCGAGCGGACGCTCGCCGCCACCGGCGGCCGCGGGGTCGACGTGGTGCTCAACTCGCTGACCGGCGCGGCGATCAAGCTCGGTCTGGAGGTGCTGGCCGAGGACGGCCGGTTCGTCGAGGTCGGCAAGAAGGACATCTACGGCGGTCGCACGATCAGCCTGGACGCCTTCCGCAAGGGGATCTCGCTGGCGGCGGTCGACCTGGCGGGTCTGATGGACCGCAGGCCCGCGAAGTTCGCCCGGCTCTTCGCCGAGGTCTGGGACCTGATCACGGCCGGCACGGTGGGCGGGCTCCCGGTGCTCGACTACTCCTTCGCCGACGCGGCGGAGGCGCTGCGGGAGATGTCCAAGGGCAGCCACATCGGCAAGTTCGTGCTGCGGGACCCGGCCACGGTGACCGCGGTGGCGCCCGAGCCGCGGCCGGGCGGCAGGTTCCGCGCGGACGGCACCTACCTGCTCAGCGGCGGGCTCGGCGCGCTGGGCCTCTCGCTGGCCGAGTACCTCGCCGACCAGGGCGCCGGCGCGCTCGCGCTGCTGGGCCGCTCGGCCCCCACGGCCGAGGCCGAGCTGCGGCTGGCGGCGCTGCGCGAGCGCGGGGTACGGGTCGCGGCGTACGCCGCCGATGTGGCCGACGCCGCCTCGCTGACCGCCACGCTGACCCGGGTGCGGGCCGAACTGCCCGCGCTGCGCGGGGTGTTCCACGCGGCCGGCCTGCTGGACGACGCCACCGTGCTGAACCTCAAGCCGGAGCAGCTGGCCCGGGTGCTGGCCCCCAAGGTGGACGGCGCCCGCAACCTGGACGCGGCCACCGCGGGCGACCCGCTGGACCTCTTCGTGCTCTTCTCCTCCGCCGCCACGCTGATCGGCAACGCGGGCCAGGCGGCCTACGCGGCCGGCAACTCCTACCAGGACGCGCTGGCCGAGGCCCGGCGCCGGCGCGGGGTGCCCGCGCTGAGCGTGCAGTGGGGCCCGTTCGAGGGGATCGGCCTGGCCGCCCAGGACGAGAACCGCGGCGCCCGGCTCGCCGAGCGCGGCATGGCGGGCTTCACCGCCGAGGAGGCCTGGCCGGCTCTGACCAGGTTCCTGGACCAGGGCGAGCAGGTGGTCGGCTACGTGCCGCTCAACCTGCGCCAGTGGTTCGACGCCTACCCCGACACCGCCGCGCTGAAGAGCTGGCAGGTGCTGCGCCAGACCTCCCAGCAGGGCGGCACCGCGGGCGGCGGCAGTGAGTTCCGCACCACCGTGCTGGCCGCGGCCCCGGCCGAGCGGCCCGCGCTGGTGGAGCAGAAGGTCCGCGAACTGGCGGGCCGGGTCCTGCGGTTGGACCCGAAGGCGATCGATCGGGAGACCCCCTTCAAGGCGCTCGGCCTGGACTCCCTGATGGGTCTGGAACTGCGCAACCGGCTGGAGGCCGCCTTCGGCCTCAAGCTCTCGCCCACCCTGCTGTGGACCTACGGGACCTCCCGGGCCCTGTCCGAGGTGCTGAGTGAGCGACTGGCCGAGGAGGCCGGCGAGGCCACCGAGGCGACCACGGCCTGAGCGAGCGCCGGCGCGGCCGCCCCGGTGCCCCACGCACCCGGGCGGCCGCACCGGCCCCGGGCCCTTCACCTTCACGTCACGAGGACAGGACTAATGGAACCGAGTAAGAGCGCTGCAACCCCCCTGACCCGAGCCCTGGACACCATCAAGAGCCTGCGCGCCCAGCTGGACGCCGCGAGCGGCAACCAGCCGCTGGCAGTGGTCGGCGTCGGGTTGCGACTGCCCGGCGGTATCGACGACCTCGACTCGTACTGGGCGGCGCTCGAGTCGGGCCGTGACCTGGTCCGCGCCCGGCCGGCCGAGCGGCTGGCCCCGTTCGCCGAGGAGTGGTCCGAACTGCCCAACCAGGGCAGCTTCCTGGACGAGGTGCTGGGCTTCGACGCCGACTTCTTCGGGATCAGCCCGCGCGAGGCGCGGGCGATCGACCCGCAGCACCGCCTGCTGCTGGAGGTGGCCCACGAGGCGCTGGAGGACGCGGCCCTGGCCCCCGAGAAGCTGACCGACGCCAAGGTCGGCGTCTTCGTCGGCATCACCGGCCGCCAGGACTACCGCGACTGGAACACCGGCGAGTTGGACGCCTACTGGGCCACCGGCAACGGCCACAGCTTCGCGGCCGGCCGGATCTCCTACTGCCTGGGGCTGACCGGCCCCGCGGTCGCCGTGGACACCGCCTGCTCCTCCTCGCTGGTGGCGATCCACCAGGCGGGCCAGGCGCTGCGGCGCGGCGAGTGCGAGGTGGCGCTGGCCGGCGGCGTCAACCTGGTGCTGGCCCCCGGCTCGACCCGGATCATCGACCAGACCCGCTCGCTCTCCCCGGACGGCCGCTGCAAGAGCTTCGACGCGCGTGCCAACGGCTTCGTGCGCGGCGAGGGCTGCGGCGTGATCGCGCTCAAGCGGCTGGACCACGCGCTGCGCGACGGCGACCGGATCCACGGCGTGATCCGCGGCTCGGCGATCAACCAGGACGGCCGCTCCTCGGGCTTCACCGCGCCCAACGTGCTGGCCCAGATCGACCTGCTGGAGTCGGCGCTGGCCGACGCCGGGCTGACCCCGGCCGACATCGGCCTGATCGAGGCGCACGGCACCGGCACCTCGCTGGGCGACCCGATCGAGATGGACGCCATCATCGCCGCGATCGGCCGCCGCAACGAGGGCGCCAAGCTGCACGTCGGCTCGGTCAAGACCAACCTGGGCCACCTGGAGGGCGCCGCCGGCATCGCGGGCGTCATCAAGGCGCTGCTCTGCGTGCGCAAGGGCGTGGTGCCGCCGCTGGTGCACTTCGAGACGCTCAACCCGCGGATCGACCTGGACGGCACCAACATCTCGGTCTCCGGCACCGCGCAGCCCTGGCAGCGGTCCGAGAGCGGCCGGTACGCGGGCGTCAGCTCGTTCGGCATGATCGGCACCAACGCGCACATCATCATCGGTCCGGCGGAGCCGGCGGACCTGCCGGCGGCCGCCGAGGTCCCGGTGACCGGCTTCGTCCTCTCCGCCAAGACCCCCGCCGCGCTGCGCACGCTGGCGGCCCGGCTGGCCGAGCGGCTGGCCGCGTCGGCGCCCGCCGACTACGCCGCCTTCGCCCACACCCTCACCGAGGGCCGCAGCCGCCTGGAGGTGACCGCCACGGTCACCGCCGCCGACCCGGCCACCGCCGCGGCGGCGCTGGCGGCGCTGGCCGCCGACCATGCCTCGCCGCTGGTCGTCGTCGCCGAGGGGACGCGGGCGGGCGAGCTGCCCGCGCTGCCGCGCCGGGTGGCCGAGCTGCCGCACTACCCGTGGGAGCGGACCCGGCACGCGCCGGCCGCCGCCGCCGCGCAGAGCGCCCCGGCCCCCACCGCCGAGCTGCCCGCGCCGGCCGACACCGTGCCGCTGCACGAGCTGGCCTGGAGCCCGGTGCCGCCGAGCCTGCCGGTCGCCGGTACCACCCTGGTGCTGGCCGGCGACGACGTCGAGCTGCTCACCCTGCTGGCCGCCGAGGCCGAGCGGGACGGCCGGTTCGGCGTGCTGCTCGGCCCGCTCGCCCGTGGCGCCTTCCCGGCCTGGGAGCAGGGCCCGCTGCCCGCCGACGACCTGGCCTGGGGCGCCTTCTGGGCCGGGCGCAGCGAGCGCGGACCGCTCTCGCTGCTGCTGGCCCACCGCGCCGACGCGCTGCCCGAGCGGCTGGACGGCAGCGACCCGGCCGGCGCCGGCGCCGCGCTGCTGGCCGCCACCACCGCGGCCGTGCGCAGCCTGCCCGCCGACCGCCAGGTGCGCGCCTTCGCGCTCACCCTGGGGGTGCGCCAGGTCACCGGGCAGGACGTGATCGCGGCCGGTGACCACGGCCTGCTGCACGGCCTGCTGCCGGTGCTCGGCCTGGAGTTCGGCGCCGGCTGGGGCGGCGTGATCGACCTGCCCGCCGACCCCACCGGCACCGACGCGCGCACCGTGCTGGAGCTGGCCACCGCCGCCGCCCCCGCGCCGGGCGCGCCGGTCGAGGACCTGCTCGCGGTCCGGGACGGCGCCGCCTTCGGCGGCCGGCTGCGCCCGGTCACCGGCGACTGGCAGCCGGAGCTGACGGTCCGTCCGGAGGCCGCCTACCTGATCACCGGCGGCGCGGGCGGCATCGGCCGCGCGCTGGCCGCCGACCTGATCCGGCGCGGCGCCCGCCACCTGGTGCTGATCGGCCGCACCGCCGAGCAGGCGCTGCCCGCGGCCACCCGCGACTGGCTGGCCGGCCTGGACGCCGCCGGGGTGCGGGCGCACTACCGCGCCGCCGACTGCGACCGGCACGCCGAGCTGAGCGCCGCGCTGGCCATCGAGGGCCTGCCGCCGATCGCCGGGGTGATCCACGCGGCCGGCACGCTGCCGCTGGCCCCGCTCGCCGAGGCCGACACCGCCGCCTTCGAGGCCGCCCTGCGCGGCAAGTACTCCGGCGCCTGGTGGCTGCACCTGCTCAGCCGCGACTGGACGCTCGACTTCTTCGTGCAGACCTCCTCGGCCTCCGGCCTGTGGGGCAACGAGGGCCGCGGCGCCTACGCCGCCGCCAACGGCGGCCTGGACGCGCTGGCCGCGCACCGCGCCGCCGCCGGCCTGCCCGCCAGCAGCCTGGCCTTCGGCGTCTGGGCGCTGGACGGCATGGCGGACGAGGCCGGGCGGCGCAACCTGGCCCGGATGGGCCTGGGGGAGGTGGACCCGGCCACCGGCTGCACCAGCCTGACCGCCGCCACGCCCACCGCCTCGGCGCTGCTGCTGGCCTGCCCGGTGGACTGGCCGCGGTTCCTGGAGGTGATCGGGGCGGGCCGCCCGCGCGCGCTCTTCGCCGAGGTGACCGACGACGCCCGGCCCGGCGCCGCCGGCGTGGGCTCGCCGCTGCGCGGGGAGCTGCTCGCGCTGCCCGAGGGCGCCCGGGTGGCGGCCGCCCGCGCGCACGTGGGCCGCCAGTTGGGCGCGGTACTCGGCTACGTCGAGGGGCGCGCCGTCCCGGAGGACGTCGGCTTCTACAACCTGGGCCTGGACTCGATCATGGCGGTCGACCTGGCCCGCGAGGTGTCCACCGCGTTCTCGGTGGAGCTGCGGGTCGCCGAGATCTTCAGCTACCCGACGGTGAGCCAGCTCGCCGAGCTGATCGCCACCCGGATCACCGAGGGCCCCGCGCACACCCCGGCTGCCCGCACCCCGCGCCCGCGTCCGGCCACCGCCGGCGCTGCCGGTGCTGGTGCTGGTGCCGCGACCGCCGCCGGTGCCGTGACGGCCACCGCCGCCGGGCCGGACGGCGCGTCGCCGACCGGTGCGTCGGTGAGCGAGCCGATCGCCATCGTCGGCATGGCCGCGCGCTACCCGGGCGCCGACTCGGTGGAGGAGTTCTGGCAGCTGCTCGCCGAGGCCCGCGACGCGGTCGGCCCCGTCCCGGCCGACCGCTGGGACCGCGCCGCGCTGCACAACGCCGACCCGCTGGCCACCGGCACCATCACCACCGACCAGGGCGGCTTCCTGAGCGACCTGGCCCGCTTCGACGCGAGCTTCTTCGGCGTCCCGGCCCGCGAGGCCGAGAGCCTGGACCCGCAGCACCGGCTGCTGCTGGAGGCCGCCTGGCACGCGCTGGAGGACGGCGGGATCGACCCGCACAGCGTGCGCGGCACCCGCACCGGCGTCTTCGTCGGCATCACCAACTCCGACTACGCGCGGCTGCTGGAGCAGGGCGGCCTGGGCAAGCTGGACGCCTACTTCGGCACCGGCACCGCGCTGAACGCGGCGGCCGGCCGGATCTCCTACCTGCTCGGCGCCAACGGCCCGGCGCTCGCGGTGGACACCGCCTGCTCCTCCTCGCTGGTGGCGCTGCACCTGGCGGTCCGCTCGCTGCGCAGCGGCGAGAGCGACCGGGCGCTGGCGGGCGGCGTGAACGTGATCGCCGACCCGTCCTGCTCGGTGGCGGTCAGCCGCGCGCACATGCTCTCGCCCGAGGGCCGCTGCAAGACCTTCTCGGCCGAGGCCGACGGCTTCGTCCGCTCCGAGGGCTGCGGCGTGCTGGTGCTCAAGCGGCTGAGCGACGCGGAGCGCGACGGCGACCGGGTGCTCGCGGTGATCCACGGCACCGCCGTCAACCAGGACGGCGCCTCCTCGGGGCTGACCGTCCCGAGCGGCAAGGCCCAGCAGGCCGTGATCAACGACGCGCTCGCCGACGCGGGCCTGGACGGCGCGCAGATCTCCTACCTGGAGGCGCACGGCACCGGCACCTCGCTCGGCGACCCGATCGAACTGGCTGCCGCCTGGGCCGCGTTCGGCCCAGGACGGCGCCCGGGCGAGCCGCTGCAGATCGGCTCGGTCAAGAGCAACATCGGCCACAGCGAGTCGGCCTCCGGCATCGCCGGGGTGATCAAGACGGTGCTGGCGCTGCGCCACCGCAAGCTGCCCGCCAGCCTGCACGCCGAGAACCTCAACCCGCACGTGCCGTGGGACGACATGAACCTGCGGGTGGTGGACGCGCTCACCCCCTGGCGCACCGGTGACCGGCCGCGGCTGGCCGGCGTCTCCAGCTTCGGCTTCAGCGGCACCAACGCCCAGGTGATCCTGGGCGAGGCGCCCGAGCGGGCGGCGCTGGAGCCCGCGGCGGGGCCGCACCTGCTGCCGATCTCCGCGCCCGACCTGCCGGGCCTGTCCCGGCTCAGCGAGCTCTGGGAGAGCCGGCTGACCGGCGTGGCCGAGCACGAGCTGGCCGCGCTCGCGGTCGCCGCGGGCTCCGGCCGGGCCCACTTCGGCCCGCGCCGGGTGCTGCTCGGCAGCACCGCCGAGCAGCTGCTGGCCGAGCTGCGCGAGGGCGAGTCGCCGCAGGCCGCGGGCCGCCGCCCGAGCGTCGCCTTCCTCTTCACCGGCATGGGCAGCCAGTACTTCGGGATGGGCCGCGAGCTGTACGAGAGCGAGCCGGTCTTCCGCCAGGTGGTCGACGCCTGCGACGAGATCACCGCGCCGCTGCTCGGCCTGTCGCTGCTGGACCTGATGTTCTACGGCTCGGACGAGACGCTGATCGACCAGGTCCGCTTCATCCAGCCCACCACCGTGGTGCTGGAGCTGGCCCTGGTGGCGCTCTGGGAGTCCTGGGGCGTGCGCGCCTCGGTGGTCACCGGGCACAGCGTCGGCGAGATCGCGGCCGCGATCCACGCCGGTGTGATGGACCTGGCGAGCGGCCTGACCCTGGTGGTGCACCGGGCCCGGCTGATGCAGGAGCGGGCCGGCGCGGGCGCGATGCTCTCGCTGGCGGCCCCGCAGGCCAAGGTCGAGCAGTGGCTGGTCGGCACCGACTGCGACATCGCGGCGATCAACGGCCCCGAGTCGATCGTGGTGGCCGGCCTGCCGGCCGACATCGAGGAGGTCGAGCGCCGGGCCCGGGCCGAGGAGTACAAGGCCCGCAGCCTGGTGATCCCGGCCGCCGCGCACTCCCGGCTGATCGACGGCATGCTGGCCGACTTCGCCGCGCTCGCCGCGCCGATCGACTACCGCCGCCCGGTGCTGCCGGTGGTCTCCAACCTGACCGGCAAGGTCGCCACCGACGCGGACTACGACGCCCGCTACTGGTCGCGGCACCTGCGCCAGCCGGTCCGGTTCCACGAGGGCGTCCAGCAGCTGGCCGGCCTCGGGGTGGACGCGGTGCTGGAGATCGGCCCCGGCCGGACCCTGGTCAACATGGTGGCCGCCGCCGGACTGGTGCCCGCCAAGGGCGCCGTCGCCTCGCTCGCCCGGGGCACCGGGGAGCGGGCCGCGCTGCTGGCCGCCGCCGCCCACCTCTACCGCCATGGCCAGGACCTCGACTGGGCGCGGGTGCAGCGGGCGGCCGGACCGGAGCGGGCCGAGGCGCCGCGCTACCCGTTCGCCGACACCCGCTACTGGACCAAGGTCGAGCCGGCCGCCGCCCCCGCGGCGAAGGCCGCGCCGGCCCGCCACTGGGGCAGCGAGCTGCGCTCGCCCGCGCTGCGCGGCCGGGCCTTCGCCTTCGAGCGCAGCGACCTCTTCCCGCCCTACCTGACCGACCACCGGATCGAGGACACCGTCCTCACCCCGGCCTCCTCGCACCTCGCCACCATGCTCTCGGCACTGGCCGGGGACGGCGGCGAGCTGGCGCTGGAGGACTTCATCTGCCCGCGCCCGCTGGTGATCAAGGACGGCGAGCACTACGACCTGCAGATCCTGCTGGGCGACGACGAGGCCGACCCGAGCCGGGTGAGCGTGCACAGCCTGCTCGACCCGGAGCAGGGGGAGTGGGTCAACCACCTCTCCGGCAAGCTCGCCGCCGCCGGCCCCCGCGCCCAGGCGCCGGACCGGGACACCTTCGCCGCCACCGCCGAGCGGCACATCTCCGGGGAGGCCTTCTACGCCTTCTTCCGCGAGCTGGGCTACAACCTCGGCCCGTCCTTCCGCTGGATCGCCGACATCTGGCTGCGCGGCGACGAGGCGCTGATCCGCTACGCCCAGCCCGAACTGCCGGACGCGGTGGGCGACTACGAGATCTACCCGGGTCTGATCGACTCGGTCTTCCAGTCCATCGCCGGCTTCATGGTCGAGGAGGACGCGCAGGCCGCCGCCGCCCTGGCGATCCCGTTCGCCTCCGCCAAGCTCGCCTTCCCCGGCCGCCCGGTGCCGGGCGAGGACCTCTGGGGCCACGTCAAGGTCCTGCAGTCCGAGACGCTGGAGCGCGGCCGGCGCCGGGTGGACGTCGCCGACCTGCACCTGTTCACCGCGGCCGGGCAGAGCGTGATCGTCGCCGAGGGCTTCCGGGTCCGCGCGGCGGCCCGCACCACGCTGCGCACCAGCCTGCGCGGCGGTGTGCCGCACGCCTACGAGCTCAGCTGGGTGCCCCGCCCGCTGCCCACCGCCCCGGAGCGGCCCCGCACCCTGGTGGTCACCTGCTCCGGCAGCGTCCCGGCGGCCCGGCTCTCCGAGCACCTGCGCTCGCTGGGCCACCAGGTCAACCACGCGCTCGGCCAGGGCGAGGGCGCCACCGAACTGCTGGTGGACGCCCGGTTCAGTGATCTGACGGACCGTCAGGGAGCCGAGTCGGCACGGCTGGCGGCGCTGGAGCTGGCCGCCGCGCTGAAGGCGGCGCCGGCCGACGTGCCGTACGCGCTGCCGGTGGACGGCCGCCCCGGGGCCGCGCCGGTCCGCGAGGCGCTGTTCGGCCTGCTGGCCGCGCTGGAGATCGAGCAGCCCGACCGCCGGCTGGTCCGGATCACCCTGGCCGAGGGCTGGCAGCCGGAGCCGCTGGCCCAGGCGCTGCTGGAGATCGCGGCCGACGGCGTCACCGAGACCCGGCTCTCGCTGGGCACCCTGGGCCTCTCGGTGGCCCGGCTGCTGCCCGCGGCCGGCGCCGACACCCCGCACCTGACCGGCAGCGCGCTGCTCACCGGCGGTCTCGGCGCGCTGGGCCTGAGCGTGGCGCAGTTCCTGGCCCGCCAGGGCATCACCGCGCTGACCCTGATGGGCCGTTCCGAGCCCGACGCGGCCGCCCGCCAGGTGATCGGCGAGCTGACCGGGGCCGGGGTGCGCGTCGAGGTGGTGGCCGGCGACGTGACCGACCGCTCGGACGTCAGCCGCGCGGTGGCCAGGGCCGAGTCGCTGGCCCCGCTCTCCGCGGTCTTCCACCTGGCCGGCGCCACCGCCGACCGGGCGTTCGACCACCTGGGCGAGGAGGACTACCAGCGGGTCTTCGCGGCCAAGGCGGCCGGCGCCGACGCGCTCGCCGCGGTGCTGGAGACCCGGGAGCTGACCAGCTTCGTCCTCTTCTCCTCGGCGGCCGGCACCCTCGGCTCCGCCGGTCAGGTCAACTACGGCGCGGCCAACGGCTACCTGGACGGGCTGGCGCAGCAGCTGCGCGAGCGCGGGGTGCCCGCGACCGCCGTCGCCTGGGGCCCCTGGGTGCCCACCGCCAAGGGCGGCATGGCCGACTCGGCCGCGCTCTCCCGGGCCGCCGAGCGGTTCGGCGTCCGGGTGCTCACCGACGAGACCGCGATCCCGCTGCTGGCCCTGGCCACCGGCACCACGCAGCCCCGGCTGCTGGCGATGGACGCCGACTTCACCCGCTACGCCCAGAACCTGGGCACCCACCCCGGCATCGCCCTGCTCTCGGTGCTGACCGCCGAGCGCCCGCAGAGCGCCGAGCCGGCCGCCGAGGACGGCGAGCAGCCGCGCGGCTGGCTGCGCGCGGAGCTGGCCGGGATCGCGGACGAGGACGACCGCGAGGAGCGGGTGCGCGAGGTGGTCCGCAAGCTGGCCGGCGAGACCCTGGGCGACCCGGAGGCCGTCGAGGACGAGGTCGGCTTCGAGGAGATCGGCCTGGACTCGATCATGGCGATCGACCTGAGCGCCCTGCTCGCCCACGCGGCCGGCGAGGACCTGCCGGCCACCGCCTCGATCGACTACCCGAACGTCGCGGAGATGTCCCGGTACCTGACCGGCCTGCTGGCCCCCGCCGAGCCGGCACCCGGCACCGCCGCCCGGGGCGGGGCGGACAGCGGCCTCTCCGACGGCGACCTCTCCGACGACGATCTCTCCGACGACGAGCTGCTCGCCGCCGTACGGCGTGACCTGGCCATGGACCTGTGAGGTAGGAAGACATGGAAACGGACGAACTCCGCGCCCTGCTGCAGGAGCAGCACAGAATGACCCGCCGCCTCAAGGCCCGGATATCCGAGCTGGAGGAGCAGCGCAGCGCCCCGCTCGCGGTGGTCGCCACCGCGCTGCGGCTGCCCGGCGGGCTGACCACCCCCGACTCCTACTGGGACTTCCTGCTCGGCGAGCAGGACGCGCTCTCCGAGATCCCCGAGGAGCGCCCGGGCCTGCGCGCCGTCTTCGACGAGCGCCCCGACCAGCTCGGCCGCTCCTACGTGCGGCGGGCCGGGTTCCTGAGCGACATCGCCGGCTTCGACGCGGGGTTCTTCGGGATCTCGCAGCGCGAGGCCACCGCGCTCGACCCGCAGCAGCGCCTGCTGCTGGAGACCGGCTGGGAGGCGATGGAGCGGGCCGGCCTCGCGGTGCGCCGCCAGGACCGGCTCAAGGCCGGGGTCTTCGTGGGCATGATGACCTCCGAGTACGTGCAGCGGATGGCCCACCCGGACGACAAGACCGGCATCGACCCGTACTTCGGCACCGGCGGCGGCCACTCGATGGCCGCCGGGCGGCTCTCCTACGTGCTGGGCCTGTCCGGGCCCGCGATCAGCGTGGACACCGCCTGCTCCTCCTCACTGGTCGCGCTGCACCTGGCGACGCGCAGCCTGCGCCAGGGCGAGTGCCGCTACGCCCTGGTCGGCGGCTCCAACCTGATCCTCTCGCCGGACCTGATGGTCTCGCTCTGCCAGAACAAGGCGCTGGCGCCGGACGGCCGCTCCAAGACCTTCACCGCCGCCGCCGACGGCTACGGCCGCGGCGAGGGCGTCGGGATGGTGCTGCTGATGCGCCTGGACGAGGCCGAGCGCGAGGGCCGCCCGATCCTGGCCGTGCTGCGCGGCACCGCGGTCAACCACGACGGCGCCTCCTCCGGGCTGACCGTGCCCAACGGGCCGGCCCAGCAGGAGGTGCTGCGGGCCGCGCTGGCCGACGCCGGGGTGGCCGCCGCCGAGGTCGGCTACGTCGAGGCGCACGGCACCGGCACCTCGCTGGGCGACCCGATCGAGGTCGGCGCGCTGGACGCGGTGGTCGGCAGCGGGGTGGCGGACCGCCAGGAGCCGCTGCTCACCGGCAGCGTGAAGTCGCGGATCGGCCACCTGGAGGCGGCCGCCGGGCTGGCCGGGCTGATCAAGGTGGTGCTGATGCTGGAGCGCGGCCGGATCCCGGCCGCCCTGGCGGCGGACGACGGCGAGCTCAACGCGCTGATCCCGTGGGACCGGATCAACATCGCGGTGCCGCGCGAGAGCCGGGACTGGCCCGCCGGCTACGAGCGCCGGGTGGCCGGCCTGAGCGCCTTCGGGATGAGCGGCACCAACGCCCACGTGGTGCTGGAGGCCTACCAGGGCGCCGAGGCGGCGCAGCCGGCCGCCACCGGGCGGCTGGAGCTCGTCACGCTCTCCGCCAAGCACGAGGAGAGCCTGGCCGAGCTGGTCTCGCTGGCCGCCGGCCACCTGGGCCGCACCAGGGCGGCCGACCTGGCCGCCGCCTGCCACACGCTGCGGGCCGGGCGCACCCCCTTCGAGTTCCGGATCGCGGTGACCGGGCGCAGCGGCGCCGAGCTGGCCGGCCGGCTGCTCGCGGCGGCCGAGCACGGGGTGCGCGAGCTCAAGCCATCCCGGCTGACCACCACCCTGCGCACCCGCCCGGGCGCGGCCGCGCTGGGCGAGGCGGTGGCCGCGCTGGCCGAGGCCTACCCCGACCTGACGGTGGGCCACGGGCGGGACGAGGAGCGGCTGGCGGAGATCGTCAAGCAGTTCGGGCTCAAGGTGCGGCTCACCACGGCCGCCGCCGACCAGCGGGCGGACGCCGTGCTGGCCTGGGACGGGGGAGAGGCGCCGCTCACCGGCGCCACGCCGCAGGAGGCGGTGGCGCTGCTGCCCACCGCGCTCGGCGCGCTCTTCACCGCCGGCGCCGAACTGCGGCTGGACGCGCTGCGCCCGGCCGGGGTGCGGGCCGCGGGCGACCTGCCCACCTACCCGTTCCGCCGCCGCCGGCTCTGGATCGAGGAGCGGGCCACCGCGGCCGCCGCCCAGGGCGCGGCCCCGGCGGCGCTGGCCGCCGTCCCCGGAGCGGAGGCCGCCGACCGCGCCGCGGTCAGCGCCTTCCTGCACGAGTCGCTGCGCTCGCTGATGCACGCCGAGGAGGACCTCGCCGAGGGCGAGACCTTCCTGGAGCTGGGCGGCGACTCCTTCATCGCGATGCAGCTGACCCTGCGGATCGAGGAGACCTACGAGATCGAGGTCCCGCTGGACGACTTCCTGGAGGAGATCACCTTGGGCGAGCTCTTCGAGCGGCTCGGCGAGCACATCCTCTCCGGCGGCGTGCTGATCGCCGCCGCCAGCGAACGGCAGAGCGCGTGAGGACCGCGGTGCGCCCGCGCCCGGTGGAGCAGCCGGCGCTGCGGCTGCTCGGCTTCCACCACGCGGGCGGCTCCTCGGGCGTCTACTACCCGATGGCCCGCCAGCTGCCGGAGGACTGGGACCTGGTGCTGATCGACCTGCCGGGGCGCGGCCGGCGCAGCCGGGAGGAGCCGCTGACCACCCTGGAGGAGGTGGTCGACACCGTCTTCGAGGACGTCCAGCCCTGGCTGGACGCGCCGTTCGCGCTCTTCGGACACAGCTTCGGCTCGCTGGTGGCCCTCGAACTGGCCCGCCGTCTGGAGGCGGTGGGGCAGCGGCCCGGCTGGGTCGGCGTCTCGGGCCGGGCCGGCCCGAGCTTCCAGGCCCGGGTGCGCCGCCGGCTCTACGACCTGGACGACGAGCGGCTGCTCGCCCAGCTGCTGGCGATGGGCGGCACGCCCGACCGGATCCACGAGGTGCCGGAGTTCGTCGAGCGCTTCCTGCGGCTCACCCGGGCCGACCTGCGCGCCGTGGAGTCCTACAGCCCGCACCCGGACCGGCTGCCGCTGAGCTCCCCGATCACCGCCTTCGGTGGCGACAGCGACCCCTGGGCGCCCGAGTTCATGCTCACCGCCTGGGCCCGGGAGACCAGTGGCGACTTCCAGCACCGGCTCTTCCCCGGCGGCCACTTCTACTTCCTCGGCCAGGCCCTGCCGGGCTTCACCCGGACCCTGGTCGCGGAGGCGTCGGCCCAGCTGACGGGCGCCGCGAGCCGTTCTTGAGCGCGATCGTGCACAACGGTGCGGGGCCGGCGCCCAGTGCGCCGGCCCCGCACATCCGCCCCCGCGCACCCCGCCCCCCGCGAGAGGAGCACCGACCGTGAACGCCCACCCCGAGCTCGGCCCCGACCCCGAGACCGCCTTCGTCTTCACCGGCCAGGGCAGCCAGCAGCCCCGGATGACCGTGGGGCTGTACAACTCCAGCCCGGTCTACCGCCGTTACCTGGAGCAGGCGGACGCCGCCCTGCGTCCGGGCCTGGACCGGTCGGTGATCGACTTCGTCCGCAACGCCGACCCGCTGATCAACCGGACCGGCTACGCCCAGCCGGTGCTCTTCGCGATCGGCTACGCGCTGGGTGCCACGCTGCGCGACCTCGGGGTGCTGCCCGGGCTGCTGCTCGGGCACAGCATCGGCGAGTTGGCCGCCGCGGTGCTGGGCGGCGGCCTGGGCCTGAGTGACGCGGCCCGACTGGTCACCGCGCGGGCCCAGGGCATGGAGCTGCTGCCCGAGGGCGGCGGGATGCTCGCGGTCAAGGCGAGCGAGGCCGAGGTGCTCGAACTGATCGCGGCGCACCCGCTGATCGGCACCGCCGCGGTGAACAGCCGGGCCGAGGTGGTGCTCTCCGGCGACGCCGACCAACTGATGGCGATCCGCGAGCAACTGGCCGGGCACGGCATCTCGGCCACCCGGCTGCGGGTCTCGCACGCCTTCCACTCGCCGCTGATGGCCCCGATGCTGGCCGACTTCGGCGCCGTCGCCCGCACGGTCGACCACCCGCGGGCTACCACCGCGCTGGTCTCCACGGTGCTCGGCCGGCTGCTGTCGGCCGACGAGCTGTCGGCCGACTACTGGGTGCGGCACATCAGCGCCACCGTCCGGTTCGCCGACGGCGTCGACGCGCTGATGGCGCTCGGTGCCACCCGGATCGTGGAGATCGGGCCGCGTCCGGTGCTCTCCCGGCTGCTGGAGCCGCTGGTCCAGCAGCACGGCATCCAGGTCTTCAACGCCTGCCGCGGGCCGGCCGGCACCGCCGACCAGCTGGCCGCGCTGGCCGCCGAGCTCACCGCCGGGCGACCGGTCGCGGTGCCGGCCTGAGTGCGGGCGGTGCCGATGTCCCGCTTCGCCCGCTTCCTCGACCAGTTGCTCGACGTGCTCGCCACGGCCGGCGCCGCCCAGTTCGCGGTGCCGCTGCCGGTGGGGTCGGCCTGCCGGGCGCACGAACGCTGGGGCGGTTGCCCCGACGGCTGCCCCGGTGGCTGCTACGGCGGCTACCGCGGCAGCTGCTGCGGTGGCCGCGGGGACCGCTGCTTCGCCGGCCCGGCCGGTGACCGGCCCGGCGACTGGTCCGGCGACTGGTCCGGTGACTGGTCCACCGACTGGGAGGCCGAGTTGTGCGCCCTGCTGCCCGAGCGGCTGGGGCCGCCGCTGGAGTGGCTGCCCTGACCGTCCCGACCGTCCCGACCGTCCCGACCGCCCTGACCGCCCTGACCGCCCTGACCGCCCTGACCGCCCCGACCGCCCTGACCGCCCTGACTGTCCCGACTGCCCTGCGCCCGGTCGTCAGGCGGTCGTCCGGTCGGTCGTCAGGTCGGCCGATCGTACGTTTCCGCACGATCGTGCACCGTGATCCCACTCCCAGCTTGGGATGGTAGAACCCTCTCAGGTAGTGCGACCGCTGGTGCGCGCTGAGGGGTGGGGGGTCCGGTTTGATCAGGGTCATGTTGGCCGAGGACATGAACATGGTCCGCGGGGCGCTGGTCGCGCTGCTGAACCTCGAACCGGACATCGAGGTGGTCGGCGAGGTGGCCTCCGGCGACGAGATCGTGCCGCGGGCGCTGGACTGGCGCCCGGACGTGGCCATCGTCGACATCGACCTGCCGGGCATCGACGGCCTGACCGCGGCCGGCCAGCTGAACAAGCAGCTGCCGTCCTGCCGCACCCTGATCCTGACCAGCCTGGGCCGCCCCGGGAACCTGCGGCGCGCGGTGGCCGCGCAGGTCGCCGGCTTCATCCTCAAGGACGCCCCGCCGGACCGGCTGGCCGAGGCGGTCCGCGGGGTGGCGGCCGGGCGGCGGGTGATCGACCCCCAGCTCGCGCTGGCGGCCTGGGACTCGGTGGAGAACCCGCTCACCACCCGGGAGTCGGAGGTGCTGCGGCTGGCCGCCGGCGGGGCGGAGGTGGCGGAGATCGCCGCCAGCCTCTACCTCTCGGCCGGCACCGTGCGCAACTACCTGACCACGGCCGTGACCAAACTCAACGCGCGTAACCGGGTCGACGCGATCCGGATCGCCTCGGAGGCGGGCTGGCTCTAGCCGGGCCCGCCTCCGGTGCCGCCCGGTGCCTACGGTGCCTGTGACGCCGGCCGCTTCTGCTGCCGCCGGCCGGTGCTCCTGCCGTCCGGTGCTCAGGCGGTGGCCCGGGCCGGCGCGGGGGGCTGGTCGGGCTGCCGGTGCTGATCGGGCAGCGGGACCAGCGCCTCCAGGTGGAAGCGGCCGTCGGGGCCGATCGCCGCGGTGAGCCGGCCGCCGAGCTGGGCGACGCGCGAGCTGAGGCTGCCGATGCCGGTGCCGCGTCTGGAGGGCGGTTCCTGCGCGGGCGGTTGGACGCCGTCGTTGACGACGCGCAGCAGCACCGCGCCCGGCTGCCGCTCGATGGTGATCGCGCAGTGCGCGGCGCTGCTGTGGCCCAGCACGTTGGTGATGCCCTCGCGCAGCACGGTGGCCAGCACGGTGCTCACCTGCGGCGGCAGCCAGTCGTGGGAGACGGTCGCCACCACCTTGATGTCGGCGGCGGCCAGCACCGAGCAGCCCGAGCGGGTCTCCTGCTCCAGCGACATCTCCCGGTAGCCGCTGGCGACCACCCGGACGTCGGACAGGGCCTGGCGGGAGATCTCCAGGATCTCGTTCAACTCCTCACCGGCCCGCCCGGGGTGCTGGGCGATCAGCCGGCGGGCCAGTTCGGCCTTGAGGGTGATCGCGGAGAGGCTGTAGCCGAGCAGGTCGTGCAGGTCCTGGGAGAAGCGCAGGCGCTCCTGCCGCACGGCCATCCGGGCCAGCTCCTCGCGGGTGCGCTTCACCTCGACCACCAGGTCGCCGAGCCGCAGCAGGCCGTAGACGATCAGGCCGGTGATGGTGGCGGAGACCAGCGTGTAGGTCACCCCCCAGGCGTCGTGCGGTGTCACCAGGTACTGCGCCCAGGTCTGGGTGATCACCACCAGACCGCACAGGACCCAGCTCCACGGCGTGGCGACGAGGACCAGCAGGTTGCCCGCGAGGAAGCCCGGCATGCCGACCCAGGCGCTGCCGAAGAGCAGGAACGGCAGGTAGACCAGGGCGGCCTGCAGCAGCAGGACCGCGTAGGCGGCGCGGGAGCCGGGCCGCGGGGCGAGGCGGGTGTTGTGCGCCAGCTGCAGCGCCAGCAGGGTGCCGACCGAGAGGACGAAGGCCAGCAGCTGCAGCGGGCCGGGCTTCTCCGCCATGGTGTGCAGACCGGCCAGCACGGCGAAACCGCTGAAGACGATGGCGACCAGTGCGCGGGCCAGCCTCGGTGCGGGTTCGTGCGGCTTCGGCGGGTCGGCCGCCGGATCGCGGCCGCTCGCGGCACTCAACCGATGCACCATCTGTCCCCTTTGCCCCCGTGGCGGTCTCCTTGCGTCCCATGCTAGTTGGGCCGTGGGACGCGGGTCGGGGCGATGGGCCCGGCAGTGGCGGGCGAGGTGGAGCTCCGCCGGTGGTGCGGTGGCGCGGTGGTCCGGTCGGGCGGTGGTGCGGTCGGGCGGTGGGGCGGAGGTCCGGTCAGGCGGCGATCTGGGCGGGCGGCTCGTCGGCCGGCTCGTCGGCGTGCCCCTCGTCGTCGACCGGGCGGGCCGCGTGCTGGTTGCGGGCGGGCAGCGGCACCCGGGCCTCCAGGTGGAAGCGGCCGTCGGGGCCGATCGCCGCGGTGAGCCGGCCGCCGAGCTGGGCGACGCGCGAGCTGAGGCTGCCGATGCCGGTGCCGCGTCTGGAGGGCGGTTCCTGCGCGGGCGGTTGGACGCCGTCGTTGACGATGCGCAGCAGTACGACGTCGGCGTCCTGGTCGATGGTGATGGCGCAGTGCTCGGCCTTGCTGTGGCCCAGCACGTTGGTGATGCCCTCGCGCAGCACGGTGGCCAGTACGGTGCTCACCTGCGGCGGCAGGCGCTCGTGGCAGACGTCGAGGTCGACCTCGATGTCGGCGGCGGCCAGCACCGAGCAGCCGGAGCGGGTCTCCTGGTCCAGGGACATCTCGCGGTAGCCGCTGGCGACCACCCGGACGTCGGACAGGGCCTGGCGGGAGATCTCCAGGATCTCGATCAGCTCGTCGCCCGCCCGTCCCGGATGGCTGGTGACCAGGCGGCGGGTCAGCTCGGTCTTGAGGGTGATCGCGGAGAGGCTGTAGCCGAGCAGGTCGTGCAGGTCCTGGGAGAAGCGCAGGCGCTCCTGCTGCACGGCCATCCGGGCCAGCTCCTCGCGGGTGCGCTTCACCTCGACCACCACCTCGGCGAGCCGGGTGAGGCCGTAGACGATCAGGCCGGTGATGACGGTGGAGACCCCGGTGTAGCTGACGCTGAGCATGTCGGAGGGGGTGAACAGGTACTGGATCCAGGTCAGGCTCGCCATCACCACGGCGAAGGCGGTCCAGGACCACGGCGCGGTGAGCATGATCATCAGGTTGCCGCCGAAGAAGCCCGGCATGCCGATCCACGGTGCCCCGTAGAGCAGGAAGGGGACGTAGACCACCACGGCCTGCAGCACCAGGGAGGCGATTGCGGGGCCGGAGCCGGGGGTCAGCGCGAACCTGGAGAAGGGCAGCAGCTGGCAGCCCAGCAGGATCGCCACGGTCAGCAGGAAGACCAGGTCCTGGCCGAGGGTGGCGCGGGGCATCGAGAGGGTGTGCTCCCCGGCGAGGAAGGCGAAGCCGCTGAAGACGATGCCCACCACCACGCGCGCCAGCCGGGGGGCCAGTTGGTCGCCGGCCGGCTCCGCATCGAGGATGGTCACAGATTGACGCGGCATCTCTCCCCCAAACACCCAACGGTCACCCGTGCGCGACACATCGTAGCGGCGCACCCCTAGCCGAACTGGCAAACGAGCTGAGAGTTTTTGGACAATATCTCGACTGCTATGGCATGTACGCGAAGTGACTATTCGTCATGTCCCTGACGAGCTGGGGCCGATGACCATCTCACCCACGCTGGACTCCCGGCGCCAGTCCAGCCCGAAGGCCCTGGCCGACGCGTCGCTGTCACCGAAAGCGACGGCCTGCGGGGTCAACCGCATCGCCGTGGCCACCAGGTTGACGGTCTGCAGCAGCACGCCGACGTGCTTGAGGGTGGTCGCGTAGGCCATCCCGCCGTAGACCCAGGAGAGCCGGCCGAACCGGGCGGTGACGGTGAGCAGCACCGGCGGCTCCTGCCGCAGTCCGGAGGCGATCATCGCCGCGTCGAGCAGCTCGGCCAGCGCGTCCTCGTCGGTGTTGATCAGGGTCAGCCCGTGGCCCTGCGGGTCGTAGTGGTAGATCCCGCGCGGCAGGCCGGAGCAGTTGCCGATCACCAGGTAGAGCTCCAGCTCGTACAGGTCGCCGGTGCTCGGGTAGGGCCGGTCGGTGGTGCTGCAGACCGACTCGTCCTGGCCGCCCACGTGCACCTCGCGCACCCGGGCGGCGCGGTGCAGCAGCTCGCTCAGCTGCTCGACGGTGACTGCCGCGCCGCCCGGAGCCACCGGCGTCCGCCGGGACTCCAGCAGCTCGGTGAGGGTCGGCTCGGCGGGGTCGGGTGCGCCGGGGCGGGGCAGGGTGAAGCGTTTGCCCGGCGGCAGCGGCTTCACCGCCGGTTCGTAGGGCGGCCGGTGGCCCTGCGGGAAGACCGCGCCGTAGGCGCCGTCGTGCCGGCCCAGGCGGCTGCGGGTGTGGAAGAGCAGATCGTGGTCGGCCCAGGCCAGCAGGTCGGGGTCGGAGTCCTCGGCGAACCGGGTGCCGCCGAGCCGGTCGCGCTCGCCGGCCAGCACCATGCCGGTGGCCACCAGGTGGGCCGTCACCGCGGCCACCACCTGGTCGGGCAGGCCCAGGGTGCGGGCCAGGGACGCGATGGTGGTCGGGCGGGCGAGGGCGGCGGCGATCAGCAGGGCGTCGCCGTGGTGCAGCAGCACCCGGTGCAGGGCGAGCGGTGATTCCAGCACCGCCTCGTCACCGCCCGAGCCCAGCGTGGCGAACCGGGAGAGCCGCAGCGGCCGCCCGGGGTCGATGTCGGTGACGGCGAAGCGGGCCTGGCCGGAGATCGGGACCACCGAGAGCAGCGCGCCCTCGCCGTCGGTCAGCGCGAGCGTCTGGATCACCGTGCCCTGCAGGCGGTTCAGCGCACCCGAGAGCAGCCGGCACTGCGCCTCGAACGCGCTCCCGCCCTCGATCCGCAGGCCCGCCAGCACGTTGACCAGGCTGACCGGACCGAAGGCCATCCGGCGCAGGGCCTCGCGCACGGCCGGCCCCGGCTCGTCGATCCGGACCTCGCCCCACCGGGTCAGCACGTTCACCGCGTCCTGCCCGGCCACCTGCTCCACCAGAGCGTCCTCGCGCAGCGAGCACAACAGCACGGTGGGAGTGCTCTGTTGGTCCGGCGGGCTCGCTGCTGGCTTCATCGCTGCTCCTCGGATGCTCCTTCGAACTCCTGGCCGGGTCGCTCACACGAAGATCGGGATCGGATTGAGGTCGTGGTAGGGGGTCGGCCGCTCCAGCCGACCCAGCCGGACCGGCACGTCGAAGAGGCGTCCTGGCGCGAAGCGGGACCAGAAGTGCCGCAGTCCGGGCACGATCACCTTGACCACCGGCAGACCGATATCCGGTCGGGTCTGGTCGAGGACCAGCATTTCCAGACCATGACGATCCGTCAAATCCAAGATGGCGTCCAGGTCGTCGAGCAGGTCGCGGCGCGGCGTGTAGCCGTGGTCGCCGGGCCGGCGCGGCGCCGCCGCCGGGTCGGGCAGCAGGTAGGATTGGTTGCCGGTGGTGGCCTGCTGCCACCACCAGCGGGCCGCCTGGTCGCCGCCGTTGTAGCCGGTGCCGTCGGGGCGGGCGTTCACCACGGCCGGCAGCAGCTGGTTGACCTCGGTGAGCGCGCGGCGCAGGGCGATCCGCGGGTCGAAGTGCGCGCCGAAGCCGAAGACGATGTCCTGGGCCGGCTTGTCGAAGCGCCGGGAGAGGGCCACCACGACCGGGATCCCGAAGTCCGAGGTGAGGTCGAGCGCCCACACCTCGCGGTTCAAGTCGCCGTGCACACCGCGCAGTTCCATGATCCATGGGTCCTCGAAGGCGCCCAGGTCGATCGCCGGCTGGCGGGTGCGGTTGTACCACCAGAGCGCGACCGCGTCGCGCTCGACCAGCTCCAGGAAGCCCTGCAGGATGGCGTCCTCCAGGCTGCTCCCGGCGGCGTTGCCATTGGAGTCGGCGTGGAAGTAGCGGGCGCCGGGCTCCTGCGGGACCCCGAAGTAGAGGGACGCGGTGGGCAACAGCTTGTGCCGGTGCTCGGTCATCGACCAGACCGGCGACCAGTCGATCACCGCGTCCTGGTCGAACGGGTCGGGCACGTGCTGGAAGCCGCCGTGCCGGGCGTTCCACTCCTGGCGGCCCTCGAACTGGCCGGGGTCGAACAGCTGCCAGTCCTGCGGGCGCACCGCACGGTCGGTCAACTCCCGCAGGCTGCCCCGGATCCGGGGCTCGTCGCCGTGCAGGTAGCCGCTGTGCCGCTCCAGCGCCTCGCAGAGCGCGCTGACCTCGCCGTGCACCGCGCTGATGCCCTTGCCGCCGTTGCTGCTGCGCAGGTTGGCGCGCAGCGCGTCCAGGCTGCTCGGGCCGACCGCCGGATTGGCGCCGGAGAGGAAGGAGTTGAGGAAGGCGGGGCCGCGCGGATCGCGCCGGATCTCCTTGACCACGCCGGTGATCGGACTGATCAGGTGCCGGTAGGTCTCCAGCACCTGCTCGGGGGTCTGCGCGCGGTGCCCGCCGCCGCCGTAGCAGGTCTTGAGGCGGGAGCGCGGTGCCACCGGGCGCCACTGCTGCTCGGTGACCAGCTGCGGGTCGCCGCAGGTGGGGCACTGGGGCCGGGCACGCAGCTGGTGGTGGCGGCCCTCCATGGTCAGCGTGTCCAGGGTCCACACCGACTGCTGGGCCGGACACCGGTAGCCGGCGAGCCACTTGACCGCCTCCAGGGCGACCAGGTGGGTGCTGAAGCCGCCCAGCGGTGAGATCGAAGCGGTGGGGCGGGGAACCGGTCCGGTGCGGCCCAGGGCCTCCTGCACGTGGGCCTCGGCCCGCCGGTGGCCGCGCAGGCGGTGCGCCAGGCAGCTCCAGCAGGCGCCCTCGGGCTGGAAGACCGGGCCGATCCAGACCTGTCGGCCGTAGGGTCGGGCGATCAACCAAGGGCGTCCGGCGGCCAGTTCGGTGGTGTTGACGGCCGCCAGTTCAGGTGCGAGGTAGTCGTCGCAGAGCGCCACGGTCAGATCGCCGGGCTGCCGGTCGGCCGGGTTCTCGACCACGGTCAGCCCGGCGGCCCGGAAGGCCGCCATCGCGTCGTGCGGGTCCACCCGGCCCATGGTGACCAGGTGGATCCGTCCGGCCCGGGCCCGGGCGGCGGCCCGGCCGCTGTCCAGGCCGGCCGCCTCCCAGTAGGCCAGCGCCCGCTCGTCGCAGGGCGAGGCGGTCGGCGGCCGCAGGGCGACCAGCCCCGCGTCCGCCAACTGCCCCATCAGGTCGCCGATCTGCTCCGGCGAGACGCCCGCGGGCGCCTCGCGCAGCAGCGCCGGGATGTCCCGGGTGCCGTCGAGCAGCGGGGCCAGCGCCTCGATCTGGGCTCCCTGGAGCGCGGTGACCCCGTGCTCCGAGAAGAGGTACGTGGCCTCTCCCGAGACCACTTCAGGGCGCAGATCGCGCCGGAACCCCACCAGTGGTTCCCCGTTCCCCCACCAACTGGTCATGCCGCGGCGTAACCGAGCGCCGCCGGGGTGAAGGCGACCTGGGTGCCGCGCGGCTCGGGAGCCGGCGCCACGCAGAGGCCGGTGCACAGGTCCAGCACCGGGCTGTCCTGGACGTACCAACCGTCCAGGGCGTCGATGGTCAGATCCAGCGTGGCTTCCTTGCCGCCGCTCGCCGGAAGGTAGGCGGTGAACAGCGTTCTGAAATCGGCGTTGGAGCTGATCTTGTTCATGGGGAGCACTCCACTCTGCGGTCAAGGCTGGGTGGTGCGTGGCCCGAGTGGGCCATGACCAGAATTCTGGTG
The DNA here is from genome assembly GCF_026340565.1 of Kitasatospora sp. NBC_01287. Classification (NCBI taxonomy): domain Bacteria; kingdom Bacillati; phylum Actinomycetota; class Actinomycetes; order Kitasatosporales; family Streptomycetaceae; genus Kitasatospora; species Kitasatospora sp. NBC_01287. The sequence goes on from NZ_JAPEPB010000001.1 coordinate 5,949,363, forward strand.
GCGGCCACGGCAACCCCACCAGTGGTTGCATCACCCCCCTACCGTGAGATATTCACGGGTCCCCCGCATCGTTCCTCACCCGCGGGTCATGACCCGCACACTGGGCAACCGACCTGCGGTGTTGCGATCCTGAGTGGTGTTCAGGCGCTGTGATCCGCCGTATCGGCCCGCTGCACCGGCCCGCAGGACCGGGGCCGCGGATCCCAGGGCTCCCGCGGACGGTTTGGGGGAGAGGCAATCCTGTGGAGATCAAGATTCTCGGCCCGTTGGAGGCCACGGAGTGCGGCGCGTCCATCGTGCCCACCGCCGGCAAGCCCCGCCAGGTCCTCGCGCTGCTGGCGCTCTGGTCCGGGCGGATCGTGCCGGCCAGCGTGCTGATGGACGAGCTGTGGGGTGCCGAGCCGCCGCGGAGCGCGCCGACCACCCTGCAGACGTACATCCTGCAGCTGCGCAGGCGGCTGGACATCGCGCTGAGCGATGATCCGACGCGCTGCGCCAAGGACATCCTGCGCACCCAGTACAACGGCTACGTGCTCGACATCCGCCCGGAGGAACTGGACGTCCAGGCCTACGAGCGGCTCGCCACGGCCGGCCAGCAGGCGCTGGACGCCCGGGACGACGAGGCGGCCTCCCGGCTGCTGGGAAACGCCCTGGCGCACTGGCGCGGACCGGTGCTGGTCGACGTCCAGCCCGGCGCGCGGCTGGCGATCGAGGTGATGCGACTGGAGGAGAGCCGGCTCGGGGTGCTGGAGCGGCGGATCGACGCCGACCTGCGGCTGGGCCGGCACCACAAGCTGCTGAGCGAGCTGGCGGTGCTCACCGTGCAGCACCCGTGGCACGAGAACCTGCACGCGCAGCACATGGTGGCGCTCTACCGCTCCGGTCGGCAGTGGCACGCGCTGGACGTCTTCAAGCGCCTGCGGGGCACGCTGGTGAACGAGTTCGGCCTGGAGCCCTCGCCGCGGCTGCAGCAGCTCCAGCGGGCGATCCTCTCCTCGGACCCGGCGCTGGAGACGCCGGTGCGCCAGGACCGCGGCCGCCCCGGCCGGATGGTCGTCTGACGCGTCGTCAGAACAGCCGGCACCGGCTCCCCTCCCCGGACCGCCCAGGTGGTCCGGGGCAGGCGGCCGTCCGGCGCGAGTGACGTTCCACCCCCGGCCCCACACCCCCCAGGCCCGACCCCGCGTCCCCAGCGCCGGGTGAGGAGAGGAGGCACCCATGCTGCGTACCGTCGGTTCCCCGCGCCGAACGTCCCAGCCCGTCCGTCTGCTGGTCTGGTCGGCCGGCTGCGAGGACGACGAGGAGGCGCTGCGGGTCAGCCTGCGCCGCTGGATCAAGGCGCGCGGTGAGACCGGCTTCGCCGGGGTGGCCGACGCCTGGGGGAGCGCCGTGCCGGGAGCGGCCCGCGGCGCCCTGGTGGCCGCCGACCCGCAGGAGGCGCTGGCCGCGCTGGACGCGCAGCGCCCCGGCGCGTTCCGCGGGCTGGCCGAGCTGCGGCGCCCGGTGGCCGTGCTGCTGCCCGGCCAGGGTGCCCAGCACCCGCGGATGGCGCTCGGCCTCTACGGCCACGAGCAGGTCTTCACCGCCGCGGTGGACGAGGTGTTCGCGCTGCTCGGCCCGGCCGGCGAGCAGGTGCGCGACGACTGGCTGGCGGAGAACCCGCGGCTGCCGATCGACCACGTCGAGCGGGCACTGCCGCTGATCTTCGCGCTCGACCTCGCCCTCGGCCGGCTGCTGACCAGCTGGGGCATCCGGCCCGCGCTGCTGCTCGGGCAGGGCATCGGCGAGCACGCGGCCGCCACCCTGGCGGGCGTGCTCAGCCTGCCGGCCGCCGTGGCGGTGATCGGCGCGCAGGCCGAGCGGCTGGCCCAGGCGCCGGCCGGCGGGATGGTGGCGGTGGCGGCCGGGGCGGACCAGGTGGCGCCGCACCTGCCGCCGGGCGTCGCGGTGGCGGCGGTCAACAGCGCCAACCAGACGGTGATCTCGGGCACCCGCCAGGGGCTGGCCCGGGCCGCCGAGGCGCTGCGCGCGGCCGAGTTGAGCTGCATGCCGGTGCGGGCCCAGGTCGCGTACCACAGTCCCGTGGTCGCGGCCGCCTGCGCCGAGGCGGCCCGGGCCTTCGAGCGGGTGTCGCTGCTGCCGCCCGCCATCCCGGTGCTCTCGGCCTCCACGGCGGCCCTGATGGCGCCGGGCGAGGCGGTGGACCCGGGCTTCTGGGCCCGGCAGCCGACCCGCCCGGTGCAGCTGCGGGCCACCTTCGACACGCTCTTCGCCGGCGGCGGCCACCTCTGCCTGGAGGCCGGCCCGGGGCAGGGCCTGTACAGCCTGATCCGCCGGCACCCGGCCTTCCTCAAGGGGCCCAGCCAGGCGGTGGCGATGCTCAGCGCCCGGCCGCGCAACGCGGCGCACGACCGGCGCAGCGTGCTGGAGGCGGCGGCCCGGCTGTGGACGGCCGGGCAGGACCTGGACCTGGAAGCCATCCACCGGCTCGGCTGACGAAGCCGTCCAGCGGCTCGGCCCACCGGCCGGCGCCCGTACCCGAGAGGAAGGTCGGCATGCCGTCATCGCAGGTGGGACTGGCCGAGCTGTCCCGGATCCTGGCCGCCTGCGGCGGCGAGGAGTCCTGTGCCGAGTTGAGCGAGGAACTGCTCGACGAGACCTTCTACGAACTGGGCCTGGACTCGCTCGCGGTGCTCCAGGCCGTCGGAGTGCTGGCCAGGACCTACGGGATCACGGTGCCCGAGGAGCTGGTGGTCGAGGCGGAGACCCCGCGGATGCTGCTGGAGATGATCAGCACGCTCTTCGGCTGGACCAGCCGCCCGGCCTGAGGCGCGGCCGCGGGTGCGCCGCGGCACGACGCCGGGCGCGGGCCCGTGCGACCCGGCGCGTCCCCGGTGACCTGCGCCGATGCCCGACCGATCCTCCAGGCAGACTGGAGCCGCTCTCCACATCGTGCGCCCAGACTGGCCGCACGCGCCGGTGCGACCGCTGTCCACCGCGGATGCTGTTCACCGCGGATGCTGTCCGGTGCGGACCGGTCGCGTCGAAGGGCGCGTCGCACGGACGAGTCGGACAACGAGGAGCTGGGGGTAGCCGTGACGGATCTGCTGGGACGGGCCGACACCGCGACCGAGGGCGCGCGGGCGGCCCGCGCCGCCCGCCGCACGGAACTGCGGGCGCGGCTGGCCGAGATCGAGGCGGGCTTCGGCGATCCCTGGGACCGCAACAACCCGGTCGGCTTCAGCGCGCTGCTGGCCGCCGACGACGAGGGCGAGCTCTGCGTCGAGGGGGTCAAGCGCTACGGCCTGCTGGGCCTGAACGCCGAGTTCGTGCCCGCCGAACTCGGCGGCCGGCTGGTCGGCCTGGACGGGCTCGGGCTGCTGATGCGCCCGATGTTCCGCCGTGACGTCACGCTCGCCATGGGCACCGCGCTGACCTCCTTCATGGGCTCGATGGTGGTCTGGCTGAACGGTGACGCCGACCAGCGCCGCCGCACCGCCGAGACCCTGCTGGACGGGGGCCTGGCCACCGTCGCGTTCCAGCAGCTGGCGCACGGCAACGACTTCGTCAACGACGAGTTCCGGGCCGTGCGCACCGCCGCCGGTGGCCTGGCGGTCGCCGGCCGCAAGGCGGCGGTCAACAACGCCGAGACCGCCGACCTGCTGATCGCCTTCGCCCGCAGCGCGGCCGACCCGGTGGGGCCTGCCGGTGCCGCCGGTGCTGGTGCTGGTGCTGGTGCTGGTGCGGACGCGGGCGCGGGCGCGGACGCAGGCACGCGGGACGGGCACGGTGGGCACGGCGGCGATGGTGATGGCGGCGATGGCGACGGCGAGGTGAGCGGTACCCACTCGCTGCTGCTGGTGCCGATGGCCGAGCTGGCCCCCGACCGGGTGCGCCGACTGGGCCGCCACCGCACCGACGCGGTGCGCGGACTGCGCATCTGCGGGCTGGAGTTCGCCGACGCCCCGCTGCCCGAGGGATCGCTGCTGGGGGAGTGGGGGCGCGGCGTCGAGCTGGGCCTGCGCGCCTTCCCGGTGATCCACGCGACCGTTCCGGCCATGTGCGTGGGCCTGGCCGACACCGCGCTGCGCACCGCCACCCGCTTCGCGGTCGACCAGCGGGCCTTCAGCCGCCCGGTCACCGAGGTGCCGATGGCCCGCAACGCGCTCGCCGGCACCTTCGTCGACCTGCTGATCTGCGACAGCCTCACGCTGACCGCGACCCGGGCGCTGCACCTGATCCCCGAGCAGTCCAACGTGCTCTCGGCGGTGGGCAAGTACCTGGTCCCCAAGCTGGCGGGCGAGGCGCTCTACCACCTCTCGGTCGTGATGGGCGACGCCTTCCACGCCCGCAGCGGCGACCACGCGATCTTCCAGAAGCACGTCCGCGACCTGGCGATGATCACCTTCGGGCACGTCAGCACCGCGATGTGCCAGGCCACCATCGCGCCCTGCCTGCCGGGCATCGCGGCCGCGCCGTGGAGCGCCGACCGCGCCGCGCCCGGCACCCTGTTCACCCCCTTCGGGCCGGTGCCGCCGATCGACTCCGACCGGCTGGCCAGTTTCGGCGGCCAGGACGGCCTGGCCGCCTACGCCGCCGGGGCCGCCCGCGGCATCGCCCGCAGCGCGCCCGCCGAGCTGGCCGACCTGCTGCGCGAGCAGACCGGCCTGCTGATCGCCGAGTTGGCCGAGATCCGCCAGTCAGCGCTCGAACTGCCCGAGGACGACCGCGAGTTCGCCTCCTCGGTGCGTTCCTTCCCGCTCACCGACCGGTACGCGCTGGCGATCGCGGCGATCTGCTGCCTCGGCGTCCACCTGAACGCCGACCCGGAGCACGAGGCGTTCAGCGCCCGCCCGCAGTGGCTGGTGCTGGCCCTGGACCGGCTGCTGCGCCGGCTCGGCCGCCGCACCCCGGCCCTGCCGCCCGCCATCGAGGTGGACCTGTGCGCCGAGGTGCTGCGGCGCAGCGCCGAGAACCGCTCGCTGGACCTCTACGATCTGCCGCTCGCATGAGCGCCGCCGCCGGCAGCGCACTGCCGCTGGGGCCGCTGCGGCCGCGCGCCGTGGCCGGGCCCGACGGGCCGTGGGACGAGCTGGAACGGGACATGGCGGTGCACGGCGTGGGCCTGGCCTACGGCTCGATCACCGCGTGGCTGGCCGCGCTGCCCGAGGAGGCGGAGCTGCGCACCCTGCTCGGCCTGGAGTGGGAGAAGTACCAGACCCGGCGCGGCCGCCGCTCGGCCGGCGGCTTCCTGGCCACCCGCGCGCTGCTCAAGCACCTGGCCGCCCGCGCGGTCGGCGTGCCGCCGCGCGACCTGGAGTTCGGCTACGCGCTCACCGGCCGGCTCTACGTGCGCGGCTGCGACCAGGTGGACCTCAACCTCAGCCACACCGGCGACCTGATGCTGGTGGGCCTGAGCACGCTGGGCCTGATCGGCGTGGACGTCGAGCTGATCGACCGCCGGCTCTACGGCAGCGGCGGCGAGGCGCAGATGTGCACCCCGGACGAGACCAGGCTGCTCGCGGCCACGCCCGAGGCCGGCCGCAACGAGCGCCTGGTGCGTCAATGGACGCTCAAGGAGGCTTATACCAAGGCACTTGGGCAGGGGATGTACTTTCCTTTCACGGAGTTCGGGTTCCAGGTGGACGAGGAGCCGCCCCGGCTGCGGCGTGCCGACGGCACGCCGGCCGACCGGGACGCCTGGTCCTTCCGCTCGCTGCGGGTGGGCGAGCGCCACCTGGCCGGGCTGGCCCTGCACGACGCGGGCCGCGGCCGGATCAGCGACACCCGCGCGGCCACCACGCTGGACACCCGGATGCTCGGCGCGATCCAGCGGGCGCTGCGGGTGGCGGGCAGCGCGCACTGACGCGCCGCCGCGCGGACCGCCGCGCCGCCCCGACCAGCTGACAGGCGTGAGAGGAGAGCCCGCATGGACCTTCGGATCGGCGTACTCGGCCCGCTGACCGTGACGGTGAACGGCACCTCGGTGGTGCCGACCGCGGCCAAGCCCCGGAACGTGTTGGCCCTGCTCGCGGTGCGGGCCGGTCAGGTGGTCCCGGTCCCGGTGATCCTGGAGGAGCTCTGGGACGGCCACCCGCCGACCAGCGCGCTCACCACCCTGCAGACCTACATCCTGCAACTGCGCAGGCTGCTGGAGACGGCGCTGGCCGGCGTCGCCGATCCGGACGGCGGCGCCAAGAGCCTGCTGCGCACCGCGTTCGGCGGCTACCAGCTGGCCGCGCCGCCGGAGGCCTGCGACGTGGCCGAGTTCGACCGGCTCGGGCAGATGGGCCTGCGGGCGCTGGAACTGGGCGACCCCGCCACCGCCCAGCGGCTGCTGCGCGAGGCCGACCGGGTCTGGCGCGGCGCCGCGCTGCTCGACGTGGAGTTCGGCCCCCGGCTGCAGGCCGAGGCGCGCTACCTGGAGGACCGCAGGATCACCCTGGTCGAACGCCGCACCGAAGCCGGCCTCGCCATCGGTAGACACAGCGAACTGCTGGGCGAGCTCGCCGCGTTGACCACCGAGTACCGCCTGAACGAGCGCTTCTGCGAGCAGTACATGAGGGTGCTCCACCGCTGCGGCCGTAGCGTGGACGCCCTCGGCGCCTTCCGCCGCATCCGTCGCGACCTGACCACCGAGCTGGGCACCGAGCCCGGCCCGCGCCTGCAGCACCTGGAGCGCGCCATCCTCGGCTCGGCGCCGGAGCGCGAGTTGGACTTCGGCCGGGCGCAGCTGGTGCCCTAGTGCCGGGTCAGGCAACCTTCGCCGCCTAGCGGGCGCGGTTCCGGTTGAACCCGGTGCGGGCCCAGAGGTAGCCGCCGAGGGCGATGACGATGCACCAGGCGATCGCGAGGATGCCGTTCTGGCCGATCGGGGTGCCGGTCAGCAGGCCGCGGATCGTTTCGATGACGGGGGTGAAGGGCTGGTACTCGGCGAACTGGCGGACGCCGGGCGGCATCGAGCCGGCGGGGGCGAAGGCGCTGCCGATGAACGGGAGGAAGATGATCGGCAGCGGGCTGTTGCTGGCCGCTTCGGGCGTTCCCGAGACCAGCCCGATCGCCACGGCGAGCCAGGTCAGGGCGAAGGCCAGCAGCAGGAGCAGCGCGGCCGCGGCGGCCCAGGCGGCGGGATGGGCGGTGGGCCGGAAGCCCAGGAGCAGGGCGGCCGCGATCACCGACGCCGTGCTCACCACGGTGGTGATCAGGCTGTTGATCACGTGTGCGGTCAGGATGGAGCCTCGGGCGATCGGCATGGTGCGGAACCGGTCGACGATGCCCTCGGTCATGTCCGCACAGACCGCCACCGCCGTGGCCATGCTGCCCGATGCCACCGCCGTGATGATGATGCCGGGCGCGATGTAGTCGATGTACCCACCCCCGTGGTGCCCGCCCGCCGCGGCGATCCCGGCGCCCAGCGTCTTGCCGAGGACTCCGACGAAGAGCAACAGCATGATCACCGGACCGAAGACGGACCCGGTCGTCATGGCGGGATAGCGCACTGTGTGACGCAGGTTGCGCCGCAGCATCGTGGCCGTGTCGGTCAGGGCGTAGGTCCTGGTGCTCATGCGGAGATCTCCTTGTCGGTGGCGGGGTTGCTGCGGTTGCCGGTCAGGGCGAGGAAGACGTCGTCCAGGTCCGGGGTGTGCACGGAGAGCTCCTCGACGCTGACGGCCTCGGCCTTGAGCCGGTCGAGGAGGGACTGCAGGGACGCGACCCCGCCGTCGCTCGGGATCTGCAGGGTCAGCGCGTCGTCGTCGCGTGAGGTCACTTCCAGGATCCGGGCAGCCGCCTCCAGGTGCGGCGCGTCGGCGAACCGCAGCCGGATGTGGCCGCCGGGGATCAGGCGCTTGAGTTCGGCCGCGGTCCCTTCGGCCACCAGCTCGCCCTGGTCCAGCACGGCGATCCGGTCGGCGAGCTGGTCGGCCTCCTCCAGGTACTGCGTGGTCAGGAAGATCGTGACCCCGCCGGCGACCAGACCGCGGATGATCTCCCACAGGTCGCGGCGGCTGCGCGGATCCAGGCCCGTGGTCGGCTCGTCGAGAAAGATCAGGCGCGGGTCGGCGATCAGGGTCATCGCCAGGTCGAGCCGGCGACGCATGCCGCCGGAGTAGGTCGAGATGGGCTTCTTCGCGGCCTCGACCAGGTCGAACCGCTCCAGCAGGGCGTCGGCGCGGCGCCGGCCCTCGGATCGTCCCAGGTGGTGCAGGTCCGCCATCAGGATCAGGTTCTCCCGGCCGGTCAGCAGGCCGTCGACGGCCGAGAACTGGCCGGTGACCCCGATCGAGGCCCGCACGCCGCCGGGATCGCGGGCCAGATCGTGGCCGACCACCTGCGCCTGGCCGCCGTCGGCCTCGATCAGCGTCGAGAGGATCTGCACCGTGGTGGTCTTGCCGGCCCCGTTCGGACCGAGCAGGGCGAAGACCGTGCCCGCGGTGACGGTCAGATCGATGCCGTTCAGAACGAGCTGGTCGCCGTAGGACTTGCGCAGGCCGGTCGCGGTGATCGCGGTGGGCCGGGCGAAGGCGGCTTCGGTAGCCTGTCGATACGTTGTCGTCGTGTTCATGGGTAGAGCGTTCGACCCTGACGCAGGGTCAAGGTCAAGCGGTCTGTTCCACAGGTTTGCGGGGGATCACTGTTGTTGACGATCGGCCAGGTCGCGGCCTATCTGGGCGTGACGGTGCGGGCCATCCGCCACTACCACCAGAGGGGGCTGCTGCCCGAGCCGGCGCGCGATGTCTCGGGGTACCGGCGCTACGGAGCCGACGCGATCGTCACGCTGGTGCGGATCAGGACCCTGTCGGACGCGGGTGTCCCACTGGCGCGGATCGAGGAGCTGATGGGAGCCTCGCCCGCACAGTTCTCGTCCTCGGTCGCGGCGATCGACGACGATCTGAAGGAGCAGATCAGGGACTTGAAGAGGCGCCGCAGCCGGATCGCCGAACTGTCCGCCGGCGACCGGCTGTTCCTGCCGGAGGAGGTCGTGGTCCTGCTGGACCGCATCCAGCAGATCGGACTCAGCCCGGAGGCGGTGCGGACCGAGCGCGACTCGTGGATCCTGCTGGTGGCGCAGTATCCCGACCAGGTGCCGGGGTGGGCGCTGCAGAAGCGGGCGATGTTCGAGGACCCCGCCTTCCAGCGGCTGTACCTGACCGCGGACCAGGCCGCCGGCTGGGACCGGAACGACCCGCGCCTGGAGGCACTCGCCGACGAGGTGAACGGCTTCGGCGGACTCCAGGCGCCGGGCTCGGACGGAGCCGAGCCGATCCTGGCTCTCGACGCCCTGGTCGCCGTCACGCTGATGGCGGCGCAGACCGGCAAGCCGGTGCCCGCCTGGGAGCGGTTGATCGAACTGTGTCAGAGCCGCGCAACGGCCACCTGACCCCGGCGGTGTGCCTGGTCACCCGCGGCGCAGCGCGTTCGTCACGAGCTACGAGACCACCCGGCGGATCGCGTCCGTCCCCGCCGCCGATCAGCTCAGGCAGCGGATGGTGCCCGTGTGCAGCTGGCCGGCCCGGACGTCGCCGGTGGTCGGGAAGGACCAGTAGGCCTGCGCGGTGCCCGACTTGAGGTTCTGGGTCAGGCTGACGGTGAGGCCGCTGTGCTCGTTCCAGTTGCTGAAGTAGACGTTCTTGGCGGCCTGGCCGATCGAGACCGGCACGGTGTTGACCACCCCGGCCGCACCGCCCGAGTTGCCGGGGGCGACCACCGTGCCGGTGAGCTGGGTGCCGTCGGCGGCGTAGTCGAACCTCATGTCCAGGCCGTTGTCGAAGGTGATCTCCAGCGACTTGCCGACCAGCCCGGCGCAGCCGTGGCCGGGGTGGGCCGCGGGGCGGTCCGAGGCCTGGGCGGTGGCGGCGGTGGTCACGGCGAGGGCGCCGGCGGTCAGTGCGGCCGCGGCCACGAGAAGCTGAACCCGCTTGAGGGCCATGAGCGTTACTCCCTGGAATGATGGTCGTGCGGTCGGGAGCGAAGGCTGGCAGGCGGCGCTGGAGGCTGGCTGGAAGCCGTGCGGGTGGCCGAAAGTCTGGTCGGAGGTCAGGTCGATCATCGCGCGTCGCGGCGGTCGGCGGCAGGGCCCGGTCGGCGGACGCTTCGTGGGTCAAGCATCCTTCGAGCGGGCGGTGCCAACGTGGCACTTTATCCGCGCTTGGTGAAGGGTAGTCATGGCCATGGCGTTCGGTCCGGTGCAGGAGCTGGAGGCACTGGTCGGCGAACCGTACCTGGCGCCCGGTCGGCACGGCCCCTGGCACCGGGTCAGGGAGTCGATGGCGCACCGGGGCGTCGCCGTGGTCTACGGCAGGCGGGACGACTGGCTGCCGGCCGACCTGGACGCCCCGGAGCTGCGCCCGCTGCTCGGCCGCGACTGGATCCGCCAGCGCACCCTGGGCCACCCCGAGGCCAGGGCCCGCTTCGTCGCTTCCCGGCTGCTGCTCAAGACCACCGCCGCCGCGGTCTTCGACTGCCCGCCGCACCTGCTGGACGTGGCCTACCGGTTGGGCGGCCGCCCGTACCTGCGCGGCTGCGAGCAGCTGGACATCAGCCTCAGCCACACCGAGCGGCTGATGCTGGTGGGCCTGAGCCGGCGCGGGGTGATCGGGGTCGACGCGGAGGTGGCGACCCGGCGGATGTACGGCACCGGTGTCGAGCTCTACGCCTGCACGGCCGAGGAGCGGGCGGCGCTGGAGTCGCTGCCCGCCGAGCTCCGCAACGACGCGCTGGTGCGGCTGTGGACGCTCAAGGAGGCCTACAGCAAGGCGATCGGCGCGGGCCTGCGGCTGCGCTTCACCCGCTTCGGCTTCGCCCTGGACGGTCCGCCGGGCACCCTGCCCCGGCCGCCGGGAGCAGCCGGAGCAGCCGGAGCCGCCGACGCGGCCGGACCGCCGGGCCCGCCCGGTGGCGCCCCGCCGGGCCACCAGCCCGCGGGCGGCGCGCACTGGAGCTTCGGCAGCGGCCTGGTGGACGGCCGCTACCTGGCCAGCGTGGCCCTCGGCGATCTCGGCGAGGGCCGCACCGGGCTGCCCACGGGCGTTGAACTCGCCTCCGCTCCACTGCCCTTCGAGGCCGTCGCCGGAGCATGACCGGCGGGCCGCACCCCCCAGCGGCGGGTGCCCGTAGCCGGCCCGGGTCTGGAGGGCGTCGTGCGGCACCAGGACATCTACCTCGCGGGGCACGGCAGCAGCCTGCCCGCTCCCGTCGAGGTGGCGGCGGCGGTCGAGCAGGGCCTGCTGGACGCCCGCACCGCGCGCCAGACCGGCGCGCTCGCCGTCACCGTCTCGGAGGGCACCGCGGGCCCCGAGTTCGCCGCGGCGGCCGCCCGGTTGGCGCTGGCCGACGCGCTGGCGGCCCACCGGCCGGTCAAGGTCGACCTGCTGCTGCACGCCAGCGTCTACTACCAGGGCCACGACCTCTGGGCGCCCGCCTCCTACCTGCAGCGCGAGGTGCTGGACGGGCCCTGCCCGGCGATCGAGGTCCGCCAGCTCTCCAACGGCGGGATGGCCGCGCTCCAGCTCGCCGCGGGCTACCTGGCCGGCTCACCCGAGCTGGACGGCGCGCTGCTCACCGCCGGCGACCGGTTCTGCCCGCCCGGCTTCGACCGCTGGTCCGGCGACCCCGGCACGCTCTACGCCGACGGCGGCGCGGCCCTGCTGCTCTCCCGGCGCGGCGGGTTCGCCCGGCTGCGCAGTGTGGCCACCGTCTCCGACCCGGAGCTGGAGGGCATGCACCGCGGCGACGACCCGTTCGGCGCGGCCCCCTTCGAACGCCGCCCGGTGATCGACCTGGAGCGGGCCAAGCAGGACTACTTCGCCCGGGCGAGCACCTCCTTCTGCGTCAGCCGGGTATCGGCCGGGCAGCGCACCGCGCTGAAGACCGCGCTGGCCGAGGCGGAGCTCGAACTCGGCGAGATCGACTGGTTCGTGCTGCCCCACCTGGGCCGCCGCCGACTGGAGGCGACCTTCTTCCAGCCGTTCGGCATCGACCCGGCCCGCTCCACCTGGGAGTGGAGCCGCGGCATCGGCCACCTGGGCGCGGCCGACCAGTTCGCGGGCCTGGACCAGCTGCGGCGCAGCGGGGCGCTGCGGCCCGGCCAGCGCTGCCTGCTGGCGGGGATCGGCGCCGGGTTCAGCTGGACCTGCGCGGTGGTCGAACTGCTCGACGCCGACGGCGCCCGCTGAACCTGCCCGGAACGCCGGAACGCCGGAACGCCGGAGTGCCGGAAGGCCGGGCCGGGCCGATTTCGAGCCCGGCTCCAGCAGGCGTGCGAATACTGACGGGACTTCAGGGACTTGGCACGGGGAGAGGAAGCACAGTGCGGCACCGAGTGAGAGCAGGGCGGCCATGACCCGCCGCGTGGTCGTCACCGGGCTGGGCGTGGTCGCGCCCGGCCGCCCGGGGGTCGAGGCCTACTGGGAGATGCTCACGGCCGGCCGTCCCGCCGGGCGCACCATCACCCTCTTCGACGCCACCGGCTACCGCTCCCAGGTGGCCGCCGAGAGCGACTTCGACCCGGCCATCGCCGGGCTCTCGGTCCAGGAGAGCACGCGGCTCGACCGGGCGGCCCAGTTCGCCGTGGTCAGCGCCCGCGAGGCACTGGCCGACAGCGGCCTGGCGACCGGCGCGCTCGACCCGGGCCGGATCGGCACCACGATCGGCACCGCCGTCGGCTGCACCACCAGCCTGGAGCGCGAGTACGTCGTGGTCAGCGAGCGCGGGCGCCGCTGGACCGTCGACCACGAGTCGGCCGTCCCCGAGCTCTACCGGCACTTCGTGCCCAGCTCGATCGCCGCCGACGTGGCCCGGGTGGCCGGCGCCGAGGGCCCGGCCGCCGTGGTCTCCACCGGCTGCACCTCGGGCCTGGACGCGCTGGGCCACGCCGTCGAGCTGATCCGCGAGGGCACGGCGGACGTGATGGTCGCGGGCGCCACCGAGGCGCCGATCACCCCGATCACCGCCGCCTGCTTCGACGCGATCCACGCCACCACCCCGCGCAACGACGACCCGAGCGGCGCCTCCCGCCCCTTCGACCGCACCCGCAACGGCCTGGTGCTGGGCGAGGGCGCGGCCGTGCTGATCCTGGAGGAGCTCGGCAGCGCACGCCGCCGCGGCGCCCGGATCTACGCCGAGATCGCCGGCTACGCCTCCCGCTGCAACGCCTACCACATGACCGGACTCAAGCCGGACGGACGCGAGTTGGCCGCCGCGATCGGCGCCGCACTGGACGAGGCCAGGCTCGCGCCGAGCGCCGTCGACTACGTCAACGCACACGGCTCCAGCACCCGGATGAACGACCGGCACGAGACCGCGGCCTTCAAACTGAGCCTGGGTCAGCACGCCTACGAGACCCCGGTCAGCTCGATCAAGTCGATGATCGGCCACTCGCTGGGCGCGGTCGGCGCGTTGGAGGTCGCCGCCTGCGCGCTCGCGCTGGAGCACGGGGTGCTGCCGCCCACCGCCAACCTGCACGAGCCGGACCCCGACTGCGATCTCGACTACATCCCGCTGCACGCCCGCGAGCAGCGCACCGACGTGGCGCTCAGCGTGGGCAGCGGCTTCGGCGGCTTCCAGAGCGCGATGGTGCTGGCCAGGCCGGAGGTGCGGCGATGAGTGCGGTGATCACCGGTCTCGGCGTGCTCGCCCCCAACGGCCTCGGCGCCGAGGCGTACTGGGCCGCCACCCTGGCCGGCACCAGCGGCCTGCGCCCGCTCACCCGCTTCGAGGCGAGCGGCTACCCGGCCTCGGTGGCCGGTGAGGTCCCCGACTTCACCGCCGCCGAGCACCTGCCCAGCCGACTGCTGCCGCAGACCGACCACATGACCAGGCTGGCCCTGGTCGCCGCCGACCAGGCGCTGCGCGACGCGGGCGTGTCGGCCGCAGACCTCCCCGAGTACGGCACCGGCGTGGTCACGGCCGCCTCGGGCGGCGGAGTGGAGTTCGGGCAGCGGGAGTTGCAGGCGCTCTGGGAGCACGGGCGCGACCACGTCAGCGCCTACCAGTCGTTCGCCTGGTTCTACGCCGTCAACACCGGCCAGATCTCGATCCGCAACCGCACCAAGGGCCCCAGCGGCGTGCTGGTCACCGAGCAGGCGGGCGGCCTGGACGCGCTCGGCCAGGCCCGCCGGCAGATCCGCAAGGGAACCCCGCTGATGCTCTCCGGCGGCGTCGACGGCGCGCTCTGCCCCTGGGGCTGGGTCGCCCAACTCGCCACCGGCCGGGTCAGCGAGGCGAACGAGTACCTGCCCTTCGCGGCCGCGGCGAGCGGCTACCTGCCCGGTGAGGGCGGCGCGATCCTGGTTCTGGAGGACGCCGGTGCCGCCCGCGCGCGGGGCGCCGCCCGTCCGTACGGCGAACTCGCCGGCTACGCCGCCACCATGGATCCCGCGCCGGACACCGGCCGGCCCCCCGGCCTGGGCCGGGCGGCCGCGCTCGCGCTGACCGACGCCGGGCTCGCCCCGGCCGCCATCGACGTGGTCTTCGCCGACGCGGCCGGCGTGCCCGAGCTCGACCGGGCCGAAGCCGCCGCGCTGGCCGAGCTCTTCGGCCCGCACGGGGTGCCCGTCACGGCGCCCAAGAGCCTGACCGGCCGGCTGGCCGGCGGCGCGGCCCTGGACGTGGCCACCGCCCTGCTCGCGCTGCGCGACGGCGTCATCCCGCCCAGCGGCCCGGTCCGCGAGCCCGCCGCCGAGCTGCGGCTCGACCTGGTCTGCGGGGCGGCCCGGCCGGCCCCGCTGCGCACCGCCCTGGTCCTCGCGCGCGGCTACGGCGGCTTCAACGCCGCCGTGGTGGTGCGTGCCGCTCCCTGACCCGACACCCCCCCCCGGAAAGCCCCAACTCTGAAAGGACGTGGCACATGCCCCTCCTTGAACTGTCCGACCTCACCCGGCTGCTGCGCGAGTGCGCGGGCGAGGACGAGGCGGTCGACCTGGACGGCGACGTCCTGGACACCTCGTTCTACGAGCTCGGCTACGACTCGCTGGCGATCCTCCAGGTGACCGGCCGCATCCAGCGCGACTACGGCATCGAGCTGCCCGAGGAGGCGATCGGCGCCGAGACCCCCCGCGAGTTCCTCACCGCCGTCCACCAGGTCCAGGCCCCGCACCAGCTCGCCGAGGTCCGCCCGATCGCGGCCGCCTGACCCCGGGCCGCCGATCCCGCACCACCACCCCCCGGCCGCCGCCCACCTCTTGGGCGCGCGGCCGGGGTTTTCGCCGCGCCCGCCGGTCGCCGATGGAGCGTCAGGCCGCCCGCCACGCCGAATTGTCCGCCCGACGCCCGGTTCCTCCGCCTTCTCCCCGCCCCTTCTCATATCGTCCAACGCCATCCCGCAGCCCGTTCGTTCCCGTACCGGGTGTGAGTTTCCCCCCGCTCGGCACACCTTCTCCCGGCGCTCGCGGCACCCCCATACTCCGAGGTCTCCCCTTCCCGTTCCCGCAGAAATGGGTGACCCCTGTCCGTGGACACCACATCCAGCACGCCGGTACCCCCGCTCGCCGCTGCCGCTGCCGCTGCCGCTGCCGCTGCCGCCGCCGCCCCCGCCCCCGCTCCGTCCTGGCTCGTCGCGCGCGGCCTGCTGCTCGAACCCGGACCGCGGCGCACGCTGGCGACCGCGAGCTTCGTGAACCAGGTGGGCAGCGGCGTCTTCATGATCAGCGCCGCGCTCTTCTTCACCCGCTCGGTCGGGCTGCCGCTGCCGCGGGTCGGGCTGGGGATGGGGATCGGCGCGCTGGTCGGGCTGCTCTCCGGGATCCCGGTCGGGCGGCTGGCGGACCGGCGCGGGCCGCGCGAGGTCTATCTGCTCACCCTGCTCGCGCAGGCCCTGGCGATGGCCGCGCTGGTGCTGGTGCACACCTTCTGGCTCTTCGTCGTCGTGGTCTGCCTGACCGAGCTGGCCGGCTCCGCCAGCCAGGCGGCCAGGGCGCCGCTGACCCGGGGGCTGGCCGGGCGGCGGCCCGCCGCCTTCCGGGCCTACATGCGCGCGCTGGTGAACCTGGCCGGCAGCCTGAGCGCGGTGCTGGCCGCGCTGGTCGTCCAGGTCGACACCCGCACCGCCTACGACTGCCTGGTGCTCGGCAACGCCCTCAGCTTCGTCGCCACCGCCGTCATCGCGCGCCGGCTGCCGTCGGTGCCGCCGGTGCCCGCGCCGCCGGGCAGTGAGCGGACGAGCGCGGCCAGGGACTACCCGTTCCTGGTCTTCTCGGTGCTCAGCGCCATCACCTCGCTCCAGGGCGACGTGCTGATCTTCGCGCTGCCGCTGTGGATCGTCGAGCACACGCACGCGCCGCGCTGGTTCGCCGGGGCGAGCGCGCTGGTCAACACGCTGATGGTGGTGGGCCTGCAGGTCCGGGTGGCCCGGGGGATCGACACCAACGCCACCGGCGCGCGCGCCTGGCGCCGCTCGGGGTGGGCGTTCCTGGTCGGGATGACGCTGATCGGGCTCACCGCCGGGCTGCCGGGTCCGCTCGCGGTGCTGCTGATCACGGTCGGCGGCGCGGTCCACACGGTCGGCGAGATCCTCCAGTCCGCCGGGGCGGTCCAGCTGCGCTACGCCCTGGCGCCGGCCCACGCGCAGGGCCAGTACACCGGCATCGCCAAGATCGGCAACGGGCTGGCGGACGTTGCCGCGCCCTCCCTCCTGGGCCTGCTCTGCGTCAGTTGGGGCGCCCCGGGCTGGATCCTGCTGGGCGGCGTCTTCGTCGCGGCGGGACTGGCCGTGCCGCTCGTGGTCCGCTGGGCCGAGCGGGTGCACCCGGATCGAGCTGCCCTCTAGCCGGTGCCGAGCCCGCGCTGTGAAGCTCACGGCGGAATACGCCTGTGGCGGTACGCGTCTGGGAGGAGCGGCAGCTGATGACCGAGCAGCGGCGAAGGACGGCCCTGGTCACCGGGGGCACGAGCGGGATCGGGCTGGCGACGGCCGAGCTGCTGGCCGAGCAGGGGCACGCGGTGTTCCTCTGCGGCCGGGACGCCGGGGTCGTCGAGACGGTGGTCGACAAGCTGCGCGGACGCGGCCTGGAGGTCGCCGGCACTCGCGCGGACGTCCGCTCGGCCGCCGACGTGCGGACGCTGGTCGAGCGGGCGGTGGCCGCCCACGGCCCCGTCGACGTGCTGGTCAACAACGCGGGCCGGGGCGGTGGCGGCCGGACCGAGGAGATCCCCGACGAGCTCTGGGACGACGTCATCGAGACCAACCTGACCAGCGTCTTCCGGGTCACCCGCGAGGTGCTGACCACCGGCCGGATGCGCGAGGGCGCGGCGTCGCGGGCTGCGGCGGGGGCGGCGGGGGCATCGCGGGGCGCCGGCGGGCGGATCATCAGCATCGCCTCCACCGGCGGCAAGCAGGGCGTGCTGCTCGCCGCGCCCTACTCGGCCTCCAAGCACGGGGTGATCGGCTTCACCAAGGCACTCGGCCTGGAACTGGCGACGAGCGGGATCACGGTGAACGCGGTCTGCCCCGGGTACGTGGAGACGCCGATGGCCGAGCGGGTCCGGCTGGGCTACGCCGACCACTGGGGTGTCACCGAGGAGGAGGTGCTGGCCCGGTTCGAGGCGAAGATCCCGCTGGGCCGCTACACCACCGCGCAGGAGGTGGCCGCGATGGTCGGCTACCTGGCCGGCGGGCACGCCGCCGCGATCACCGCGCAGGCGCTCAACGTCTGCGGAGGGCTGGGCAGTTACTGACGGCGGCAGAGGCGCCCAGGCCGTTCACGCCGGCGCATCGGCGCATCGGTCCACCAGCGCATCGGTCCACCAGCGCATCGGTCCACCAGCGCATCGGCCCATCGTTTCAGCAGGAGGAGTACCGCCGTGGCACTGGCCACCACCCACGTCACCCGGCACCGGATCACCGTCGCGGCGCCGCCCGAGGCGGTCTTCGCGCTGATCGCCGACGCGGCCGGCTGGCCGCAGGTCTTCGGACCCACCGTGCACGCCGAGATCGAGCAGGGCGCGGCCGGGGGTGAACAGCTGTTGCGGATCTGGGCGTTCGCCAACGGCGAGGTGCGCAACTGGACCTCCCGGCGCTCGCTCGACCCGGTCGGCCGCCGGATCACCTTCCGCCAGCTGGTCTCCTCCCCGCCGGTCGCCGCGATGGGCGGCGAGTGGCAGGTCGCCGCGGTCGAGGGCGGCAGTGAGGTGGTGCTGCTGCACGACTTCGCGGCCCTCGACGACGACCCGGCGGCGGTGCGCTGGATCGAGCAGGCCATCGACCGCAACAGCGCCGCCGAGCTGAGCGCCCTCGCGGCGGCCGCCGAGGCCGGGGCTGACGGGGTCGGGGTCGACGGGGCTGAGGCCGAAGGCGCTGAGGCCGAAGGCGCTGAGGCCCACGGGGCCCTGCGCTTCACCTTCAGCGACTCGGTCCGGATCGACGGCGCGGCCACCGACGTCTTCGACTTCCTCAACCGGGCCGACCAGTGGCCGGCCCGGCTGCCGCACGTGGCCCGGCTCGACCTGAGCGAGCGCGACGGCGTGCAGTACCTGGAGATGGACACCCGCGCGCCGGACGGCAGCGTGCACACCACCACGTCGGTGCGGGTGCCGTTCGCCGAGCGCGGCACCATCGTCTACAAGCAGGTCAAGGTCTCACCGGTGATGGCCGCGCACACCGGCCGCTGGGTGATCGAGCCCGATCCGGACGGCGGCCCCGGCCTGCTCGCCACCTCCTGGCACACCGTCACCCTCGATCCGGCAGGTGTCGCCGAGCTGCTCGGCCCGGACGCCACCACCGCGCAGGCCCGCGCCCGGGTCCGCCACGCGCTGGGCACCAACAGCGCCACCACGCTGCGCCACGCCAAGGAGTTCGCCGAGCAGCGCCGCTGACGATCAGTCAACTCATCACAACAGGAGGGCCCCGATGCTCACCGTACCGCCCGGCACGGCCGATGTGCTGCTCGCCGACTCCGCCCGCCGCCACCCGGACCGTGCGGCGCTGCACACCCCGGCCGGGTCGCTGAGCTTCGCCGAGTTGGAGGGCCGGGTCGACGCGTGGGCGGGGCGGTTCGCGAGCGGCCTGGGCCGCCGCGGAGTGCGGATCGCGGTCTCCTCCGTGCTGCACCAGGACTTCCCGGTCGGCTACTACGCGGTGCTGCGCAGCGGCAACACGGTGGTGCCGCTCAACCCGCTGCTGCCCGACCCGGCGCTGCGCCACCTGCTGGCCGCCGCCAGGGTCGCCGTCGCCCTGGTCGGCCCCGGGCTGGCGGACCGGATCGACCGGTTGCGCGCCGAACTGCCCTTGCTGGAGCAGGTCCTGGTGATCGGGGAAGGGGCGGGAGGGGCCGAGCCGGCGATCCGTCGGATCATGGCCGCCGCCTCGACCGTGCCCGACCCCGCCGACCTGGCCGCCGTCACCTTCACCAGCGGCACCACCGGCCCCGCCAAGGCGGTCGCGCTGGGCCACCGCGCGATCAAGGCCTGCGCCGCCCAGTTCGCCCTGGCGCACCGGGTGGACGCCGACTCGACGCTCCTCGCCCACCTGCCGATCTTCTCCCCGCTGCACCTCAACGCGGCGGTCGGCGCCGGTGCCGCGCAGATCCTGGCCCCCGGCCCACTGCCCGGCAGCGCCGCCGAGGCCGTCGAGCCGGCCGACCGCCACGGTGCGACCCACTACTACGCGCTGCCGGTGACACTGGCCCGCTTCGCCGCCGACCCGGGCCTCGGCGCGGTCAAGTTCCGTACCGTGCGCCAGATCGCGGCCGGCAACGCGACGCTGCCCGCGCCCGTGGTGCGCGCCCTCACCGAGCAGTTCGGCGTCCCGGTCTTCCAGGGCTACGGGCTCACCGAGGCGGCCTACCTGCTGCACTCCGACGGCCCCCGCGCCCCGCGCCCCGGCTCGGCCGGCCCGGTGCTCGCCGGCACCCGCTCCCAGGTGGTCGACCTGGTCACCCGGCAGCCGCTGCCGCCCGGCAACCCCGGGGAACTGCTCGTGCAGGGGCCGCAGTTGATGCTCGGCTACCTGGACCGGCCGGACCTGGCACCGTTCGACGCCGACGGCTGGTTCGCCACCGGCGACGTGGTGCGGCTGGACGAGGACGGCTACCTGTTCGTGCTGGACCGGGTGGCCGACGTCTTCCACCGGGCGGGCGAGCTGGTCTGCCCCTCGGAGCTGGAACGCGCCCTGCTGGCTCATCCGGCGGTGCGCGACGCCGCGGTGGTCGACGGGCCGGGCGCCGAGGGACCGGCTGGGGAGGGATCGGCTGCGGAGGGATCGGACGCGTGCCGGGTGCCGATGGCCTTCGTCGTCCCGCAGGAGAGCGGCGCGGACGGCCCCGACGCGGCACTGGCCGAGGTGCTCGCCGAGGTCAACGCGGGCCTGCCACCGGCCCAGCGGATCGCCCACGCCGAGCCGCTCGCGGCGATCCCGCGCCGGCCGACCAACGGCAAGGTCGACCGGGCCGCGCTGCGCGCCGAGATGCGGGCCCGCACCGACCACCTCCACGAGCAACTGCTGCAGTTCTACGCCCGCCAGGCGCAGGCGGTGGACGACGGCGACCTGGACGGCTACGGCGCGACCTTCCACCCCGAGGCCGAGTTCGGCGCGACCGGCGCCCCGCAGCCACTGCGCGGCCGGGCCGCGATCGTCGAGCACAGCCGGGCCAGGCGGGCCGAACGCGCGGCCACCGGCCAGGTCAACCGGCATCTGATCAGCGGTCTGACCGTGCGGCGCCATCCGGACGGGCGGCTGACCACCGAGGCGCACACGCTGATCATCGCCACCGTGCCGGGCGAGCGCCCGCGCACCCTGGCGGGCGCCCTGCTGAGCGACGAGCTGGTCTGGCAGGGCGCCCAGGCCGCCCAGGCCGCTCAGGGCACCGGGGGCGCCCAGAGCGGCGGTTGGCAGGTGGCCCGCCGCCGGATCACGCCCGAGTCGGCCTGATCAGCGGGCCGGCCCCCGTCCGGCCCCGCCGGTCCTCGCCGCCGAGGCGCTACGCCTCGCCGTCGTCCAGGTGCGCCACCGCGCGGGTCCAGCCGGCCCCGGCCCGGGCGATCTTGACCGGGAAGCAGCTCACCGTGAACCCGTGCGGCCGGGGCAGCGCCGCCAGCCCGGCCAGCCGCTCGATCTGGCAGTACTCCCGCTCCCGCCCGGCGAAGTGGGCCGGCCAGAGCACCGAGCGGTCCCCGGTGGCGCGGTAGCGGGCGATGATGTCGCCGAAGGGCGCGTCCAGGCTGAAGGCGTCGGTGCCGATCACCCGGATCCCGAGGTCGAGCAGGAACGCGGTGGCCGAGCCGTCCAGGCCGGTGAACTCGGTGAAGTAGCGCTGGGTGCCGCCCCAGGCGTCGGCGCCGGTGTGCAGCAGCGCGATGTCCAGCGGCCGCGGTGCGTAGTCGATCCGCGCCAGCGCCGTCCGCAGGTCCCCGGCGTCGGCCACACCGCGCCCCCGCTCGCGCAGCTCCCGCAGGTCCAGGACGAAGCCGGGGCGGTGGAACCAGTCCAGCGGCAGCTGGTCGATGGTCCGGCCCTCGGTGCCGTCCGGCCGGGTGCCGTAGTGCGCGGGGGCGTCGACGTGCGTCCCGGTGTGGGTGGTCAGCGAGATCAGGTCGTTGGTCAGGAACTCGCCGCCCGGCAGCTCCTCGGGGGAGAAGTCGATGCCGAAGGCGGCGCGCATCCCGTCCGTCATGTGCTTGGCGCCCTCGGCCGCCGACAGGGTGGTGTGGGTGACGGTGTCGGGTTCCCAGAGATTGGCATCCACCGTGGCGGACAGGTCGATCAGCGGCATGGGGTCCCTCCCGGGGCAGAGTGTCGGCTCGCGCAGCATCGCCGGTCGCCCTCGTACGGCACTCGAACAGATTGGCTCCAGCGCGTCTCCAGTGCCTCGGTCCACCCTGCACCGCATGCAGGCTGAGCACGTGTATTCGCGGATCCTGGACTTCTACGCCCGCCAGATGCGGACCATCGACGGCGGCGACGCCGCCGGCTGGGCGGCCACCTTCACCGAGGACGGCGTCTTCGCCTCCAACGGCCTGCCCGAGCCGGTGCGCGGCCGGGCGGCCATCGAGGCGGGCACCGCGGTGAACGTCGCGGCGCGCGAGGCGCAGGGGGTGACCCATCGCCACGTGCTCAGCGCGCTCGCGGTGGAACCCAGGGGCACCGACGAGGTCTTCGCCCGCTCCTACGTGCTGGTGCTGGAGAACCGGGCGGGCCACCCGCCGCGGCCCTTCGTCAGCACGGTGCTGGAGGACGTCCTGGTCCACGCGGCCACCGGCTCCGGCGCCGACTGGCAGGTGCGCAGCCGCACCGTGCTGCGCGACGACCGTCCGTCCATCGGTACTTCGGGAACGGGTGAGGAATGACCGCCATGATCAGCACCGACGTGATCAGCACCGACGTGACCGGCACCGCCGGAGCGAGCACCGCCGGAGCGAGCACCGCCACCACCGGCACCGCCACCACCGGGACCGCCACGACCGGCACCCCCATGCTCAGCCCCGACGGTGACCACCTGCGCACCCGCACCGCGGCCCTGCACGACCTGCGCGAGCGGGTGCGGTGCGGCCCGAGCGAGCAGGCCACCGAGGCGCAGCACGCCAAGGGCAAGCTGACCGCCCACGAGCGGATCGACCTGCTGCTCGACGAGGGCTCCTTCCACGAGGTCGAGGGCTTTCGCCGGCACCGGGCCACCGGCTTCGGCCTGGAGGCGAAGAAGCCGCACAGCGACGGGGTCATCACCGGCTGGGGCCTGGTGCGCGGGCGCACGGTCTTCGTCTACGCGCACGACTTCCGGATCTTCGGCGGCGCGCTGGGCGAGGCCCACGCGCAGAAGATCCACAAGATCATGGACATGGCCATCGCGGCCGGTGCCCCGCTGGTCTCGCTCAACGACGGCGCCGGTGCCCGGATCCAGGAGGGCGTCACGGCCCTGGCCGGCTACGGCGGCATCTTCCAGCGCAACGTGCGGGCCTCCGGCGTGATCCCGCAGATCTCGGTGATGCTCGGTCCGTGCGCGGGCGGCGCGGCCTACTCGCCCGCGCTGACCGACTTCGTCTTCATGGTCCGCGAGACCTCGCAGATGTTCATCACCGGCCCGGACGTGGTGCAGGCGGTGACGGGCGAGCGGATCAGCCAGAACGGCCTGGGCGGCGCCGACGTGCACGGCAGCGTCTCCGGGGTGGCGCACTTCGTCTACGACGACGAGCGCAGCTGCCTGGAGGAGGTCCGCTACCTGCTCTCGCTGCTGCCGCAGAACAACCGCGAGACCCCGCCCGCGGTGCCCTGCGACGACCCGGTGGAGCGCCGCACCGAGGTGCTGCTCGACCTGGTCCCCGCCTCCGGCTGCCACCCGTACGACATGCGCCGGGTGATCGAGGAGATCGTCGACCACGGCGAGTTCCTGGAGGTGCACGAGAGTTGGGCCACCAGCGTGCTGGTCGCGCTCGCCCGGATCGAGGGCCGGGTGGTGGGGATCGTCGCCAACCAGCCGCAGACCCTGGCCGGCGTGCTGGACATCCACTCCTCGGAGAAGGCGGCCCGCTTCGTGCAGATGTGCGACGCCTTCAGCATCCCGCTGGTCACCCTGGTCGACGTCCCCGGGTTCCTGCCGGGCCGGGACCAGGAGCACGGCGGCATCATCCGGCACGGCGCCAAGCTGCTCTACGCCTACTGCAACGCCACCGTGCCCAGGATCCAGCTGATCCTGCGCAAGGCCTACGGCGGCGCCTACATCGTGATGGACTCGCGCAGCGTGGGGGCCGACCTCTCCTACGCCTGGCCCACCAACGAGATCGCCGTGATGGGCGCCGAGGGCGCGGCCAACGTGGTCTTCCGCCGGGAGATCGCCGCCGCCGACGACCCCGACGCGGCCCGCGAACGCCGGGTGAAGGAGTACCGCGAGGAGCTGATGCACCCCTACTACGCGGCCGAGCGCGGCCTGGTGGACGACGTCATCGACCCCGCCGAGACCCGCTCGGTCCTCGCCCACGCCCTTGCCGTGCTGCGCGGCAAGCACACCGACCTGCCCGCCAGGAAGCACGCCAACCCCCCGATGTGAGGCCCCAGATGCTGACGATCCAGGTACTCCACGGCAACCCGACCCCCGACGAGCTCGCGGCCGCGACCGCCGTGCTGCTGGCCCGGCTGGCCGCCCGCGCGCCGGGCCGCCCGGCCCCGGCCCCGCTGCCGCTGACCCGCCGCCGCACCTCCTGGCGGATGGCCACCGCCTACCGCCCCCCGGCCGCCTGGGCCTCGGTGGGGTGAACGGCGCCCTCCGGTCGTCCCGGACGAGCCACGGCGCCGGCGCGTAGCGAAATTGACGATCAGTCAGTCCGGACTCGCGACCATCACAGCTGCGTCACGATGGCAGCACGCCCCCGGTGCGCCGCCCAGGCAGCTGGCAGGCTTCGGTGCGTCGACGAACCGGATGATCGGAGGGCGCATGCGCACGGCGGACGACGGACGGGGCTCACGCCGCAATGTCTGGGCAGGCCTGCTCCTGCTGGCCCTCGTCGCCGCGGCCGTGCTCGGCGTGACGCTCTCCGGCGGGGCGAAGAAGGCCGCCGCGCCCGCGCCGGTGTCCCGTTCGCAGGGGGAGCAACTGCGGGAGCGGGACATCGCCGCCAAGCTGGCCGGCATCGGCAGCGACGCCGACTACGACCGCGCGTTCGTGACGCTGGCGGCGCGGTGCCAGGAGCAGGACGCGGCCCTGGCGGCCGAGGTCGACACGGTGCTGACGCTGCTCCGCAACAACGCGGTCGACGACGAGAACCGGCTGACCGTCATGCGGGACATGGCCGACCCGCTGCCGATCGGCCAGAAGCAGAGCTGCGCCCAGGTCGCCGACGGCTATGTGACGGTCCACGAGGAGAGCCACTGACACTGACACCGACGCCCACGCCCACGCCGTCAGCGGCGCAGGGCCTCCAGCGGTTCCGTCCTGGCCGCCCGTAGCGCAGGGTAGAGGCCGGCGAGCAGGCCGACCAGGGCCCCGACGAGGGGCGCGGGCAGGACGGTGGCGGGTTCGATGATCGCGCTCCAGTGCTCGGCGAGGGAGATGGCGACCACGGTCAGCACGCCGAGGGCCGTACCGATCAGGCCGCCCAGGGCGCCCAGGCAGGTCGACTCGGCGAGGAACTGGGCGCCGATGTGCCGGGGGCGGGCCCCCAGGGCGCGGCGCAGGCCGATCTCCGCGCTCCGTTCGAGGACCGCGACCAGGGTGGTGTTGGCGATGCCCAGCGCGCCGACCGCCAGGCAGATGCCGGCCAGCAACAGGAAGAGCCCGGACAGGTCGGTGCTGACCTGGTCCCGCAGCGTGTGGGGGTCGGGCGGCGGCACGGCTTGGAGCAGCCCCGGGTTGTCGGGGCGCAGCGCGAGCGGTGCCTGGCGGGCGATGTTCTGTGCGGCGCCCAGGCGTACGTGGATCACGGCCTGGGCGGGCTGGTCGGTGGGCGGGCCGTAGGCGTCGAGTGCGGTGCCGCCCGGGATGATCATCCCCAGCAGTGCCTCGGGCAGGCGCTGGGTGTCGGAGATGATGCCGAGGACCGTGTAGGCGACGCCGTTGACGAAGACGGCGGGCTGGTTGTCGACCCGGGAGATGCCCAGGGCGCGGGCGGCGCCGGCGCCCAGGACGCAGACCCGCTCGCCGCGGTCCTGGTGGAAGGTGTTGAACAGCACGCCGGCGCCGAGCCGGGTCTGCATGGCCGCCAGGGCGCCGGGGGTGGCGGCGTACAGGCCGATGGACGCCTGCTGACCGCTCTGCGCGGTCCCGGGGCCCTGGGGCGGCCTGGCGCTGATGACCGGGTCTCGCAGCGGGACCGCCCACCACAGACCGCCGTCGACGACGCCGCTGAGCGCGGCCAGCCGGGTGTCCGTGTCCGCCGGGAAGCTCATCGCGGGGGGTGTGCCGCCGGGGCCCGAGCCTGAGCCCGAGCTGGTGGCGGTGTCGTCGACGGTCACGGTGCTCGCCTTCAGCACGCTGAACGACTTGCCGATCTGTCCGGTCGTGGTGGAGGTCAGGGCGAGGACGGCGACGAAGACGCCGATCCCGAGCACCGTGCCGAGCATCGTGAGGATGGACCGGGCGGGCCGCTGGACCAGGCCGGTGACCGCTTCCGCCGTGAGGTCCCGGGGCCCGAGGCGGGTGGGCGCGACCCGCTGGTCGGCCGCCCGGACACCTCTGGTGCGCCACTTCATCGCGCCGGCCCCCCGTCGGGACCCGCGGTGCTCCCAACAGCGGCTCCCAGGTGTACGACACCGCGAGCGACCTGTCCACCCAACCGCCGGGGGCGTTCGGACCCATGGCGATCACCGGTACCTGGAAGCTGAACCAGCCGGTCAACGCCTGGACCCGGGTCTTCGTCCACCTGCCCGACAGCGGATCGCAGACCCAGCAGGCGATCTACACCGTGCACCCCGGCGACGGCACGACCGAGAACCGGACCCTCAACGTCTACGCCACCAGCAACCGCTGGGTCAGCCTCGGAGTCTTCGACTTCACCGCCGGGAACAGCTTCCAAGGCCTGGAACTGAGCAACTTCACCCAGGACGGCATCGGGGTCGGCGGCGAGGACATCGCCTGGGATGCCGCGGCGTTCCAGCCACTGCCCGCCAAGCCGACGGACTTCGTCGTCCAGATGGGCGACTCCTACTCCTCCGGCGAGGGCGCCCAGCCGTACCTCCAGGGCACGGACGTGGGCCCCTACGCCGACCTGGGCAGCCAGAGCTCGCCCGGCCGGAGTTGGAATGCCTGCCGTCGCAGCCAGAACTCCTGGATCCGGCAGACCACGCTCCCGGGCCGCTCCACCGAGATCGGTCAGTTGGCCGACACCGACGACGCCACCATCGACTACCACTCAACCGCCTGTTCGGGTGCCTACCTGGCGAGCATCGACAGCACCGGGGCGACGGACACCACCAACACGCGGATCTGGGGGCACATCGGCCAGCACCACGAGGTACCGCAGTTGACCGCCGGGTTCCTGGACGCCAACACCACGCTGGTCGTCCTCACAGCCGGTGGAAACGACGCGGGCTTCAGCAGTACGGTCCAGAACTGCGCCTTGTTGGATTGCCCATCCGACGCTTCGGTCAAATCAAATATCGACAGCATAGAAGGATCCCTTGAGACTCTGCTGACCCACATACACGCGAAGGCCAAGAACGCCAAGGTCGTGCTCCTGGGCTATCCCGAGCTGTTCGACATGACGGACTACAAGGTCGGATGCAGTGTGATGACCCCGCCGCTGGCCAACGAACTCAACGGCTGGGCCGACTACATGGTGAGCGATGAGCAGCAGGCGGTCGGACAGGTGCCGTCCGCGGGCTCCTGGCTCAACTTCTACGACGTGAGCAGGGAGTTCGGCACCTTCGGGGTTTGCGGACTGAACGGCGGGGGCATCAACGATCTCGTCAGCGCCCCGTCCACCACGGGCGGTGGGGACTTCTCCTGCCCTGGAAGCGTGAAGCCCTGCCCCAGCATGGAGAGCTACCACCCGAACAACCGCGGGGTGCAGCGCTACGCGGTCGCCCTGGAGAACGCCTTGCAGGTCGACAACTACTGACCGCTGTCCCCCGTCCATTCTATCCGAGGCCGACGCCCAGGGGGCGCCGGCCTCGGCCCTGGAGAGGGTTCATGAAGGTGCTTCGCGTCGGCTGCGCGGCTGTGATCGTCATCGCTGTCCTCGTGGCCGCGTTCTTCGGCTACAGCATTTACCACAGCAGGCAGATCGTGGCGCAGAGCCGGCGGAAGGCTCACGCGGATGCCGAGCTCGTAGCCCAGCGCTTCGCGACCGAGCTCGTTCCGGCCTTCGAGGCCGGTCCGCAGAGCGCCGACTCGCTCACGCAACAGACAGGGCTCTCAGGCTTCGTCGAGATGGACAAACAGGGTACGTCGCTAGTGGTGTACTTCGGGTCCTCGCGGGAGTACGCCGACGGCTGGATGGGAACGTTGGAGACGGTCTGCTACAAGGACACGCTGTCGCGCCGGAACGGGGAGATAGGCGCCCACCTGGAGAGCTCGAACTGCATCACGAGGCCCAAGCTCACCGTACCGAGCGACCAGATGTTCTCGGTCGGCTGACCGGCGCTCACCGCGGCCCGGCGCGTCTCGTGGGCCGAGTGCTGAAGACGTCACCGGCGAAAGCCGCCGGGCTCCGGCGGACGGCCACCGCCTGTCCGCCCCCTGATCGCGCGGGCCCGAGCGGGGTGAACGGCGCCCGCCGCCGCGTACTTCTCGGGCTGCCGGGGCCCAGTCGGGTGAGCGGCGGCCGTCTCGGCGCCGCGGCCCGGCTCACGCGACGCGAAGGCCAGGAACGCGAAGTCTGGACCTCTGGGCCGTTCTCAGCTCTCCGAGAGGGCGGACTGCAAGGTCGGATGCGACAGGTAGTCGGCCGGCTGTGCTCGCCCAGCCCATGGCTCGGCTTCTACGGCATGCACGGAGCCGGCATCCCGGATCAGAGGGACAGTCCGGTCGGTTGTTCGGATGGATCAGGTTGTCCTGCAACTGATTTGACGATCAATCAGTTCAACATCGCCACGATCACGGCTGCGTCACGATGGCAGTGGGTTTGCCGCGCAAGGGCCCGGCGGCTGGCAGGCTTCGGTGCGCTGATGGACCGGACGATCGGAGGGTGCATGCGCGCGGAAGAGGACGGACGGGGTTCGCGCCGTAACGTCTGGGCGGCCCTCATCCTGCTGGTCCTCGTCGTGGCGGGCGGGTTGGGCGTGACGTTGTCCGGTGGGGCGAAGAGGGCGGACGCGCCCGTCCCGGTGCCCCGGTCGCAGGGCGAGCTGCTCCGGGAGCGGGACACCGCCGCGAAGCTGGCCGGCATCGGCAGCGAGGCCGACTACGACCACGCGTTCGTGACGCTGGCGGCGCGCTGTCAGGAGCAGGACGCGGAGTTGGCGTCCGAGGTCGACACGGTGCTGTGGCTGCTGCAGCACAACGGGGTCGACGGCGAGAACCGGTTGACCGTCATGCGGACCATGGCCGACCCCCTGCCGATCGGCCAGAAGCAGACCTGCTCCCAGGTCGCCGACGGCTACGTGACGGTCCAGGAGGAGAGCCACCGGGCCGCGGCCGACGCTGCCTCCCGCTGATCACCGCCCAGGAGGCCGCCGCCCGCGGCCGTGACGTCATCGGCCCTGCGGCGGCTCCTGGTGGGTCGCGACGGCTCCGATGGGCGGACGCGCACCAGTGTTGAGCGGGGGCGGCGACGCGCGGAGGTCCCGGCGGAGTGGCTCCGCCGGGACGCCCGCCCGCGCCCGACCTCCGGTCAGGGCCGGCCGGTCAGGGAACGCGGGGCCGAGGTGGTCACCACTGCGGCGCGTCCAGCACCTCGATCACCGCGACCGTCCACATGAACCCGAGCCCGACGCCCACCGCGACGACCAGGTCGCCGGCCTTCGGCTTGCCGGTCTCGAAGAGGTGGTTGAGGCCGATCAGGTGGTCGCCGCCGCCCATGTGGCCCAGGTGCTTGCCCCACTCGTAGGTGGTCTGCGAGAGGTCCAGGCCCAGCGGCTGGTAGAAGCCCCACTCGGCGATGGTCTGGGCCACGTTGGCGTGGATGAACCACTGGGTGTCGGGCAGCTTGGTGTCGGCGTCCTCCAGGGCCTTGCCGAGCACGGCGGCGAACTTGTCGCCGATCCGGCCCACCCAACAACGCCGGCACGAAGCAGTACGCCCTGGCGTTGCAGAACGCGCTGGTCCAGGCCAAGTACTGATGACCGGCTGAGTGTTCGCACCGGCCGGGGATCCCGCTCCCGGGATCCCCGGCCACCGGGGAGGGAAGCGATGAAGCGTCTCAAGCTCGTGGTGGCCCTGGTCGCCGTCGCGGTGGTCGGCACGCCCGTGCTGGTCTACGGGATCTGGGCGCACGACACCGGGGCGGTCTCCGAGCGGAACAGGAAGGCGGCGCAGACCTCGCTGACAGCGGCCGCGCGGGGATTCCTCACCGCGCTCCCCGGCGCCTTCGACTCCGGCCCGCAGGACGAGGCGACGCTGCGGAAGCTGTTCGGTGGAGCCACCCTGGCCTATGTCAGCGGCGAGTCCACCGCGGGATCCGTGGTGGTGTCCTTCCAGGCCGAACAGTCCTATGCCGACCCGCCCGCGCCGTATCCCGACCTGATCACGGTCTGCTACCAGGACGTCATCACGCGGACGGCCGGCACGGCGCACGGGGAGGCGAGCGAGGTCCCCTGCGCGGAGTTGGGCCATCAGCCGCCCGGCTGGCAACTCGTGCTGCCCTGACGTCTGTTGGGCCCTGTCGGGCGCCCTGCCCGAGGCGCGGTGATCAGCTGTTCGGGGTCGGCCGATACCGGATGCCGAGCGACGGGACTCAGTGGGCGGGAACCGGCTCGGACGACGGCTGCCACTCCCGCCTGATCAGCCCGTAGACCCACGAGTCGGAGACCTCGCCGTTGACGACGCAGTCTTCCCGCAACGTCCCTTCACGCACGAAGCCGAGCTTCTCCAGCACGCGGGCCGAAGCCACGTTGCGCGTATCGGCCTCGGCCTGGACGCGATTGAGGTCCAGCGCGTCGAACGCCCACCGCAGCAGAGCGCGCGCGGTCTCGGTCGCGTAGCCGTGGCCCCACGCCGCATCGTCGAAGCAGTAGCCGAGCGACGCGCTGCGGTAGTCCGGATTCCACCTGCTCAGGCTGCACCAGCCGATGAACGCCCCGTCGGAGACACGATCCACGGCCAGCCGCGCCCCGGTGCCCTCCTGTGCCATCTGCCGGCAGGCCGTGATGAACCTCTCGGCGCGCACGCGTTCGCTCCACGGTGGCGTGTCCCAGTAGCGCAGCACATGGGCGCTGCTGTGCAGTGCGAAGAGGTCGTTCGCATCCGCGTCCTCGAAGGCACGCAGTCGAAGGCGAGCGGTGCGCAACGCGGGGGTGGGCAGCGGCGTCGTCATGTTCCCTACCTTGATCGGTGTCCGATCAATCAGACCTCCGGTGCGGGTCACTCGCAACGGGTTTCTCGGCGGGCCGGCAACTCGTCCTGTCCCGAGCACCGTTGAGCCCTGGCGGCCGCCTACCGCCGGCCGTCCCCGGCCGCCCGGGTCTCGGTGGGGAGAACGGCGCCCGCCTCGGTGCCGACGCCCGGCTCCTTGACGGCCGCCATGACGTGCGCGAGCCGCTCGCTGGTGACCCGCAGGGTCCGGGCGGCGACCGGCAGCCGCTGCGCCTGGTAGCCATCGAGCAGTTCCTCGCCCGCTTCCCCGCCCGCCTCCTGCTCGCCCGCCTCCTGCTCGCCCGCTTCCTGCTCGCCCAGCGCGCGGGCGAGGAGCTGCCCCAGCACGTGGGCGTCCTCGATGCCGGTGTTCATCCCGAGGCCGCCCGCGACCGGGTGCACATGGGCCGCGTCCCCGGCCAGGAAGGCCCGGCCGACCCGCATCCGGTCGACCATCCGGACGTTGACCCGCCAGGTCGACAGCCAACTCGCGTTGCGCAGCCGCACCCCGGGCACCCCGGCGAAGCGGTCGAAGAGCCGCTGAAAGCCCTCCAGCGAGGGCGGCAGTTGGGCGCCGTGCTCGTCCACCTCCGGCGGGGCCTGGAGCTGGAACGCGCTGGTGCCCGGGATCGGCCAGAGCAGCAGCCCGCCGTCGGGGGTGAACCACTGGTGCCACACCTCCCGGCTCAGGCCCTCGGCCTCGACGTCGCCGCAGACCATCACGTCGGTGCGGTCGCCCGTCCCCTCGAAGGCCAGGCCGAGCCGCTCGCGCACCGTGCTGCGGCCGCCGTCGCAGCCGGCCAGGTACCGGGCGCGGATCAGGCGGCCGTCGCCGAGAGTGGCGCTGACACCGTCGGCGTCCTGGTCCAAGTCGACCACCTCGCTGCCGAGTTCGACCGTGACGCCGTACGCCGCGAGCCGCTCGCGCAGCAGTTCCTCGGCGCGCCACTGGCCGAGGAAGACGCCCGGCATCGGGGCGGGGGAGTCGTTGATGTGCTCGCCGTCGAAGTACTTCCGGTAGATCTGGTGGGAGGTCCCCTCGGCACGGACGGCGCCGGCGAGGCCGAAGGCCTCGAAGATCTCCAGGCTGCGCTCGGTGAGCGTCTTGCCCCGGGACTCGCGGTGGTGGGCGGTGCGCCGGTCGACCACGCGCACGGTGACGCCGTCGCGGGCCAGTTCGCAGGCGAGGGTGAGGCCGGTGGGGCCGGCGCCGACGATCAGGACGTCGGTCATGGGGATGCTCCTCGGTTCGGTTCGGTTCGGTTTCGGGTTCGGTCTCGGGGGCTGGTCGCGGTGCGGCCCACTCAACCTGGCCCGCCTAGAAAATGCAACCAGGTAACAAAACTTCCCCGGTAACGCTTCCGTGCTAGCCTCGACGCCATGGAGACCCCGACCGGACCGCCGGCGACCCCGACCGGCCTGCGCGAGCAGAAGAAGCAGCGCGCCCGCCGCCACCTCGCCGCCACGGCGCTGCGCCTGTTCCTGGCACACGGCTTCGACGCGGTCTCGGTCGCCGATGTCGCCGCCGCCGCGGAGGTCTCCAAGCCCACCCTGTTCCGCTACTTCCCGACCAAGGAGGACCTGGTCCTCGACCGCTTCGCCGACCACCAGGGCGAGGCCGCCCGCGTCGTCCTGGCCCGCGACGGCGGCCGCACGCCGCTCCGGGCCCTGCACGACCACTTCCAGGCCGGGCTGCGGGAGCGCGATCCGATCACCGGCCTCAACGACGAGCCGGAGGTCGTCGCCTTCCAGCACCTGCTCTACGGCACGCCCGGCCTGCAGACCCGCCTCACCCACTACACGGCGGGTGAGGTCGAGCTGCTGACGGACGCGGTGGCCGACGCCTACGGGGACGGACGGCTCGGCGCCCGGCTGGCGGCGCTCCATCTGGTGACGGTGCGCCAGGAGTTGGGGCGCGAGAACTGGCGCAGGATCGCGGCGGGCGCCGGCGCGGCGGCGGCCTACGAGGAGGCGGCGGCCGACGCGGAGCGGGCGTTCGGGGTGCTGGAGCGCGGGCTCGGCGCCCGGTGAACACGCCGGCCCCGGCTCCGCGCGGGACCTCGCGACGTCAGTTCGCCGCCACCGCACGGCCGTTCCCCTAGCGCCGCGTCAGGCAACCTTCGCCCCGTCGCGATGCCCGGCACGCATTCTCGCCGCTCCTTGACGGGCAAGAGCTGCCTGACGCGGCACTAGTCTCTTCCTCAGCCGCTCGCCGCGATCGACTCGTCCGGACGGACACGGGTGACGGCCGAAGGGGGATGCGATGAGGCCGTTGGGCGCGACCGACGAGCGGGTGGTCGGGCAGTACCGGATGATCGCCGAGCTGGGCAGCGGGGGCATGGGCCGGGTGCTGCTCGGCAGCGGCCCGGACGGGCGGCTCGTGGCACTGAAGCAGGTGCGGACGCAGTTCGTGGAGGACGAGGGGTTCCGGGCGCGCTTCCGGCGGGAGGTGACCGCGTCGCGAAAGGTGTCGGGGGCCTACACGGCGGCGGTGATCGACGCGGACACGGAGGCGCCGACGCCGTGGTTGGCGTCCGTCTTCGTGCCGGGGCTGTCGTTGCGCGAGGTGGTCGAGAAGGCCGGGGCGCTGCCACCGGGGGAGGCCCTGCGACTGGCGGCGGGGCTGGTCGGCGCGCTGGGTGAGATCCACCGGGCCGGGCTGGTGCACCGCGATCTGACGCCCTCCAACGTGCTGCTGACGGACGACGGTTGCCGGGTGATCGACTTCGGCATCGCGCGGGCCACCGACGGTGAGGCCGGCACCGAACTGACGCGCTCGGGCTGGCTGGTCGGCGCTCCCGGGTACATGTCGCCGGAGCAGGCGGAGGGGCGGGCGGTGGGACCGGCCGGCGACGTGTTCTCGCTCGGCACGGTGCTCTTCATGGCCTGCACCGGCGCCGGCCCGTTCGCCGGACCCTCGACGCCGCAGGTGCTCTACAACGTGGTGCACACCGAGCCCGACCTGCGCAAGCTGACGGTGGAGCTGCGCCGGATCATCGAGCCCTGCCTGGCGAAGGACCCGGCCGCACGCCCGAAGCCGGCCGAACTCGGCGCGACCATAGGCCGGTTGACGCCATCGGCGCGACCCTGGCCGGCTGCCGTGCACCGGCTGATAGCGGAGCAGCGGGTGGCCGTGCACCAACTGGTCGAGACGGCCGGGACGGCCGAGGCGGTGACCCTGAGCGGACCGCTGCCGCCGCCCACCGATCCGACCCTGCTGGCGACCCGGGTGTTCCAGATCGCCGGGGAGAAGGCCGGCACGGCGTTCGGTGTGGTCCGCGCGCTCCTGCCGGTGTTCCTGGTGGCGGCGCGCACCCACCTCGCGGCTGCCGCGGCAAAGGCCCGTGCGATCGTTGCCGGCCTGCGCGGCAGACTGCCGGACCGCACCGCCGCCGGACCGGGCGTGCGCCGCGCGCTGACCGGGGTGCGGGACACGGTGGTGGCGGTGGCCGGTGTGGCCGCGGGCGTCTTCGTCGCCGCCGACGCCAACCGCGGCCGGGTGATCGACCTCCGGCACACCACGTACTTCCGGCGCACCGCCGGCTACCCGGTGCTCTCCGACGTGCTGGCGCACGCGACCTACGTCGGAGCCCTGACCGGCGCGGGGCTCGGCGCCCTGGCGGGCGGGCTGGTCTGTGCGATCGGCGGGGTGCGGACCCGGTTGCTGGGCCGGCTGGTGCCGCTGATGGCGGCCGTCGGCTTCCTGCTGGGCTGGTACGCCGAACACGGGCACCTGCGGATCGACGTGCTCAGCCTCGGCTTCAGCGGAGCGGTCGGCCTGCGCGTCGGCCTGGGGATCGGCCTCGCCCCGCTGCTCCTGCTGCTCCGGGCCAAGGAACGCGGGGCCGGCATCGTGCTGCCCGTGCTGCTGCTGACCTTCCTCACCGCGGTCGTCGGCTGCGCCTGCGGCTACTGGGGCCTGATCGGCATCGTGCTCGGCGGCTCGACCAAGATCGAGCCGGCCACCGTGCTCGGCGCGGCGGTCGGCGCCGGGGTGGCGTGGCGGAGCACCCAGCGGCTGCGTGGGAAGCCGGTGGCGCGGAAGCGCTGAGCGGGCGGGCAGGCAGACGGGCGGGCAGGCAGACGGGCGAGCAGACGGGCGGGCAGGCAGACGGGCGAGCAGACGGGCGGGCAGGCAGACGGGCACGCGGGCACGCGGACGTCCCGGTGGAGTGGCTCCACCGGGACGTCCGGGCGTGCTGACCGGCGATCAGGCCAGCTCGACCGGGGGTCGGCGAACCGGGCCGCTCACCCCGCTCACCACTGCGGCGCGTCCAGCACCTCGATCACCGCGACCGTCCACATGAACCCGAGCCCGACGCCCACCGCGACGACCAGGTCGCCGGCCTTCGGCTTGCCGGTCTCGAAGAGGTGGTTGAGGCCGATCAGGTGGTCGCCGCCGCCCATGTGGCCCAGGTGCTTGCCCCACTCGTAGGTGGTCTGCGAGAGGTCCAGGCCCAGCGGCTGGTAGAAGCCCCACTCGGCGATGGTCTGGGCCACGTTGGCGTGGATGAACCACTGGGTGTCGGGCAGCTTGGTGTCGGCGTCCTCCAGGGCCTTGCCGAGCACGGCGGCGAACTTGTCGCCGATCCGGCCCATGGCCTCCTCGTAGGCGCTCTCGTGGCGGGTCAGCCAGGAGCGCTTGCGCTCGTCGAGGTCGGCGGGGCGGCCGCTCTCGAAGGGGACGTCGGTCCAGTCGGTGCCGCGGTAGATGGGCTCCAGCGAGGACTCGGAGATGCTCGCGGTGGAGCGGACCTTGGCGAAGCCGCCGCGGGTGGAGAGCACG
The DNA here is from genome assembly GCF_026340565.1 of Kitasatospora sp. NBC_01287. Taxonomy (NCBI): domain Bacteria; kingdom Bacillati; phylum Actinomycetota; class Actinomycetes; order Kitasatosporales; family Streptomycetaceae; genus Kitasatospora; species Kitasatospora sp. NBC_01287. The sequence goes on from NZ_JAPEPB010000001.1 coordinate 5,985,015, forward strand.
ATCGCGCCGGCGCCGTCGCCGTAGACGGTCTGGTCGTCGCTGTTCCAGCGGTCCACGTAGGGGAGCTTGAAGGAGTCGCCGGCGGTCACCAGGGCGGCGGTGGTGTCGGGGCGGGAGACGATGTAGGAGGCGGCCAGCTCGACGCCGGCCAGGCCGCCGTTGGAGCCCTGGCGGAACTCGATCGCGGCGGCGTCGCCGCCGACCGTCTCGTTCTGGACGTAGTGGGCCGGCGTCCAGAAGTCCTGGCCCTGGTGGCCCATGCCGCTGTGCAGGACCAGGCCGAAGTCCTCGTTCGCGTGGCCGGAGCGGGCGATCGCCTGGCGGGCCGCCGCGGCGGCCATCACCGGGCCGGTCTCCTCGTGCGAGGCGACGCGTACCGCGTGGATGCCGTTCGCCTCGGCTCTGCCGGCGTCGTACTGGCCGGCGGCGACCGCCTGCTCGGCGGTCACCTCGTGCTCGGGCAGGTAGGCACCGAGGCCGGCGATGTACAGGTTTTCCCAACGCACTGATGTCTCCAGGGATGTGACGGGGGGTGGGGACCACACGGGATGCACGGAGCAGGCAAGCTGGTTCGGGCGGAGCAGGGGCAGCCGGAGGGGAGCGGCGAGCGGCCGCCGGGGAGGAGAGCGGGGAGCGGCGGCCGGGGAGGAGAGCGGGGAGCGGCGGGCGGACGAGGGGCGGGCCGCCCCGCCCCCGCCCCGCTCCTGCGCGCGGCAGGAGCGGGGCGCGGATGTGGGGGCGGGAGCGGCCCACCGCGCGGTGGGCCGCCGCCCGGCAGGCACCTGCGCAGCCGCGGTCCGTCAGAGCAGGACCGACTCGCGGGGCTCGTGCCGCGAGTCCGCCGCTGCCGCCGCGAGGTCGGCGGTGACCGCCGCCTCGCCGCGGCTGTGCGAGAGGTCGGGCAGCCAGGCCAGCCAGCTCGGCAGGTACCAGTTGCGGTCGCCCAGCAGCGTCATCACGGCGGGCAGCAGCACGCCGCGGATGATCGAGGCGTCCAGGAAGACCGCCACCCCGAGCCCGACGCCGATCTCCTTCATCGAGACCACCGAGAGGGTGCCGAAGATGGCGAAGACGCCCACCATGATCACGGCCGCGCTGGTGATCACACCGGCGGTGCTGCCGATGCCGTGCGCGATCGCGTCCCGGGTGGCCAGGCCCTTGTCGCGCCCCTCCTTGATCCGGGAGACCACGAAGACGTGGTAGTCCATGCTGAGGCCGAAGAGGATGACGAAGAGGAAGAGCGGCAGCCAGGCCTCGATCGCGCCCACCTTGTGCGAGCCGAGCAGCGAGGCGGCCACACCGTCCTGGAAGACCAGGGTCAGCACACCGTAGGCGGCGCCCACCGAGAGCAGGTTGAGCACCACGGCGGTGACGGCGATCACCAGCGAGCGGAACGACAGCAGCATCAGCACGAAGGCCAGCACCAGCACGAAGCCGAAGACCGGCACCACGCTGCCGCTGAGCTGGCTGTTGAAGTCGATCGAGGCCGCGGTGGAGCCGCCGACGGCCACCTCGGCGCCGGCCACGGTGCCCAGGGTGTGCGGGACGACGGTGTCGCGCAGCGTCTTCACCGCGTTGACGCTGGCGGTGTCGGTACCGGTGCCGGCCAGCGAGAGGTCGATCACCGCGACGCCCTGCTGCGGGTGCACCGCGACGCTCACGGGCTGGTGCACCTGGCCGGTGGCCAGCGCCTCGCGCTGGAAGTCGGCGATCGCCTTGGTGACCGCCGGGTCCGTCACGTCCTTCGCCTTGAGGACGACCTGGGCGGGGAGCGGATTGCCCGGGAAGGCCTGCTGGATGCGCTCGCCGGTGGCCACCACGGCGTTGCCGCTGGGCAGTTCCTGCGCCGAACTGAGCTGCGCGGTGTGCATGCTGAAGACCGGCGCGGCCAGCGCCAGCAGCACGCCGGCGGCGACCACGGTCGAGAGCAGCGGCTTGGCCAGCACCGCGCGGATGATGGCGGCCCAGATCCGGCTGCCACCGGCCGGGTTGTTGCGGCGCATCCGGGAGAGCAGCGGCACCCTGCCCTTCTCCACCCGGTCGCCGAGCATCGAGAGCAGCGCCGGCAGCACGGTCACCGAGCCGAGCACCGCGACGACCACGACCAGGATGGTGGCCAGGCCCATCGCCTGGAAGGTGGCGATCCCGGTGAGGAACATGCCGGCCATCGCGACCGCCACGGTCAGGCCGGAGACCAGCACCGAGTGGCCCGAGGTGGCCGCGGCGATCCGCAGCGCCGCCCCGGGCTCCCGGCCGGCCGCCCGCTCCTCGCGCTCGCGGCGGATGTAGAAGAGGCAGTAGTCGACCCCGACGGCGAGGCCGACCAGCAGCATCACCGAGCTGGCGTTGTCGTCGGTGGGCACCAGGTGGCTGCTGACCGCGACCAGGCCGAAGGCGCCGGTGAAGGCGGTGACGGCCAGCGCGACCGGCAGCACGGCGGCGAGCAGCGCGCCGAAGACCACCAGCAGGATGCCCAGGGCCAGCGGCACGGCCGTCCACTCGGCCTGCTTGAAGTCACCGGTGAAGATGTCGTTGAAGGCCTTCTTCGCCCCGGCCTCGCCGAACTCCTCGACCCGCAGGCCCGGCTGGGCCGCCTGCACCTTGGCGACGGCGTCCAGTACCGGCTGCACCCGGTCGGCGGCGGTGTCGGGGGCGCCGGTCATCGAGAAGGTGACCAGCGCCGAGTGCCGGTCGGCCGAGATCGCGCCGTCGTCGTAGGGGCTCTGCACGTCGCTCACCGCGCCGGTGCCCTGGACGGCGGCCGCGGCCTGCTCGACGGCGGCGCGGAAGCGCTGGTCGTCGGCGGTGAACTGGCTGCTCTGGATCAGCACGGTCTCGGCGGCCGGGGTGCGCAGCCCGGCGTCGGAGAGGATCTTGACGGCACGTCCGGACTCGCCGACGCCGTTGTCGACGTCCGTCGACTTGGCGGTGCCGACGGCCGTCCCGATCATGGTCGCGAGGACGACGGCGAGCAGCCACCCCCAGACGGCGAGCTTTCGATGGCGGGTGCTCCAGTCGCCGATCGCCACGGCGAGTCCTGGCCTGCTGTGCGGCCTGGTGCTCGGCCGTGCGGTCGGCCCGGTGTTCGGCCTAGTGGTCACGGGGGCCCTCCTGGAGGGACGAGTCGGGTGTGCCCGCCCGACCGGCAGTCCCGATGGGAACGCGAACGGGAACGTGCGCGGAGCGCGGCGTCCTCCAGGATGCGCGACCGGACTTGAGCCGGGGTCGAGAGGCTCACGCACAGTTGGGTGACCGTCACGCTGGTGTTCGGGGCCCACCGGCTCGACCGGCCTTCGAGAATCACCGGGGATCATCGCGGCAGTCGTCCTCGAGGAGAGACCTGTGACCATCGTCGAGAATCCGGCCCACGCCTCCGGGCCGGCCGCAGCCGAGCCGAAACCCCCGCTGGAGGTGCTGCGCGCACTCTTCGCCGAGGGCGCGTTGACCCGTGACTTCACCGCGGCCGCCGGTCCGCTGGCCGAGCTGGCCGCGGGCGAGAAGGCCCCGGTCGAGCTGGTCCGGGCCGGGGCGCTGCTCTCCCGGCTCGACCAGGAGGCGGTGCTGGCCGCCGCCGAGCAGGACGGCCGGCGCGTGGAGGTGCTCAGGGTCGCGGTGACCGGGCACTCCACCCTGGGCACCCTGACCGCCCCGCTGACCGCCGAACTCGCCCGCCACGGCATCCTGCTGCGGGCCAGCAGCGGCGACTTCGACGCCTACCTGCGCGACCTGCGCGACACCGACAGCCACCTGTACGCCGAGGGCACCGACCTGGCGCTCTGCGTGCTGGACGCCCAGGTGGTCTTCGACGAACTGCCGCAGCCCTGGCTGGTGGAGGACCTGGAGAAGGCGGCCGCCACCAAGCTCGCCCAGCTGGGGCGACTGGTGGAACGCTATCTGGAGCACGGCGCCGGCACCCTGGTGCTGAACACCGTGCCGCTGCTGCGCACCCACACCCACCAGCTGGTCGACCTGCGCTCGCGCAACCGCCTGTCCATCGCCTGGCGGGAGTTCAACACCGGACTGCTGCGGCTGGCCGAGCAGCACCAGCGGGTGCACGTGATCGACCTGGAGCCGCTGGTCGCGATCGGTGGCCCGGTGAACGAGCCCCGGATGGCCTCCTACGCCAAGGTCAACCTCGGCGACGAGCTGCTCACCCGCTACGCCCGCGAGGTCGCGCACCTGGGGCGCACGCTGCGCGGTCGGGCGAAGAAGGTCCTGGTGCTGGACGCCGACAACACGCTCTGGGACGGCGTGCTGGGTGACGACGGCTTCGACGGCATCGCCGCCGCCACCACCTTCCGCGGCGAGGCCTTCGGCAACTTCCAGCGGGTCGCGCAGCAGCTCGGCGCGCAGGGCGTGCTGCTCGCGGTCAGCAGCAAGAACGACCAGGACGCGGTGCTGAAGGTGCTCCAGGAGCACCCGGACATGGTGCTGCGGGACACCGCCTTCAGCCGGATCAACGCCAACTGGCTGCCCAAGGACGGCAATCTGCGCGACATCGCGGCCAAGCTCAACCTCGGGGTGGACAGCTTCGTCTTCGCCGACGACTCACCCTTCGAGTGCGGCCTGGTGGCCAGCAGCCTGCCGGGCGTCGCGGTGGTCCGGCTGGACGAGGAGCCGGCCCTGCACATCGAACGGCTGCTCGCCGACGGCTGGTTCGACGTGCCGCAGCTGACCGACGAGGACCGGATCCGGTCCGCGCAGTACCGCACCGACTCGGCCCGGCAGGAGCTGCAGGACGCCGCCACCTCGGTGGAGGAGTACCTCGCGCTGCTCGGCGTGGTGGTCAAGGTCGCCGCGGTCGGCCCGGGAGACATCGCCCGGGTCTCCCAACTGACCCTGCGGACCAACCAGTTCAACCTCACCACGACCCGGCTGCAGCCGGACGAGGTGCAGGCCAGGGCGGCCGACGCGCGGCACCTGGTGCTCTCGGTGCGCTCGGCCGACCGGTTCGGCGACAACGGCGTGGTCGGCGCGGTGTTCGCGCACCGGACCGGTGACCGGCTGGACATCGACAACGTGCTGCTCAGCTGCCGGGTCTTCGCCCGCGGCATCGAGCAGGCGGCGCTCGCCACGGTGCTCGCCCACGCCCGGGAGCAGGGGGTCACCGAGGTCCACGCGAGCTACCGCCCGACCACCAAGAACAAGGGGGTGCGCGACTTCTACCCCTCGCTCGGCTTCGCCCCGGTCCCCGATCAGGACGGGGCCTCCGATCAGGACGGGGCCTCTGGGCAGGACGGCGCCCTCGCCTTCCGCCACGACCTGGCCGACCTGCCGGAGGTCCCCGGTCACCTCCGGCTGGAGGTCGACCTCGCCGCCGCCGCTGACCCCGCTGCCGCTGACCCCGCTGCCGCTGACCCCGCTGCCGCTGACCCCGCTGCCACCGTCCTCGCCGCCACTGACTCCGCTGTCGCCGGCTCCACCAGAGAGGGATTCAACTCATGATCACCGAGACCGACTTCATCCGCATCGTCCGCGACGAACTCGCCCTGCCGCTGAACGGCAACGACCTGGACGGCGACCTCGACGGCGTGGTGAGCTGGGACTCGCTGCACATGCTCAGACTGGTCTCCGCCGTGGAGCGGGAGACCGGCAAGCGGGTCCCGGTCGGCCGTCTGCTGGCGGACCGCAGCCTGCGGGCGATCTACAACCGGGTCGCCGAGGTCTGAGCCGCGGCGCCGATCACCGGGGCCCCGTCTGTCGCCGGCCACCGCACTGCTCGCGAACGGCAATTGGGGCCGCTCCCGGTCTGCGCACCGCTCTTCATCCCTGCTCCTACCACTGTTCCTGTCCCGATCCCTCGGGCGCGGTGCACGCCGCCGCCCCGTCCACCCCGGCTGCCCAGGCCGGCGCGACCCGCGCCGGCCTGGGCAGCCGAGCCCGTTTCACCAACCCCTCCCGAAAGGCAGCGATCATGCGCAAGACCATCGGCCATATCGCCTCCGGTCTGTTGATCCTCGAGTTCTCCATGTCCGCGATCAGCATGATCGCGGTCATGAAGGTCGCGGTGGACCGCTTCGACACCCTGACCCGCAGCACGCCCGGACACGGGGTCATCGTGCTGATCGGCGTGCTCGATCTGCTGGGGGTGATCGGCGCGGTGGCCGGCTTCCGGCGGCCGGCTGCGGCGGTCGCGGCCGGCGTCTGGTTCGCCCTGCTGAGTGGTGGCATCCTCTACCGCCAGCTCAGCCACGGCGCCCACGGCTCCGAGTTGATCTCCTACTCGCTCTTCCTGGCTGCGGCGCTGGTGATGATCGCCGCGCGCGCCGCGGCGCTGCGCGGTCGGGGCGGCGCGGCCCGCTCCACCATGGCCGCTGCCGGTGCTGCTCCCTCCGCCGCGCGGTCGGTCGGCGGTCAGCGACGGGTCAGCGCGTCGCGCCGCGGTTGAACACCGTGCGCGCCCACAGGTAGCCGACCAGGGTGAGCCCGAGGCACCAGGCGATCGCCGCGATCGCCTGGCCGCCGATCGGGGTGCCGGTCAGCAGGCCGCGCAGGGTCTCGATGATCGAGGTGAAGGGCTGGTACTCGGCGAACCAGCGCAGCCCGCTCGGCATCGAGGACGTCGGGACGATCGCGCTGCCCAGGAACGGCATGAACTGCAGCGGCAGCGGGATGTTGCTGGCGGTCTCCGGGGTTCGGGCCACCAGGCCGATGGCGGCCGAGAGCCAGGTGAGTCCAAAGGTGAGCAGGGTGAGCAGCCCGGTGGCGGCCAGCCACTGGGTGGGCCCGGCGGTGGGCCGGAACCCGACCAGCAACGCGACACCGATCACCACCGCGATGCTCACCATGGTCTGGATCACGCTGCCTATGACATGCCCGGTCAGGAAGGAGGCCCGGGAGATCGCCATGGTCCGGAACCGGTTGACGATGCCCTCCGTCTTGTCGACGCAGACGCCGACCGCGGTGACCAGGGCGCCCGAGGTGGCGGCCATTAGGATGATGCCGGGTGCGACGTAGTCGATGTAACCGGGGCCGCCGACCGCGTGGCCGGCCAGGCCGTTGATCCCGTTGCCCAGCGCGGTGCCGAAGGCGTAGGTGAAGAGCAGCAGCATCATGACCGGCATCGCGGCGACCGACAACGTCAGGGACGGGTAGCGCAGCGCGTGCTTCAGGTTGCGCCGCAACATCGTCACCGAGTCGCGCGCGGCGTAGGACAGGGCGGTCATCGCACGGGCTCCGTCGCGTGCGGATGGCTGGGGGCGTGGCGGCCGCCGCCGGTGAGGGTGAGGAAGACGTCGTCCAGGTCCGGGGTGTGTACGGTGAGCGACTCCGCCTCGATCGATGCGCTGTCCAGCGTCGCCAGGACAGCGCGCAGCGCGGGGATGCCACCGTCACCGGGGATGCGCAGGGTGAGCGCCTCCTCGTCACGACCGGCCCGGTCGAAGAGCGCGGCCGCCGCGTCGAGCCGGCCGGGATCGGCGAACCGCAGCTGGAGGTGACCGCCGGGGATCCGGTGCTTGAGTTCGGCCGCGGTGCCCTCGGCGACCAACCTCCCGTGGTCCAGCACGGCGATCCGGTCGGCGAGTTGGTCGGCCTCCTCCAGGTACTGCGTGGTCAGGAAGATGGTCACGCCCTCGGCGCGGACCAGTTCGCGGATGATCTCCCACATGGTGCGCCGACTACGCGGGTCGAGCCCGGTGGTGGGCTCGTCCAGGAAGATCACCCGGGGGTCGCCGACCAGGGTCATCGCGAGGTCGAGCCTTCGCCGCATGCCGCCGGAGAAGGTGACGGCGGTCTTGCCGGCCACCTCGGTCAGCTCGAAGCGGTGCAGCAGCCCGGCGGCGCGTCGGCGGCCCTCGCGCCGGTCCAGGTGGTGCAGGTCCGCCATCAGGAGCAGGTTCTCCTCTGCGGTGAGCAGGTTGTCCACGGCGGAGAACTGGCCGGTGACGCCGATCGCCGCTCGCACGCCGTCCGGGTCACCGGCGAGGTCGTGGCCGGCCACCTGGGCCGCACCGGAGTCCGCCGGGATCAGGGTGGAGAGGATCTGTACGGCGGTCGTCTTGCCCGCGCCGTTCGGCCCGAGCAGGGCGAAGACGGTGCCTTCGGGAATGAGCAGGTCGATGCCGTCGAGCACCAGCTTGTCGCCGTAGGACTTGGTCAACCCGATGGCGGTGATCGCCGACGCGCGCGCGGTGGTGGGACCGGTGCTGGTCAAGAGCTTGCTCCTTTCGCAGCGTACGAGGTGTGCGGGATGGCTCGTGGGACGTGGTTCGGATCAGGCCCGGTGGATCGTGATGTCGCCGAGGCCGGTGCGGGCCCGCACCTCGGCCCTCTCGTCCGTGGCTCGTGGGCCGTCGGTGGGGCCGAGCGCGTTGTGCACTCCGCCGAGGTTGGTGTTGAGGTCGAGCCAGGCGGCGGTCGACTCGCGGATGCCCAACTCCAGGTCGCCGGCGCCGGTCTGCAGCAGGATCTGCCCGCGTGCCACCTCCCCGATCCGGATGTCGCCGTGGGCGGACTTGGCATCGACCCCGGCATGCGCGACGCCGACCACGATCCGGCCGTTGGAGGAGTGCACCCGCAGGTCGCCGATGACCTCGCCGATCACCGTCTCGCCGTTGAGATTGCGCACGGTCGCGGTGCCGGCCACCTCGCCGACCTCGATCCGGCCCGAGCCGGTGATCTCGGCAGCGCCCGCCGCACGCTCCACCCGGACGGTGCCGTGACCGGTCTTCAGTTGCACGCGGTCGGCCTGGTCCAGCCGGATGTCACCGGCCGAGGTCTTCAACTTGCAGTCCCCGAGGTGGCCTTCGGCGACGAAGTCGCCCATCGGCGAGTTGCCGTGCACGGCGGAGCCGTCGGGCAACGCGATGCTGATGTCCAGCGAGCCGCTGCGGCCGAAGAGCGAGCGCTTGCGGGGGCCCTTGATCAGTACCGTGCCATCCGCGCGGCTGACCTTGGTCTGCTGGGCGGCCCGCACATCGACCTCCTCGGCGGGGTTGCTGGGCAGCACCGTGATCACGGTGTCGGTGCGCTTGCTCGCGGTGATCCGCACCGAACCGATGTCGAACTCCAGGGTCACGGAAATCGGTTCAGGGGTGTCGAATTCAGGCATGGCTGTCTCGTCCTCTCGGCTCTGCGATACGTTCCCGCTGGTTGGCGCGCGGGCGCGCGGGCGTGGGTGAAGGTGAGTCTTGGGTGACCGTGCTGTGGCTGTGGCTGTGGCTGTGGCTGTGGCTGTGGCCGTGGCCGTGGGCGTGCTGTGGGCGAGGCAGCGTCGGTCAGCGGACCCAGCCGGTGTAGCCCTGCTGGCCCCAGTGCCGGGTGGTGCCGGTCGAGCGACCCTGATCGGCGGGCTCCAGGGCGAGGGCCACGGCCCGCACCAGCCAGGCGTTGACGGAGAGGCCCTCCTGCACCGCCGCGTCCTCGACCCGGGCTTTGAGGTGGGCGGGCAGTCGGAAGTTGATCCGGGCCGTGCCGCTCTCCTCGCCCTCCGCGGCTGACCCCGGCACTGCCGCCGGTGGTGCCACGAGTGGTGCCACCGGTGGCTCCGCCGGTGCGTCCCGTTGGCCGAAGGCGAGTTGGGCCGGTGGTGTCACCACGAACTCCGGATCCAACCCGCGCAGTCGTACGTCCACCGAGCCGGGTGCCAGGTCCAGTGTCACCTCGCCCATCGCGACGGAGAGCGCGTTGAGCAGGACGAGGCGGGCAGCCGACTCCAGCGGCGCGGTCAGCCGCTCGGCCAGCGCCCTGGCTTCGTCGCCACCCGCGGCCGCGGCCACCGCGAGTTCGTGCCGGAGGTTGTCGACGTACGGAGTGAGGTCCATGGCGCCATCATGGCACACGTGTGGCGCCATGGCGAGCACCATGGCGCCAAGCGGGTGCCATGATGGCGCTGACTGGCCAGGCCTGGGCTCAACTGGTGCAACTGCTCGATAACGATGGCCGGATGCCGTTGCGGAGCCCGGCTGATCGGACCATGATCGACTCTGGCTGTCCCGGCAGCCCCGCCCGTCTCGGGCATCCCAGAAATCCCAGTCGTCTCACGCGTCCCCGCCGGCGCGTCACCCGCCCGACCGCCCTGACCACCCCGCCCGCCCGCCTGTCAGGAGCAACCCGTGCCCACCGCGCACCCCCTCCGCACCGCCGTCAAGGCACTGCGCGCGCATCCGCGCCTGCTTCTCCTGGCCGCTCTCGCGGGTGCGCTCCTCGCTGTTGCCGCCGCCGCGGTCGCTCTCGCCGTGCTCGGGCCGGCTGCGCCGCCCGGTGGCGCCGCCGTCCTCGGGGGCGTGGGCGCGTTCCTCCTCCTGCTCGTCGCGACTTTCCTCAGCGCTGTGCTGATCTGCGCCGCCGACGACGCGCTGGCCGGCCGCCCGGTCGCCATCGGGGTCGCGTTCGCTCGGGCCGCCGGCCGACTGCCGGGGATCCTCGGGTGGTCGCTGCTCGGCGGCCTGCTGGTCGCCGCGGGGGCGCTGCTGGACCGGGTGCCGGTGGTCGGGCTGGTGCTGGAGAAGGTGTTCGGCGTCGCGCTGGGGATGCTCGGCTACCTGGTGCTGCCGGCCATGATGATCGACGGGCTGGGGGTCTTCGCGGCGCTCGGTCAGGCCGGGCGGCAGGTGCGGCGCAGTGCCGGGGCGCAGGTGCGCGGCACGCTCTGGACCATGCTGCCGCTGCTGCTCGCACTGATACCGGCCGCGGTGGTGTTCATCCTCGCCGTCGAGTCGGACAGTCACGCGCTCACCGTGCTGGCGGTCGCCGGGGTCGGCGGCTGGCTGTCGCTCGCCGCGATGTTCAGCATGAGCCTGTCCGGCCTCTTCCGGACCCTGGTCTACCGGGGCACCCGCACCGCCGCCGCGGCGTAGGGGTCGCGTAGGGCGCTCGGCGGTCGCGGGTCCCGCGCCCCGCCGGGCGGACAGGTCGAACAGCGGACAGGCCGAACAGGGTGTGGCGCACGGCGAGTGCCGTGCGCCACACCCCTGTTCGGCGTTCCGGGTCAGGAGTCGGCCGTCAGGCCGTACCCCCGGCCCGCGAGATGATCATGATCAGGGCGCAGGCCAGGAAGAGGGTGTAGGGGATCAGGTCCTTCCCCTTGTCGCCGTGGGTCACCTGGCGGTAGACCACGAAGCCGCTGAGCAGCGCGAAGAAGGAGCCGGCGGCCACCGCGGGGGCGGTCTGCCAGAAGCCCTGGATCACGCCGACCACGCCCAGCAGGTCGAGCAGGCCGATCATGACGATCACGTCGCGGCGCGGCGGGGTGCGGGTGAGCGAGGTGAAGCGGTCGACCGCCACCTGCATCGCGGGGATGTTGGCGATCGCGGAGAGGCTGAACTCGAGGATGAGGATGCCGGAGGCCACGGCGCCGAGAATGCGCATGGTCGGTGGTCCTTTCGGGATTCTTCGAGAACGGAGAACGTACCTGGGGCGGACGGGCGGCAGGAGCGGACGGACGCCAGGAGCGGTCAGCCGGTCAGGCAGTCAGCCGGTCAGCCGGTCAGCCGGTCAGCCGGTCAGGCGGTCAGTACCAGGGAGCGGTCAGGCGGCCGGCGCCATCGCCTTGGCCACCGCCTCCTCGCTCGGCTTCAACCCGCGGAAGCCGATCACGCCGGTGACCAGGCTCAGGCCCGCCCAGATCAGCAGCACCGCGAAGCCGCGGTGCAGCGCCTGGGTGAGCGCCTCGCCCGGCTGCACGCCGTGCGCCATCAGCTGCGCCGCCCGGGACTGCACGGTGGTCGCGGCCACTGCCAGACCGAAGGCGCCGCCGACCTGGGTGGCGGAGTTGAGCAGGGCCGAGGTGGTGCCCGCGTCGTCGGGGGTGGCCTCGTAGGTGCCGACCACCGGGGTCGGGATCAGGCAGAAGAGCAGGCCGACGCCGAGCAGCGCGGTCACCGGCATCATCAGCGACCAGTAGTTGCTGTCCGGCTTGGAGTTCAGCATCAGCAGGATCATGCCGATGAGCAGCACGGTGCCGAAGACGTAGAGCACCATCGGGCCGGTCTTGGGGATCAGCTTGGAGACCACTCCGGCAAAGATGATCATTGCCAGGCTGGTCGGGATGTAGGCCAGGCCGGTGCGCATCGGGCTGTAGTGCTGCACGCTCTGCATGAAGAGCGGCAGCATGAAGAAGGTCGGCAGCATGAGGCCGGCCGTCAGCAGCTGGCCGAGCCCGGCGGAGACCAGGGTGCGGCGGCGGAAGAGGTGCATCGGGAGCAGCGGGGCGGGGCTGCGCAGCTCGATCATGACGAACGCGCCGAGCAGCACGATGGCGGCGGCGAAGGAGCCGAGGGTCAGTCCGTCACCCCAGCCGCGGGTGGTGGTGCAGGTGATGCCGAAGACCAGCGAGAGCAGGCCGATGGTCGAGGTGACCGCGCCCAGGATGTCGGACTGCGGACGGGGGCCGACCCGGTTGGCCTTCGCGATCAGGAACGGGGCGGCGATCAGCAGGATCACGCCGACCGGGATGTTCAGGTAGAAGGCCCAGCGCCAGCCGATGGTGATGATGGCGCCGCCGAGCAGGGTGCCCAGTGCCGCGCTGACGCCGACCACGGTGCCCCAGATGCCGAAGGCCTTGGTGCGCTCCTTCGGGTCGGGGAAGCTGGTGACCAGGATGGACAGGGCCGCCGGGGAGACCGCCGCGGCGGCGATGCCCTGCAGGGCGCGGGCCCACAGCAGCTCGGTCTCGCTGTGCGCGATGCCGGCCAGGAACGAACCGACGGTGAACAGGGCCAGGCCGGTCATCAGCACGGTGCGCCGGCTCAGGATGTCGGTCAGCCGGCCACCGAGCAGCATCAGCCCGCCGAAGAGCAGCACGTACACGCTCATCACCCACTGCAGCCCGGTCGGCGACATGTGGAAGGCGGTCTGCAGCTTGGGGGTCATGACGTTGACGACCGTGGCGTCGAGTCCGACCATGAACTCCGCGAACGAGACGACGATCAGCACCCACCAGCGTCGGCTGTCGGAGGGAGTTCCGGTGGCCTCGACCGTCGCCCGTGGTGCCTCGACCGTCGGCTTCTTCTCGACGATACTCACGATTGCTCCTCAGTCTCCTATGGGTGCGTACGGCGGGTGCGCGTGGACCCGATGAACCCGGTCACAGCCTGCCCGGCCCGACTTGAGCAGCCCTCGAAGTACGGCGGAGGCGATCGGCCGCGGAGGTCGTGGTGCGGAGCCCGGGGTGCGGAGCCTGAGGTGCGGAGCTCGGGGTGCGGAGCTCGGGGTGCGGAGCCGGCCGGAAACGCCGGAAGGCCCCTCACAGATGTGAGGGGCCTTCCGGCTGTCGGTGCGCCGCCAGGGACTCGAACCCCGGACCCGCTGATTAAGAGTCAGCTGCTCTAACCAACTGAGCTAGCGGCGCCTGCTGACGCCGAGAACATTACCTGGTCAGCAGCCGATTCTCCGAATCGACCTCCGGCGCGCCGACCCCCTCTCCGCTGGTTTGTCATATCTACACTCACTCTGTCCGATGATGGCCGACTCTGCCCTGCTCTGATCTGCTCCGCTCGGCACCGGGAAGCTCCGCTCGGCGCCGGACAGCGCCGGACAGCGCCGGACAGCACCGGGCGGCACCGGGCGGCACCGGGCGGCACCGGGCGGAGCAGGGTGCCGTGGCGGACAGGACCGAAGAGGAGAAGCCCGTGGGCCAGCTGTCCCTGCTCTTCCTGGTCCTGCTCGCCTCGGTGGTGACCATGCCGCTGGCCCGCCGCACGGGGGTCCCGCAGCCCATCCTGATGACGGTGCTCGGCCTGGCGATGGCGGTCATCCCGCAGATCCCGAACGTCGCGGTCGACCCCGACCTGATCCTGCCGCTGGTACTGCCGCCACTGATCTTCGCGGTGGCCCGGCGCGCCTCGCTGGCCTACTTCAAGGCCAACCTGCGCTCGATCCTGCTGCTGGCCGTCGCCCTGGTGGTGGTCACCACCACGGTGGTCGCCGCCGCCTTCCACCAGCTGGCGCCCGAGCTGCCGCTGGCCGCCGCGGTGGCGCTCGGCGCGCTGATCTCGCCGCCCGACCCGGTGGCCGCGGTGGCGGTGGCCGGCAACGTCGGCCTGCCCCGGCGGTTGGTGTCGATGCTGGAGAGCGAGGGGCTCTTCAACGACGTCACCGCGATCGTGGTCTACTCGCTGGCCGTCGAGGCGGTGGTCGACGGCGACTTCTCGGTGCCGCACGCGTTGCTGCGCTTCACCCTGTCCGCGGTGGTGGCGGTGGCGATCGGGGTGGTGCTCGGCTGGTTGGTCACCAAGGTCGCCGCGCTGCTCGACGACCCCACCCAGCAGGTGGCGCTCAACCTGCTGGTCCCGTTCGCCGCCTACACGCTGGCCGAGGAGACCGAGGGCTCCGGCGTGCTGGCGGTGGTGGTGGTCGGGCTCTACCTGGCCGACCGGGCGGCCGACGCCGACGACGTCTCCTACCGCCTGGTGGGCGGCGCCTTCTGGGAGATCGTGGAGATCCTGATCACCGGGGTCGCCTTCGGGCTGATCGGCCTGGAGCTGGCCACGGTGCTGAAGGACGCCGGATCCGGGTGGCACTCGATGCTGGGCGAGGCGGCCGTGGTGATCGCCGTGGTGGTGCTGGTCCGGCTCGTCTGGCTGCTGCCGGCCGCCTGGATCTCCAAGCGGCTGAGCCGGGGTGAGGACGACATCCCGATCAGCTGGCGGGAGACCGTGGTGCTCTGGTGGTCGGGCATGCGCGGGGTGGCCACGGTGGCGCTCGCGCTGGCGATCCCGCTCACCACGCACGCCGGGGCCGACTTCCCCGGGCGCGGGCGGATCGTCTTCATCGCGTTCAGCGTGGTGCTCTTCACGCTGCTGGTGCAGGGCCTGTCGCTGCCCTGGCTGGTCCGGCGGCTCGGCATCGACCCGCACCTCGACCTGCGCGAGCAGCAGGAGCGCCGGCTCTGGGGGCGTGCCGCCCGGGCGGCGCTGGGGCGGCTCGCCGAACTGGAGGAGCAGGATCACCTGCCGGTTGAACTCGTGGAGAAGCTGCGGGCACGCCAGCATGACCGCCTGGCGCGGCTCTGCCCCGAGGAGTACGAGGAGGAGGAAGCCGCCGAGGTCCGCCAGCGCGTCTCCAACCTGCGCAGACTGCGCTCCCTCGAACAGGAGTTGATCGCAGCCTCGCGGCGCGAGATGGTCGAGGCGCGCAGCGAGCCGGGCGTCGATCCGGCTCTGGTGGACCAGGTGCTGCGCGGGTTGGACCTGCGCTCCGAGCGGAAATGACGGCACTGCGTCAGGTGCTGGTGGCGCCAGGCGCCCTGACCGTTCCGTAGGCTGGTTTCGCGCTTCCGGACCGATTTCGAGGAGAGACCGATGCCCCAGGCCGACGGCCGTACCCCCCTGGACCGAACCCCGCAGTGGGCCGCCCTCGGGAAGCACCGCGAGGAGCTCGGCGAGCGGCACCTGCGTGAGCTGTTCGCCGACGACGCCGAGCGCGGCAGCCGCTACACCCTTCAGGTCGGCGACCTCTATGTGGACTACTCCAAGCACCTGGTCACCGACGAGACCCTGACCCTGCTGCGCGAGCTCGCCGAGGCCACCGACGTGGCCGGCCTGCGCGACGCGATGTTCCGCGGCGAGAAGATCAACGTGACCGAGGACCGCGCCGTCCTGCACACCGCGCTGCGCGCCCCGCGCGGTGCGGTGATCGAGGTGGACGGCGTCAACGTGGTGCCCGAGGTGCACGCGGTCCTGGACAAGATGGGCCGCTTCGCCGACCGGGTGCGCAGCGGCGAGTGGACCGGCCACACCGGCAAGCGGATCAAGAACGTCGTCAACATCGGCATCGGTGGCTCCGACCTCGGCCCGGCGATGGCCTACGAGGTGCTGCGCCCCTACAGTCAGCGGGACCTGACGGTCCGTTTCGTCTCCAACGTGGACGGCGCCGACCTGCACGAGGCGGTGCGCGACCTGGACGCGGCCGAGACCCTCTTCATCGTCGCCTCCAAGACCTTCACCACGATCGAGACCATCACCAACGCCACCTCGGCGCGGGACTGGCTGCTGGCGCGGTTGGGCGCCGGCCAGGAGGCGGTGGCCAAGCACTTCGTGGCGCTCTCCACCAACGGCCAGGGCGTCTCCGACTTCGGTATCGACGTCGAGAACATGTTCGAGTTCTGGGACTGGGTCGGCGGCCGCTACTCCTACGACTCGGCGATCGGCCTCTCGCTGATGATCGCCATCGGCCCGGAGCGGTTCCGACAGATGCTGGACGGCTTCCACCTGGTCGACGAGCACTTCCGCACCGCCCCCGCGGCCGAGAACGTGCCGCTGCTGCTCGGCCTGCTGGGCTTCTGGTACGGCCAGTTCTTCGACGCCCAGGCGCACGCGGTGCTGCCCTACTCGCACTACCTCTCCAAGTTCACCGCCTACCTGCAGCAGCTGGACATGGAGTCCAACGGCAAGTCGGTGCAGCGCGACGGCACCCCGGTCGGCTGGACCACCGGCCCGGTGGTCTGGGGCACCCCCGGCACCAACGGCCAGCACGCCTACTACCAACTGCTGCACCAGGGCACCAAGGTGGTCCCGGCAGACCTGATCGGCTTCGCCGAGCCGGTCGCGGAGCTGTCCCAGGGCCTGGCGGCCCAGCACGACCTGCTGATGGCCAACTTCTTCGCCCAGGCCCAGGCCCTCGCCTTCGGCAAGACCGCCGAGGAGGTCCGCGCCGAGGGAGTGGCCGAGTTCCAGGTCCCGCACCGCACCTTCCGCGGCAACCACCCGACCACGGTGCTGCTGGCCCCGGAGCTGACCCCCTCGGTGCTCGGCCAGCTGATCGCGCTCTACGAGCACAAGGTCTTCGTGCAGGGCGCGATCTGGAACATCGACTCCTTCGACCAGTGGGGCGTCGAGCTCGGCAAGGTGCTCGCCAGGAAGATCGAGCCGGTGCTGCTGACCGGTGAGGGCGCCGAGCAGCTGGACAGCTCCAGCGCCACCCTGGTGGCCAAGTACCGCACGCTGCGTGGTCGCTGACCAGTAGCAGTAGCAGTAGTAGGAGCAAGAGTGGTGGCAGGTGGGCCCCGGACGCGCACGGCGGTGTCCGGGGCCCACCCGTGTTCAACCGGTCGGGCCGCTCGCCACCACGTCGGTCTTCGACGCGTTCCAGCCGGAGAGGCTGACCACCGGCGTGGCGCCCCGCAGGTCCGCCGAGTTGTAGCTCGCGGTCAGGGTCTGCGTCTCACCCGGCCACAGCGTGATGTCGTTGTCGCTCCAGATCGAGGACCGCAGCTCGTTGTCACCGGGCAGTTCACCGCCGCTCGCGGTGCCCCGGCGGATGTCCGCCCGCAGGAAGAACCCGACCGCCGGGGTGGTCGAGGTGTTGGTGACCCGCACGGTGACCTGCCTGTCCGAACCCCCGGGCCCCGCCTGGTCGCTGGTGGTCGCGGTGGTCGTGACGGTGGCCTGCGGCAGGTTCCTCAGCGCTTTGAGGTCGGCGTAGGAGGTCATGGTCGACTGCGGCTGGCCGATGCTCTTCGACCAGTTGGTGACGTCGGGCGTGGTGGAGTTCCAGTAGACGTTGCGGTCCACCAGGGTGCCGTTCTGCTTCACCAGCAACTCGACGAAGTACACGGTGTTCGCCGCGCTCGGTAGCTTCGGCTTCAGCACCGCGTTCGCCACCTGCTGGGAGGTCAGGGTCAGGCCGCTGGAGGTCTGGTCGTCCAGCACGGTGCCGGCCGTGCTGTAGACCTTGGCCTCCACACTCACCCCGGAGCGGCTCTGGCCGCCCAGGTTGTCCAGCGTCACGGTGTCGTTGTCGAGGGCGAAGAGCGCGTGCAGCGGCCGGTTGGCCTGCTGGGCGCCGAAGTAGGCGCCCGCCTGGTCGTCGTCGTTGTTGTAGAGCGACCAGAGCAGTGTCGGCCAACCCTTGTTCAGCTGCCAGTAGATGGTGCCGGTGGCCGGTGCCGCGGTGTTGGTGGAGTGATCGATGAAGGCCTCGAACTGGGACCGGGTGTCCTCGTAGTTCTGGACCTGGGCCTCCTCGACGTACTGCGCCAGACTGGTCGGAGCGCCGTAGCGGTCGGTGATCGCGGTGTCGAGGTTGTAGTTGGTGCCGAAGTGGTAGTTGGTGTGCGAGGTGCCCTCGTAGTTGTCGTGGTACTGGTTGGCGCCGGGCGACTGCCAGAGCGCGGCCTGGTCGGCGGGGGAGAGGAAGCGGTTGATCGAGTCCAGCGTCGGGACGGCGTTGCCGCCGCTCTGCTCGCTGTCGAAGCCCCAGGAGCCGCCCGCGTTGGTGAGCGTCGAGTCGCCGCTGTCGTAGTGCGAGGTGTCGTACCAGTAGTCGGGCGGCACCCAGTCGTAGGGCCCCTCCTTCTCACCGGCGTTCCCCAGCTGCGGGCTGGACTCGTACTCCGCGGAGGCGATGAACGGGCCGCTGTAGTCGGCCGCCTTGAAGCCGTTCAGGGCCAGGGTCTCCTGGGTGGCGGTCGGCGCGTCGTCGCTCCACTGGAAGCTGAAGACGCTCGGGTGGTTGCGCAGCGTCTCGCCGACGCTCTGCGCGGTCAGTTGGTAGAGCGACTGCTGGGCGCTGGTGTAGCTGGTGTCCTCCCAGAAGTCGCAGCACTGGTAGCCGGCGTTGACCAGGATCCCGGCCGCGTCCATCTGCTGGTACCAGTCGGCCGGCATGAAGTGGCCTTCGAGGCGGACGGTGTTGACGCCCATCGCCTTCAACAGGCCGATCTGCTCGGCCGTGTCGGCCGGGTCGTAGCGCAGGAACAGGTCCGGGTCCCAGCCGCCGCCCCGGATCACCAGCGGGGTGCCGTCGATCTTGAACGCGCGGACCCCGGCCGGCGCGGCAGCGGAGGCACCGGTCAGGTAGGAGTCGACGGTACGGATGCCGAAGGTCTCACTGGTCGAGTCCAGCGTGCCGCCGTTCTGCGCCACCGCGGTGCTCAGCGTGTAGAGCGGCTGCGCGCCCAGCTGGTAGGGCCACCAGATCCGCGGCGCTGCCAGGGTGAGCGCGGGGTAGGCGGAGGGCGCGAAGCTCACCGTCCGGGTGGCGCCGGCCGGCACCGTCACGCTCTGGCTCACCCTGATCGGGGCGCCCCCGCCGGGCGGGGTGACGGTCGCGCTCACCGCGCCGGTCTGCGCGGCGGCCGTGGTGTTGGTGACGTCCGTCTTCACGGTCAGCGCCGAACTGCTCAGGTCGGCCGCGGTGTTCTGGACGA
Source organism: Kitasatospora sp. NBC_01287 (assembly GCF_026340565.1). Lineage (NCBI taxonomy): Bacteria > Bacillati > Actinomycetota > Actinomycetes > Kitasatosporales > Streptomycetaceae > Kitasatospora > Kitasatospora sp. NBC_01287. The sequence goes on from NZ_JAPEPB010000001.1 coordinate 6,004,105, forward strand.
CGTGGGCGTTGCCGGTCAGCAGCGGGCCACCGGTCCGCAGCTGGACCGGGAACTGGATGCCGGTGTTGTTGTCCGGCGGGATCTGGCTCCAGTCCACGTCGTCGACCGTGAGCATGGTGCTCGGGTTGTTCGGATGCACCTCGACGGCGAGCGAGTTGGTGCCCGACTTCAGCAGCTTGGTGACGTCGAAGGCGGTGCGGGCGTAGCCGCCGGTGACCTGGGCGGCGGTGGCCACCTGGGTGCCGTCGACCCAGACGTCGGCCGCGCCGATCACCCCGTTCAGCACCAGGGTGGCGTCCTGCCCGGCGGGCGGGGCGGTGAAGTCGGTCCGGTACCACCAGGGGACGTTGAACGGGGCGAGCGTGTCGGCGCCGACCTTGGTCAGCTGCCCGAAGCAGGTCTTCATGTTCGTGGACATGAAGATGTCCGGGCAACTGCCGTTCTGCAGCAGTGCGCTGATCTCGGTGCCGGGCGCGCCGCCGCCGTCGTTGGCGACGCTGAGCCAGCCGCCGGTGTTGAAGCCCGGGGCGGAGATCTTGCCACCGCCCTGGGTGGCGGTGGCGCTGCTGAGCACCTTCCAGCCGCCGGAGCCGAGGTCGGCGAGGGCGGTGGAGCCGGTGGCGGGGGCGGGTGTGGTGACCGCGCCGACGGGGGCAGCGGGAGGGGCGGGGGAGGCAGTGGCGGCGCTGGTCGGGCGGACCGCCAGGGTGAGCAGGCCCAGCAGTGCGGCGGCGGTCGCCAGGCCTCGTTTCGGAGGTGCCATCGCGAGCTCCTATAAAGTTAGGAAACTTTACTTATTGCCACGGGGCAAGCTACTGGCCTCGCCGGGGACGGGTCAACGGGTGTGCGCGAGAGGATTGCACGGAAACGCCGAGAGGCCCTTCGCTCTCGCGAAGGGCCTCTCGGCTGTCGGTGCGCCGCCAGGGACTCGAACCCCGGACCCGCTGATTAAGAGTCAGCTGCTCTAACCAACTGAGCTAGCGGCGCCTGCTGACAGAGAAGACTGTAGCAGCGGGCTCAGGCGGAGCCAAAATCGAATACCGCCGGCGGGGTCGGCGCGGCATCGGGGCCCGACCGCTGCTCACCTGCGGCGCCGCGCTGCTCCGCGACAGGTCCGCGCGCGGCCCGCACGCAGGCCCAGAGCAGCACGTCGGCCCCCGGCAGCCACGGCTCGCGGGTGTCCGGTGCGACGATCCAGCGGCCCGGGCCGGCCCCGGGCGCGGCGGGCTGGTCGGGCAGCCGCCGCACCGGCGGCACGGTCACCGCGTCCCCCAGCCCGTGGCAGAGCAGCGGCGGCACGTCCCGGGCCCACTCCTCCCAGGCGAGCAGCCGGCGCAGCCGCGGCGCCGCGCCCGGCTGGACGAAGAGCAAGGCGCGCCCCCGGTGCTCGGCCACCGGTCCACAGCCGGGCCCCGAGGACCACAGTTCGTCCAGCACCCGCCGCCCGAACAGCACCGGCAGGCTGATCACATCGAAGGCCTTGCCGCACGGCAGCACCGTCGGCGCCCACGGCCGTGCCTCCCAGAGCGCCCGCAGACTGCGCGGATACTCGCTGGCCGAGGCCAGCCAGGCCTCGCCCGCGACGGTCAGGTACTCAACGGAGTGATGCGTCCAGATGTCCACGCCCAGCAGGGTGCTCCGGCCCGCCAGGGGCACGCACGGAAAGTCGTGTTCGTCGGACAGCGCCGGGGCGGGCGGCGTACGCTTCCCCGCCGCATATGCCAGGGGCCAGCACACGCCCGCCGGCCGCCTGCCACGCGCTCGCCCGAGTGCCTGCCACGCGCTCGCCCGGCCGCCTGCCGGCCGCCGGGCGACGCGGCCGGTGCTACTCGCTCGCCCCGCGCTGGCGCAGCAGGCCGCGGCCGTACTCGACCATCCGGGCCGCGTAGTCCGCCGTCCAGTCCGCCCGGGCCGCGACCTCGGCGGCCGTGAGGGCGTCGAAACGGCGCGGATCGGCCAGCTGGGCCGCCGCGATCGCCTGGTAGTCGGTGGCCCGCTCGGCCGCCGTCCGGAAGGCCAGCGCCAAGTCGGTCGAGCGCTTCAGCAGTTCGGCCGGGTCGTCGATGTTCTCCAGCTGGAAGAACCGCTCCGGCTCGGCGACCAGGGCGTCGGGCTCGAAGAGCAGCGGGGCCGGACGCAGACGACGGGGCGGGTCTTGGCGATCGGGCATGCGAGAACACCTTCGGTTTCGGGGACCGACAGCGCTGACGGTCGGTGGACGGCCGTCGTCCATTGTCGCTCGCGCCCCACCCATCGCGGAACGGTGCCAGGGCAGGCGTTCACCGCGTGCGGGACCCCGGGGGGCGTGCGCCCGGGGCCCGGCTCCCGTTCGCTACCTCCCGGACACCCGGTGCTCCGCCAGGTGCTGGAGCACCCGGTAGTTGGCCTCCCAGCCGTCCGGGAACTGCGCCCCGACCCGCTCCAGCAGTGGAATCACCTCGTTGCCGATCTTCTCCGCCCAGCCGGCCGGGATCCGCATCGCGCTGCCCAGCTGCACCGGGTCGGTGGCCGGGTGCTCGTCCAGCAGCTCGGGGATGCCGGCCCTGGCCACCACGATGCAGGCGTGCCGGTGCCGGGACGCCAGTACGCACAGCCGCCCGGTCTCCAGATGGAACGCGGTGGCATCCGGCCGCCCCGAGAGCGGGTGCAGCACCACCGTCACGTCGTACTCGCGCCCCTGCAGCCGGTTCGCGGTGTCCACACTGACCGCGGGGCCGGCCGCCGGGTCGACCGGCACGCCGAGCGCGCCGAGCGCGGCCCGCACCGCCGCCGCCTGGTCGCGGTGCGCGGTGCCGACCGCGATCCGCCCCGCGGTCAGCGGCACCCGGCCCTGCTCGGAGTCGGCCACCAGGTTTCGATCCAGCAGCCGGCGTACCAGCGCCGCCACCGCCGCCACCGCCTGCGGATCGGTCCGCACGGTGTGCCGGGCCGGCAGTTCGAGCAGCGCCCAGCCGTGCTCGGCCGCCTCGTCGATCGCCGCGTCCACCGCGCTGCCGTCGGCCCGCCCGCCCGGCCGCAGCAGCCGGTCGCCCCGGCCCGTCCCGGAGCGGAACGGGGTGTACGGGTAGAACGCCTCGGAGATCAGCGGGGCCGCCGAGGCCGGCAGCCGCCAGGAGACCGGCAGCCGGTGCGGCTCGATCGCCGGATTGTGCGCCAGCAGGGTGACCACCGCGCTGCTCGACGGATCGTAGGAGAGCCCGGTCCACTGGTCGGTACCGACCACGGTGAACGGGTCCAGCTGGCCCGGGTCACCGACGAAGAGCGCCCGCTCGAAGAGCCTGGCCACCGCCAGCAGCGCGTCCGAGCGCATCTGGTAGGCCTCGTCGACGATCGCGTGCCGCCACGGCTCGACGTCCTTGACCCACTGCCACTTGGCCGCGGTGGAGACCACCACGTCCAGCTCCAGCAGGTCGGCCGGCTTGCTGCTCGCCGTCACGTTGGCGTGCCGCAGGGCCTCGGCGGCCGGTCGGGCCTCGCCGCTGTGCAGCCGGCCGATGGTGAGCTCCGGCCCCTTCGCGGCCAGCCGGTCGACCAGGTCGTCCACCTGACTGTTCGTCTGGGCCACGATCATCAGCCGCTCGCCCGCCCCGACCAGCTCCTTGGCGGCCCTCACCACCAGCGTCGACTTGCCCGCGCCGGGCGGTGAGTCGACCACCACCCCGCGCGGCGCGCCGGGGGCGGGGCGGACGGTGGCGTCCAGGATCGCGGACACCGCCGCGTCGGCGGCGGCCGCGGCGGACGGCGGGGTGGGGGGCTGCGGGGTCAGGAGGCTCACAGTGCTGCTCATGCCCACTCTTCGACGACGGGAGTCGAACTCTGGGCGACCGACGGGGGGCCGCCGTGCGTCCACGGGGTGTCGTCCGGCTCCGGCAGCGGCGCGGACTGACGCGGTGCCAGCTCGAACAGGGTGAAGGTGACCGGCTCGCCCGGCTCCGGCAGGCTCCCGGGCTCGGGCTCCTTGCGGCGGCCCATCCCGTTCAGCACCCGCACGGTGAGCAGCCCGGTGGCCGCGTCGAAGGCGACCACCTCGGCCTTCTGCGCGGCGGGCCCCGCTCCGGCCTCCGCACGCGGCGAACCGCCGGCCCGGTGCACCTCGCGGCCGGGGTCGGCGTGCGGGCGGTCGGTGGTGCGCACCGTCAGCAGCGGGCGCGGCTTCGGCGACCGGCCGCTGGTGTCGTACTCCAGGACCAGCTCTGTCACCACACCGCTGAACGCCTCACCGGCCAGCCGCCGCTCGGCCATCGCCAGTGGGTCGTCCAGGGCCTCCTGAACGTCGAGCCGCACCTGCTCGCGCTCGCGCTGCGCCAGCTTGCGCGCCGCCGTGACCGCGTCGTCCAGCCGGGGCTGCGGCGGCTCGCCGGCCGCCACCCGGTCCCGGTGCCCGGTGTAGGACCAGCGGTCGCTCTCCCAGCGACCCGCCACGTGCGCGCCCTCGGGCAGCGCGCGCAGCATGTCCAGGCCGCGCCAGACGTCCAGCCAGGCCGGGCGCAGCACGTGCAGCAGCAGGGCGCGCAACTCCGCGACACCGGCCGCGACCGCGGCCTCGGCACCTGGCCGCTCCTGCCGCAGGGCGTTCTGCGCCGCGTCGTAGCGGGCGATCGCGGGGGCCAGCAGCTTCTCGTCGAAGCGCGGATCGGTGGCCGGGCCGGCCGGCGGGTGCAGCAGCTGGCCGTCCGCGCCGCGCGCCGTCTCGGCCAGCTCGGCGGCCCCGGCGCCGCCGAGCCCGGCGGGCGGGTCGTGCCAGGCGAGCTGCGCGGCCAGGTGCTGGTCCTCCAGCAGGCTCTGCCCGGTCGCCCAGTGGCGGGCCAGCAGGCCGGTCATCGGCAGCAGCAGGCTGGTGCCCGGCACCTGGGCGCGGTCGGTGAGGTGGGTCAGCCAGCGGCCCAGCAGCGGCACCCGGGCCGGTGCGGGGTAGGGGCCGGGCTCGGGGTCGTCCGCGGTGCGGCGGAACCGGGTGGCCCGGCCGAGCAGCGCGAGGTGGCGCACCGAGCCGGCGTTCGGCACGATCACCTGCGGTGCGTCCAGGCAGAGCTCACGGGTGGTCAGGGTCTTCTCGCCGGTCGCCTGGTCCTTCTCCGAGCCCTCGATCAGCTCGACCGCCTCGGCGAAGGACTCCAGGTAGGGCAGTAGCTCCTCGGCCAGCTCGGCCAGGAAGCCCGCCCGCCCGTCCCGGTTGAGCGGCTGCGGCACGATGTGCAGCCGGGGCTCGGCCCGCTCGGTGCCGAGCAGCACCGCGAGCGGCGCGCCGTCCTCGGCCGCCGTGGCGAGCGGGACCAGCACCATCGGACGCTCCGCGAGGTGCCGGTGGCGCACCGTGGCCAGCGGCTCGGCGCGGCCGCTGCGGATCGCCTCCAGCCGGGCCAGCGTGGTCAACAGGCTCACCGCGGCACCCCGGTCGGGTGCGCGGTGCCGGCGCCGGCCAGCGCCTCGGCCCGCAGCTGGGCCGCGTACCGCAGCCGCTCGGCCGCCGGGTCCTGGGCCGCCGGGTCTTCCGCCGCCGGGTCCTCGGTCGCGTGGTGCTGGGCCGCGTGGTGCTGGGCCGCGTGGTGCTGGGGCGCCGGGCCCTGAGGGGGCGCGCCGCACGGCCCGGTCGCGCAGGCGGCCAGCACCGCGCCCACCGTGCGCAGGTCGCCCAGGTCCGCCCGGACCCCGCGCCCGATCTGCTCGACGGCGCCGGCCTCGCGCGCCTGTGCCCGGCAGTGGAAGCCGAGCTCGCAGGCGGAGAGGCACTCGGGGCCGTACGCGGCCGGCACCTCGTCCACCGCGGCGGCCAGCTCCGCCGCGGGCCGGGTCGGCTGCCCGGCCTGGTCCGGCGCCAGGTCGAAGGTGGTCCCGGGCGGCAGCGCGGCCAGCAGCTCCTCGATCCGGGTCAGCCGGGCCAGCGCCCGCCGGGTGGTGGCCAGTTCGCGCCGGACGTCGATCGCGGCGGCCACCGGCCGCTGCCCGAAGTCCTTGGGGCAGACCAGCAGCACCGTCAGCTCGGGGCTGCCGGGCAGCGCCTGGTCCCGGTAGGGTCCGGCGGATCCGTCCTGCCCGGCCGCCTCCTGCAGGGCCAGCACGTAGACCGCGGCCTGCCGAGCGGCCGCGCCGACCTTCGCAGGGTCGGCCGAACCGTCCAGCACCGGGAACGACTTCACCTCGACCACGGTGCACCGGCCGCCGTGCACCACGACCGCGTCCGGCTCCAGGTAGGCGGGCGCGCCGGCCACCGTGAGCCGCAGCATCGGGTGGTCGAGCAGCGTCCACGCCCCGGGGTCGGCCAGTGAGGCGGCGACCGCCTCGGCCAGCGCCTCACCGGTGCGCGCCGCCCGCACGGCCGGGCCCGAGCGCGGCAGCAGGTCGGGGGTGCTGAGGCGGTCCCCGTCGCCCGGCGGCAGGCCGAGGTGGCGGCGCAGCGGCTCCAGCAACGCGGCGCAGTCGTCGGCCTTCAGGCGGGCCTCGAAGACCGTGCCGCGGGCGATCGCGAACGGCGAGCGGCCGAACGGCGCGGGCCGGCCCAGCCGACCGGCCACGGCGCCCTTGTCCACCCCCGCGGCGTCCAGCAGGGCCCGGCGGCGGCAGCCGGGATTGGCGGCGAGGGCGGCCAGCGCCCGGGCGTCGAGCCCGCGCTGCTCGGCGCCGCCGCGCAGTGCGGCCAGCCGCCGGGCCTGATCGGTGAGCGAGACGTTCATGGTGCTCGCAAGTCTCGCACCCGCCACCGACAATCCGGTTCCCCCCGCCCCCTGGGCCGAGGCGGCCTCCGACATCGAGCAGTCCCCGACATCCAGCAGTCCCCGACATCGAGCAGTCCCCGTACGCTTCCGGGCCGGGGGGTACCCCTTGGTAACCGGCGGGTAGGGAATCATGGCAGTGCCCCCACCACACCTGGCGCCGGCCCGCGTACCGGTGCCCAGCCCTCAGGAGCCCGCGATGCCCGCTCGTCTGATCCTCGTCCGCCACGGTGAGACCGCCTGGTCGGCGAGCGGCCAGCACACCGGCCGGACCGACATCCCGCTCACCGAGGAGGGCCGGCAGATGGCCCGCGCGGTCGGCGCCCGGCTGCGCCGCGCGCCCTGGAACGGCCTGCCGGAGGCCGACGTCTACACCAGCCCGCTCTCCCGCGCGCGGGAGACCTGCGAGCTGGCCGGCTTCGGCAGCCGCGCGGTGGACCGCCCCGAGCTGCTCGAATGGGACTACGGGGCCTACGAGGGCCGCACCGGCGCCGAGATCCGCGAGCACGACCAGCCGGGCTGGCTGATCTGGCGCGACGGCGTCCCCGAGGGTGAGAAGCTCTCGGACGTCGGCGCCAGGGCGGACTCCTTCCTCGCCGGCATCGAGGAGGACCACGGCGCTCCGCACCCCGAGACCACCACCATGCACGCCGCCGACCGGGACGTGCTGGTCTTCGCGCACGGCCACCTGCTGCGGGTGCTGGCGGCCCGCTGGCTGGGCCTGGCCCCTGAGTACGGCCAGCGGCTCAAGCTCGGCACCGCGGCGCTCTCGGTGCTGTCCTGGGAGTACGGCCTGCCCGCGATCGAGATCTGGAACGACCACAGCCACCTGGACACGCTGACCGCCTGACCAAACGCCTGACCGCCTGACCGCCCGGCCGTCAGGCGGCCGCCACCGCGCTGTCGTAGCCGGCCAGGAACGCCCCGACCTCGCTCACCGCGTGGCAGCCCCGCAGCCGCCGCGCGGTCTCCGCGAGCATGCCGCGGATCCGGGCGGAGCGGACCTGGCCGAGCAGTGCCACCGCCGCGCTGCCGTGCTCGCCCGCCCCGGCCAGGTCGCCCCGGCCGAGCCGGTCGTGGGCCAACTCGGCGGTGTACAGCGCCCGGTTGCGCACGAAGGCCGGCTCCTGCAGCGCTGTCGCCAGTGCCGCCCGGTCGCTCGCCCGGTCCCACTCGCCCAGTGCCGACCAGCACTGCGCCTCCAGGCCCGCGATCTCGGCCTCGCCGTAGAACGACATCCACTCCGGGTCGGCCTCGCTCTCGCCCCGTTCGAAGAGCAGGTGCGCCCGGGAGAGGGCCCGTTCGCAGGCGTCCCGGTCCCGCAGCACCGCCCAGCCGCCGGCCTCGCGCATGGCCAGCAGCGAGAGCAGCCGGTCGGAGTCCAGGTGGCGGGCCGCGCTCTGCCCGGCCTGGGCGGCCCGCAGCGCCTCCCGGGGCCGCCCGGCGTCCCGGGCCAGGAAGGCGCTGTTGCAGAAGACATGGGCCTCCAGCGCCGGGTCGTTCGCCATCCGGGCGGTGGCCAGCGCCTCCGCGTAGAACGAACGCGCGTCGGCCAGCCGCTGCGAGTCGTGCGCCAGCCAGCCCACCGAGATGGCCAGTTCACCGGCCGTGGACTGCAACCGCCGTTCGGTGTCCAGCGAGTACTCGCCCTCGTTGAGCAGCAGGTAGGCGGTGCGCAGGGACTGACCGGCCCGCTCGAAGAGGGTGTCGGCGCCGTGCGCGTCATCGGCCGACCTGATGTCCCGCACGGCCTGTTCGACGTACCGGACGTCGCTGCTGCCGACCCGGCGCGGTGCGGGCAGCGGGAGCGGGCCTGGCAGTGGCAGGGGGAGGGCGGCGAGCCCGGAAGGCTCGAAGTGCGCGGTGGGCGCGGTGGCGGCCCGGGGCGGCGCGTCCAGGCCGAGCACGGTGGCCAGGGCGGTCGGGCCGCCGCTCAGGAACGTACGGCGACGCACGTCGTCGTTCTCCTCGTCGAGATGGTGCGGGGGGTGGGGCGCGGAGCGGCCGCGCACGGCCGTCCGGGGGGAGAAGCCGAGGTCCGCCAGCGAGCGGTCCGGCCAGATGTGCCGGAACACCCGCTCGTACGCGTAGTTGGGACAGCGGATCGTGCCGGTCTCGATCCGGCCGATGTAGCGGGCGTCGCAGGAGACGTGTTCGCCGATCTGCCGCGCGGCACGTCGGATCACCGTGGCGAACTCACCGGGGGAGAGGTCGCCGCGCAGCTCGCGCATCGCGGTGTTGGGGGTGGGCACGGCGGTTGCGGGGGCCATGGTGCGCTCCGGGCTCAGGCGGTGCGGGGTGTCGCCGACCGGTGCGGGGCGGACGGCTGCGCCTCGACGGGCCCGTGAGGCCCGGTGAGGCGACGGCCCGACAGTACCGGCTGTCACCGGAGCCTCACGATGGGTTTGCGGGAGATTGGGCGCTAATTGGTGTCAAAGCAGACATATCTCGTTACATCTGCCATGAAATGCCATGGCTTGCTGCAAGACGCCCCGTGGCCAATCGAGCCCCCGACCCGTTGTGTTGATATCGGGCGACCGGGGGTCGTCCCTGACGTACCACCCGTCCATCGTCCCGCTCTCGTCGCATTCATACCATCAGTTCACTTGTCTCACTGACGGATCCTCAGTTTCCCCTGGCTGATAAGGGATTCGGTGGCGATCAGGCGGCCGTGAGGGAAAGCGGACGTGAGGGGTGCAAGGAGCGAACCGAACCAGGAGGGCCCACATGATGGTCGCCGGGATGCCGCAGTACCGCAGTCTCCGCCCGGGGGAGCCGCCGCGCTTCCTCGGCCCGGCCGCCGAGTCCCGGGCGCCGGGCGGTCGGGCGTCCGTGCCGAGCACCGCCCAGCGGTACGACACCGTCGTGGTTCCGCTGCGCCTGGGCCTGGAGACGGTCGACATCCTGCGGCTGCGCCGGGCCTGCGGCTCGGTGGCGCAGGGGGCGGCCGGCGCCACCCTCTCCTTCCTGGTCCCCAGCGGCACCGCCGAACGCTGGCACCTGCCGGGCACCGCCGCCGCGCCGGGCGCCGTGCCGCTGACCGCCACCGACCCGCGCTGGCTGGTCCCCCCGGCCGGGCCCGAAGCCGCCGCGGCCCCCACCGATCCCTGGGTGCTGCGCTCCGGGCTCTGCGAGGCCGCCCGCACCCTGACGGCGAGCGGCCTCGCCCCGTTCTGACCGCCGGCCGCTGACCGCTGAGCGCTGAGCGCTGAGCGCCGGCCCATCCCTCCCGCCCACCTGCGCGTTCTCCCGCTCCCACGCGAGATACTTCGCTCCATGGGACGAGAGCAACGAGCCCCGCGCAGGCGGCCGACCACCACCTCCGGGGCCGGGCCGCTGCCGCCCGCTGCCACCGGGCCCCGTTCGCACCGCACCGAGTTCGGCCTCGCCGAGCTGATCCCGGACCGGGACCACCCCCAGGCCTGGTCGCTGCTGCTGGACGGCGCGCCGCAGTCGCACGTCGACCTGGCCGACCCCACCCGCCTGGCCTTCGAGTACCAGCGCCGCCTCGGCCACCTGATCGACCTGGCCGGCGAACCCGGCAAGCCGATCCGGGTCCTGCACCTCGGCGGCGGCGCGCTGACCCTGGCCCGCTACACCGCCGCCACCCGCCCGCGCTCGCGGCAGCAGGTCGCCGAACTGGACACCGCGCTCACCGAGTGGATCCGGGTCGAGCTGCCGCTGGAGTCCGGTTGGCAGATCAAGGTCCGCGGCGGCGACGCCCGCGCGGTGCTGGAGCGTGCTCCCGAGGGCAGCGCCGAGCTGGTGATCGCCGACGTCTTCTCCGGTGCCCGGGTTCCCGCGCACTGCGCCACCGTCGAGTTCGCCACTCTCGCGGCCCGTGCGCTGGCCCCCGGCGGCCGCTACGCCGTCAACATCACCGACGGATCGGCCCTCGCCTTCGCCCGCTCCCAGGTCGCCACCCTGCTCGCGGTCTTCCCCGAGGTCGCGCTGATCGCGGACCCGGCGGTGCTGCGCGGCAAGCGCTTCGGCAACCTGATCCTGGTCGCGGCCCACACCCCGCTGCCGATCGCCGAGCTGACCCGCCGGACCGCGACGGACGCGAGCCTGGGCCGGGTCGAGCACGGGCGCGAGCTGGCCGCCTTCCCGGCGGGCGCGCCGGTGGCCACCGACGCCTCGGCCGCCCGGTCCCCGGAGCCGCCGGCGGACACCTTCAGCTAGGACCGAGGCCGATCCGGCCGCAGCGCCCGGGGGCAGGGCGTGGGCGCCGGCGCTGGAGTTGGCGCAGGAACGGCGGAGTGCGGGCATGGCCGGGTGCGCACGGCGCGGGGCGAGCGGGAACGGGAACGGTGACCCGGTCAGTGTCCGCGCGGCAGCCCGCGGTGCTTGTACATCGCCGCCCCCGTCAGCAGCAGCCCGGCGGCGATCGGGATCAGCACCGCGTCCTCGGTCCCCGTGGCCGCCAGCGGCCCCGCGACGGCGCTCCCCGGGGCGACCGGGTGGCCGACCGTGGTCGGGCCGCCACCGGAGGCCGGCTCCGCTCCGCTCACCACGACTGCCGCGCCACCACCGGGCCGGGCCGCACCACCCACGCCGGCGCGACCGCCGTCCCTGGAGGCGGCGAGCTCGACATCGTGGGCGCCTGAGGCGCCCACCACGGCCCCGGCGGCCGGCAGGCCGCTGTCCGACGCCCCGTCAGCCCGTGTGCCTCCACCGCCGCCCGGCGCCGGGCCGGGCTCCCCCGACACGCCGTCCCCCGCGGCCTCACCGCCCCGCGCGGCCGCCGGAGTCCGGCCGGTGGTCACGTCCCGCCCGGCCCGCCCGCCGGCCTCCGTCGACGACGGGGCCCGCCCGTTCGGGGCGTCCGGCTGCCGACCCGCTGCCGGTCGCGCCTGCGGCGGCACGGTCGGCAGCAGCATCCCGGCCAGCGCGAACGCGTCCGGCACCGCTGTCGCCTGCCCGGGTAGCGGCAGCCCACCGGCCCGGATCTTGCTGTGCAGCAGTTGGTCGACGCCGCTGCCCGCGCCGTCGAGCCCGGCCGCTCCCAGCACCCCGGGCACTGCGGCGGCATCCGGGCTCGCGCCTGCGCCCGGGCCTGTGCCGGGGCTGTCGCCGACGGGCTCGTGTCCGGCCTCGGCGGCTCCGCCCCCGGGCTCCGGCGCCGCGCCGCCGCGCCGGAGCGTGCGATCGGCACCGCCCGTCCCGCCGGGGCCTCCCCCGGGGCGGCCGCTCCTACGAGCCTGACCGCTCGCTCCGTTCGCCCAGCTGCTGGTACTCGCCGCACTGCCGGCGCTCGACCCGTCCGCGTCACCGGCGCTGCGCGTCCCGACCGCGCGGGCCGGGGCCTCGACCGGCGGGCCGCCGGCCGCGTGCGCGGCGCCGATCCCGAGCCCCCAGACCTGTGCCAGCACCGCCCCGCTCGCGGCCAGTGTTCGCGGTCCCGATCGCCGGCCTCCGCCCCCTCGGCGCTGCTCCGGCACCCGGGGCGCCACCTGCTCCACCCGGGCGGGCGGCGGCAGGGGCGGCGGGAGGGGCGATGGCTCTGGCGCCGGGGACGCGTGATTGGCTCGCACGTGAGGGGAGAACGAGCCGCGGCGCCGCCAGGTCACGCCGCGCGTTGACGCACCGTCAACCATCGGGCCCGGCAGCATCGGTTTTCGGCCGATCTGATGGCACGGCAGGCAGAGCTCAGGAGTTCGGGCGCAGCGTCCAGAGCACGCTCATCTCGCCCGTCACCGCGCCGTCCTCGCGGGTGATCGACACGGCGACCGGGAACTCGGGCCGCTGCCCCGCGTCCAGCTCCGCGATGATCTCCGCGATCGGGCGGCCCAGCGTCGCGGTGGCGGTCACCGGGCCCATCGCCAGCTTCTTGTAGGCGATCTCGGCGCTGACGGCCAGCGGCACGGCCCGTGAGAGCTGGTCACCGAAGGCCGCCAGCACGATGCAGCCGCTCGCCGACTCGCCCAGCGTGAACATCGCGCCGGCGTGCGGCCCGCCCACGTGGTTGTGGAAGTCCGGCTGATCCGGCAGCCGCAGCACGGCCCGCTCGGGGGTCGTCTCCAGGTACTCCAGGTTCAGGGTGCGGGCCATCGGGACGGTGGCGGCCAGCATCTGGCCGATCGTGGGAGAGGTCATGGGCGTCATGTTACTTGCCGGTAGCCTCGCGGGGCAGGGGGAGTCGGCAGCTGGTTCGGATGAGGCTGCCGCGCAGCTCGGCGCGGGCTGACGGGGAAACGGCCGAGGGCCTGATCTCCATTTGGAGATCAGGCCCTCGGTCTGATGGGGTGAGTGACGGGACTTGAACCCGCGGCCACCTGGACCACAACCAGGTGCTCTACCAACTGAGCTACACCCACCATCTGTCTCGCGCGTTCCCGCGCTGACAGGAAGAACTCTACAGGATCCGAGCGGGTGCTCGCGCCAGGGTTTCCCAGCACGACCAGGGCGGACGGTGATTGTGCGGCGCCGACCGTGACCGGCGCCACACGGCCGCGGGGATCAGCCGGTCTGCAGCTGGTGCTTCGCGGCGATCTCCCGCGCGGCATCGCCGTCCGGGCCGGGCGGCGGGACGAACACTGCCTCGCGGTAGTACCGCAGTTCGGCGATGCTCTCCCGGATGTCCGCCAGTGCCCGGTGGCTGCCGCCCTTCTGCGGGCTGTTGTAGTAGGCCTTCGGGTACCAGCGGCGGGCCAGCTCCTTGATCGAGGAGACGTCCACGATCCGGTAGTGCAGGTGGCCCTCCAGGGCAGGCATGTCCCGGGCCAGGAAGCCGCGGTCGGTGGCCACGGAGTTCCCGCAGAGCGGGGTCTTGCCCGCCTCCGGCGCGTGGAGGCGGATGTAGTCGAGCACCAGCTGCTCGGCCTCGGCCATCGTCACCCCGTCGGCCAGCTCCTCCAGCAGGCCTGAGGAGGTGTGCATCGCGCGCACCACTTCCGGCATCGTCGCGAGCGCCTCCTGGGGCGGGCGGATCACGACGTCCACGCCCTCCCCGAGGATGTTGAGCTCGGAGTCGGTGACCAGGGCGGCGACCTCGATCAGCGCGTCGCGCTCAAGGTCCAGGCCGGTCATTTCACAGTCGATCCATACCAAACGGTCGTTCACATGAGCCACCCTACGGCGCACTGCCGCCGCTGGGGCAGTGCCGGGGCCGCGCTTGCCGCCACCGAGCCGCCGGGTGGCCGAGCCGGGTTCTCGCGAGCGGTGGCCGTCTACGAGCCGCGGCCTACGAGCGGCCGCCTCCCGTGGTCGGCCGGTGCGCGGTAGGCGTGTGCCAGGTCCGCGGTGGTCTGGCGCGGCCCGCGGCCCGCGGCCCGCGGTGCGCCGGACAGGGCGCTGGGCAGGGCGTCGGGCAGGGCGACCGCGATGGGGTGCCGGCAGCGGGGGGCCGTGACGCCCCCCGCTGCCCCGCTGCCCTGCCGCCCGCACCGGGCGGCCATGCCTGCCGCCCGGCCCGACCGGTTACGCCCCGGCGGCCGAGTCGGCCGAGTCGGCCGCTGACGGCGCTTCGGGCGGCCGCGCCTCACGCTGCTCCACGGTGCCGTCGGCCGCCGGGTCGCGCAGCGCGTCCCGGCGGACCAGGCGCTCCCGGGCCGCCGGATGCCCCGGCACCTGGCCCGCCGCCTGCTCGGCGGCCGCCTGGGCGCGGGAGCGGCCCGGTGCGGCGGTGGCCCGCGCGCCACCGGGCTGACCCGGCGTCAGGCCGATCCGGCCCGCCGCGCCGCGCCCAGCGACCCCGCGAGGTCCGCCGACCGGACCGGGGCCGCCCGGGGCGCCGCCGACAAGCCGCTCGGTGCGGTCGGCCCGCTCGGTGCGGTCCGGGGAGGGCCGGTCCGTGGAGGGCCGCTCCGCCCGGTGCCCCGAGCCGGTGCCGCGTGCGCTCGGCTGGGAGTGGCCGTCCTCCGCCACCGCGTGCTCGACCAGTCGCGGCTGTCCGGCCGGACCCCGGCGGGTCGCCGGACCCGGCTGGGGCGGCACCAGCGGCCTGATCCGGTTCTTGCCGGGCGCGGGCAGTGCCGGCGGCTGACCGGCCCCGGACCCGCCCGGGGCTCCAATGCCCCCGGTTCCGTTGCCGAAGCCGCCGGGCCCCCCGGACCCTCCGAACCCGGGCTGGCCCGTGGGTCCGCCGGGCGACCCGCCCGGGCCGGCGCCGGCCGCGCCGACCAGCCCGGGACCGGTCGCCGCGCCCGCCGGATACGCCCCGGCGCCGAAGCCGACCCCGGCCGCCGGGTTCGCCGCCCCGCCGACCACCCCGCCCGTCCGCTCCGACGGCAGGCCCTGCGGGGGCACGCCGGCGGCCGGACCCGAGGCCGGGCGGCGAGCCCGGTAGGTGGTCCGGTAGGCGGCGGGGGAGACGCCGAGCTGGCGCCGGAAGTGCCCGCGCAGCGCGACCGGCGATCGGAAGCCGCAGCGCCGCGCCACGTCGTCCACCGACAGCTCGGAGGTCTCCAGCAGCCGCTGCGCCTGCAGCACCCGCTGGGTGATCAGCCACTGCAGCGGGGCACTGCCGGTCAGGGTGCGGAAGCGCCGGTCGAAGGTGCGCCGGCTCATGTAGGCACGGGCCGCCAGCACCTCGACGTCGAACTGCTGGTTGAGGTTCTCCAGCGCCCAGGTCACCACCTCGGCGAGCGGGTCGTTGCCGATCTCCTCAGGTAATGACTGGTCGATGTACTGCGCCTGTCCGCCGCCGCTGCGGCGGTTGGGCACCACCAGGCGGCGGGCCAGCGCGTTGGCGGCCTCGGCACCGTGGTCGCTGCGGACCACGTGCAGGCAGAGGTCGATCCCGGCCGCCGTCCCCGCCGAGGTGAGCACGTCGCCGTCGTCCACGAAGAGCTCGCGCGGGTCGACGTGCACCCGCGGGTACCGCTTGGCCAGCGTCGGCGCGTACATCCAGTGGGTCGTCGCGGGGCGTCCGTCCAGCAGACCGGCGGCGGCCAGCACGAAGGCGCCGGTGCAGAGCCCGATGATCCGGGCCCCCTCGTGGTGGGCCTTGCGCAGGGCCGCGATCGCCTCGACCGGCGGCGGCTGCGAGATCGAGCGCCAGGCCGGGACGACGATGGTGCCCGCCCGGGCGAGCGCCTCAAGGCCGAACGGGGCGGTCAGCGTCACGCCGCCGGTGGTGCTCAGTGGGCCGTCCTCGCCCGCGCAGACCAGCAGGCGGTAGCGCGGGACCCCGGCGTCCTGGCGGTCCACGCCGAAGACGGAGAGGGGGATCGAGCTCTCGAAGATCGGTGCCCCGCTGAAGATCAGCACGGCCACCGTCTCGCGCCGCCGTCGGCCGGCGAGCTTGCGCGGCACGCCGGCCAACGACGGGCCGCCGCCCGCCGCGCCCGGTCCGCCGACCGTACTGCCTCCACCGCCGCCACTGACGCCACTGACGCCGCCGGCGATCCCCATGCCGCCGATGGCGCCGCTCGCTCCGCCGGCGAGGCCGGCGGCCGGATTGTGTCCGGCGGTGCTGGCGGTGCTGACGGTGTGTCCGGATGAGCTGATGATGTGTCCGCCGGTGCCGGTTGCACCGGATCCAGCCGTACTGACGCTCTGTCCGGCGCCGCTGACGGCATGCCCGACGGCGTTGTCGGCGTATCCACCCAGGGTGCCGCCGTCGGACGGGGCGGGACTCGAAGCGGTGGCATGGGACGGCGGGGTGAGTGGGGGCACGCTTCTTGAGGCGCGGCCTGCCCGGCCTACTGGGGACTGGCCGCTGTCAGGACCCGTCTCGCTCCTGCTCACCCTGTTCAAGGTGCCCAAGCCCCCTCGGTGGTGTGGTGTGGTGATGCGGTGCTGCGCAACAAGATCGAATCTACTGGGTGGACCGTTGCCGTTGTGACAAGTTCACCATCCGACGCTATGTCGACATGGCAATTTGGCGTGATGCATTCGATCACGAAGCGTGGCACCCGTCGACCCCTCTGGGAAGGGGGCGGGTG
The DNA here is from genome assembly GCF_026340565.1 of Kitasatospora sp. NBC_01287. Lineage (NCBI taxonomy): Bacteria > Bacillati > Actinomycetota > Actinomycetes > Kitasatosporales > Streptomycetaceae > Kitasatospora > Kitasatospora sp. NBC_01287. The sequence continues at coordinate 6,020,702 of NZ_JAPEPB010000001.1, forward strand.
GTGCGGTGGCTGGTTGCTGTACGGCGGATCCGCCGCGCCGAAGGATCCGCGCGCTCCCGGGGCCTGGTGGCCTGCCGGTATCACCAGCTGTGGTCCGGCGGACCGAAGCTGACTGAAAACAGGCGTTGCGCAGCCGGGGCGTGCGGTGCTTGCGTGCGCCCGTCGGGTCGGGGTCGAGCGCCCTGCTCGCGAGGGGCTGGGAGTGCGGGGCGGGAGTGGGGCGGGAGTGGGGTGCCCGGGCCCGGAGCCGGGCGGTTGGGCAGCAGGCGCTCGCGAGCCGGTAGCGGTGACGCTCGCGAGGGGTCGGACGGCGAGCGCGGCAGAGGTCGGACTGCGAGTGTGGCAAAGGCCGGACGGCGAACGCGGCAGCCGGCTCGAACAGGCCACGGCGCGCCCAGGGCGGACATTCCGGCCCGACTCTCTTCGGTGCGCTTGATCTGTGGGAAAGATCGCACACTGCAACATCGCTGTATTCAAACCGCTTGTCATACGAATAATCGTTTCGTCGGCTCATCCCCTCCCTTTCCATGGCTGCAAGTCCTTTGGCCGCAGGCTCGCGCCGATGTCGGCAACGACAGACGCACGAGGGGCAGCTGCTCCGGCGCCCATTCGTCTCGCTTTCGGTGCGGCCGGCCGCAGTTCCTGCCGCCTCCACACTTGAACGGCCTCCCGGGCCCACCGGACGGGCTTTCCCGTCCACACTCGAACGGGATCAACCGACGACGACGGCCCGCTCGTTCGGCCCGCCTCGCACGGGCTCCGTCTCGTCCCAGGCCGACGCCGACCCGTCCACCCCGGTCGCCGAGCGCCCCCGGTCGGTCATCGACCGGTCCTGCCCGGTCAGCGGCTCGCCCTGTGAGCTGGCCGATCGATCGCTCCCGTCCGTCCGCAGCGTCTCCGTCATGCCGTTCAACTCCCGGTCCGCCAGGACCAGGGCGATCGCTTCGGGCAGGCCTGAGGCGCAGAGAGTGGGGCGGTAGGCCTGCTCCGACCAGGGGCGGCCGTGCCGCAACCAGACGCTGCGGATGCCCGCGAGCTCGGCGCCCGCGATGTCGGCGGGGCCGTGGTCGCCCACCACCCAGGCCTCGGCGGCCCGGTCGCCGGCCAGGCTGAGCCCGCAGCGCTGGGCGGCGATCTCGAAGATCAACGGGTCCGGCTTGGCGCAGCCGGCCTCCTCCGACACCACCCAGGCGTCCACCAGCGAACTCAGCCCGGTGCGCCGGATCTTCTCCAGCTGCGGGCCGGTCCCGCCATTGCTGACGATGGCGATCGTCCAGCCCGCCGTCCGCGCGGCCCGGAGCGCCTGGGTATGAGAACTCGGACAGCTGATATGAGAATTGATCCCCCTGCGGTAGTGCGTGAGCAGGCCCTCCAGGGACAGGTCCAGGCCGTACCGGCGCCGCGCGGCGCTCAGCACGGTGTCGCGGGGGACGTAGCCGCCGCCGTCGATGACGCAGAGCCAGTCGACCTCGCTCGGTGGCAGTCCGAAGTCGCTCACCAGCCCGGCGGCCCATGCGCGGTAGGCGGCGTCACGAGGGAGCAGCGTGTTGTCGAGGTCGAGCAGGAGCAGCGGCATGCCGTGCATGCTGCCAGCGCCGACCGGCCGCAGGAAGCACGCGGGCTCACGATTGCCTCGGCGCAGTCTCACGGTCGCCCCTCCTGTCACAGGAGTCTCGTGCCACCTCGCTGGTACCTGAACTCCGTACGTCCGGTGTGTGGCCGACCTGTTGCATCGACAGACTCCGTCAGGCAAGCTCCAGGGAACCGCGAGCAGGCGGGGCGTGATCCGGCCGTTACGGGGCGCGTGCCGATAACCTCGCGCCGCCGCCATTAGCGGGATCGTTGTCGTACTGGGCCGCAAAGGCTGGGCGGCTGCGTCCACTCGTCGTACTCTGAAAGGAACAGGTCACTTACGGTGCCGCTCGGCCTCAACCGACCACGTGCCAATGAATGGCCTGCCGCCTGGGCAGCGCTGTCCTTCCTGTCGGCCCATCTCACTCGAAGAGTCTCGATTCATGGCCGGTTTTGAGTCTCCCCGATCTGCGGACCCGTTCCGCATTCTCGGTGCGGCGGATTTCTCGTCCGCGGGTTCACAACCCGATTCCACGGGATCACAGCAGGCAGCGCAAGCGCCGCAGTCAGCCCAGTCACCGCAGTCACCTCCCGGCGGCGCAAAGGCGCGCCGGGGTTGGCCCAGGCCACGGCAGCGCCGCGAGGAGTCGGCGGCCGCCACGGCGGGGGATTCGGAAGGTGCCGACACCGCGCCCGGTGCCGGCGAGGATGGTGGAGGCGACGTGAAGTCCCGGCACTCCAAGCAGACCGCTCCGCTCGGTGGCGAGGCGCCCGGTCTTCAGTCAGAGGTGATCCGGTCGTGCGATCCGGCGTTCCAGCACGGCGTGGTCGTCGGATTCGACGGCTCCCTGTCGAGTGAGCGTGCGCTCGCCTACGCGGTGGGTATGGCTCGTCGCTCCCGGTGCGGCCTGGTCATCGTGCACGTGGCCAACCGTCTGCCCGCGACCGTCTGGGCGGGCTGTGAGCCGCCGGTCTTCGTCGACCTGCCCGACCACCGCAGCGAGGTTCTCGGCCTGGAGCTGGCCTGCGCGGACTTCCTGGCCGGTGTCCCGTGGATCCTGGTCGAGCGCGGCGGCGACATCTGCCACGAGATCGAGGAGGTCGGCAAGGAGTACGCCGCCGACGCGATCGTGGTCGGGACCACGCACGGTCTGCTCGGTCGGCTCTTCGGCTCGGTGGCCGGGCGACTGGCCCGTCGCGCGAATCGCCCGGTGATCGTGATCCCCTGAGGCCTCCGCTGCTGAGTGGGTGTCAGTAGTGCCCTGGTGTGTTGGTGCGTTGGTGCCCTGGTGTCCGTGCTGTGCCCGGGGACCGTCGCGGGCGCGGTGGCCTGACATGTGATCAGCGATCAGCATGAACAGCCGATATTCCGTCAATCTGGCTCTTCCCGTTTCCCTCCTGCGCCGTGCCCGGATGTCGGGACGGTCGTCAGCTGTCCCGCCTGGTGCCAGGGGCGTCGCACAGCGCGTGGTCGACGAGGCTGCTGGCGGCCTGCTCCTGCTGGAGCGCGTGGGCGGGCGAGTCGTCCAGGGCGGTGGACATGGAGACTGTGACGGCGCGGCTGCCGTCGGCGGTGGCGCCGTTCAGGGTGATGTACCCGCCATCACCTCCTTCGTGGCTCCAGTAGCTACCGCCGCAGGACAGTGGCCGCTCGACCAGGCCGAGACCGTAGCGTCCCTGCGGCCAGAACATTTGGATCTTCTCGTTGACCGGAACGGTCTGCTCCATCTCGGCCAGCGTTGCCCGGGGCAGCAGTTCGCCGCCGAGCAGGCCCTGGAAGAAGCGGTTGACGTCCGCGCTGGTGGAGACGTAGTCGCCGGGGTCGGGGAGGACCACCTTGGTGACGTCGACCCGTTCGCCGGAGGGGAAGACCTGGTAGGCGTCGGCGTGTGGAGCGCGGAGTGTGGGGGTGCTGCCCGGCAGGTAGGTGTGGTCCATGCCGAGCGGTTGCAGAACGCGGTCCTTGACCTCCTGATGCCAAGGGCGACCTGCGGCCTTCTCGATGATCATGTCGAGCAGGGCGTAGCCGGCGTTGGAGTAGCTCCACCCGGTGCCGGGCGGGAAGTCCGGGTGGTGCTTCATCGCCAGCGCGACGATCTGCTGGGGCGTGTAAGCGTCGTACCGGCGCTCGTCGTACTCCTGCGGGGTGGCGTAGCCGGGGAGGTCGTCGTCGTGGATGCCGCTGGTGTGCTGGAGGAGTTCGCGGATGGTGATCAGACGTCCGTCGTTGCCGTTTCCGTCCACCAGGCCGGGCAGCCAGTGGTCCACCGTGTCGTCGAGCGCCAGCTTGCCCTCGTCGACCAGTTGCAGGACCACGGTGGCCACGAGCGGCTTGCCGGTGCTGGCCATCCGGAAGTAGCCGTTGCGGGGCACCGGACGGGCGGCGCCCGCCTCGGCGACGCCGCTGGTGGCGACCAGGTCCTGGCCGGGGCTGGTGGTCACCCGTGCCTGGACGCCGGTGATCCCCAGGGCCCGGATGCCGTCGACCTCGCGGCGCAGGTCAGCCTGCCCGTATCTGGGCGCTGTCGCTTCGTGTGCGGCGGCCGGCGGTTGGACGGCGACGGACGCGCCCGTAACGACGAGGACGGCCACAACTGCGGCCAACCATCCTCTGCCGGTGGGGTGGTGCTGACGACCGGGCCGACCGGGCCGACCGGGCTGATCGGGCCGCTCTGATCGGGCGGGCTGACCGGGCCGATCGGGCTGACCGGGCAGGAGGGCGTTCGGATGGTGCGGCGCGGTGGCCGGGTTCGTGGATGCCATAGCCCTGACGCTAGGTAGCCGTCGGCTGCGGGTCGCTACCCCTGGCTCCCGGACGAGAGGTACAGCTGCCTGTAGTGCCGCGGGGCCAGCTGGCTATCTAGGGTGAATCACGTGGGGCTTCCCACAACCCTCCTGTACGGCAACGGAAACAGAGGTCCAGGTGCTCGGCATACCCGGCGCAGGCCGCGCGTGGTGGTTCAGGACCTGGCGCAGCGGGCGGTACCTGCTGGGCACCTTGGTAGCCGCGGCAGTGACGCTCGTGGCGGCGCCCCTGCTGTGCGTTCCGTCGCTGGTACAGCCCTGGACGGAGCGGCATCGCCGGTGGGCCGAGGCGCTGCTGGGACAGTCGGTCGGGCCGCGCCCGCGCGCCGCCCGTCGCAATCTCGGCTGGCTCGTGACACAGGTGGTCACCGGCCTGCCGGCGGGCGCCCTCGCCCTGCTCTGCCTGGGCGGTCTGCTCCTCACGCCCGTCATCACGGTGCTGTGGTGGGCCTTTCCCACGGCGCCTTGGCTGCCCGTCATCAGCTTTCGCATCACCAGCTGGGGCACTGCGTTGCCGCTCGGCGCGGTGAATCTCGTATCCCTGGCGGTCATGGCCGCCGTCGTCCTCCCGCCGCTCGCCCGAGCGCACGCCCGGTGGTGCCTCGCGATCCTGGCGCCGTCGCCCGCGGAGCAACTGGTCGAACGCGTCACCGAACTCACCCGAACGCGTACGGACGTTCTGCAGGCACACAGTGCTGAACTCCGCCGGATCGAACGAGACCTGCACGACGGCACCCAGGCCCGGCTCGTGGCCATCGCCATGCGGCTAGCCGTCGCCGGCGAAAGCCTCTCCGACAACCCCGATGCGGCCGCCATCCTGGTGCGGCAGGCCCACACCGAGACCGAGGACGCGATGACCGAGCTGCGCTCCGTCATCCGCACCATCTATCCACCGGTGCTGGCCGACCAGGGCCTCTCCGGCGCGCTCGGCACCCTGGCCACCAGGGCCGGGGTGCCGACCCGCATCGACATCGATCCGCTCGGTGAGGTCCCCGCAGCGGTCGAGGCGGTCGCCTACTTCGCCGTCACCGAGGCACTGGCGAACATCGCCCGACACAGCCGGGCCACCCGGGCCTCGGTTCGCGTCACCCGCAGCGGCGCGCTGCTCCGCGCGGTGGTCACTGACAACGGGACCGGCGGAGCAGACGCCGCCCGAGGGTCCGGCCTGGACGGAATGCGCCGCCGCGCGGCCGCTCTGGACGGCATCATGAAGATCAGCAGCCCGCCGGGCGGGCCGACCGTCGTCACCGTGGAGTTGCCGTGCGCGTAGTGATCGCCGAGGACAACATCCTGCTGTCATCCGGGCTCGAGCTCCTGCTCAACTCCCAGGGGTTCGAGGTCGTCATGATCGCGGCCGATGCCCCCGGCTTCCTCGCCGCCGTCGAGACCCACCGACCGGACGTCACCATCGTGGACGTGCGCCTCCCCCCGACCTTCCGTGATGAGGGCATCCGGGCCGCGGTCCAGGCCCGCCGCGACCATCCCGGACTGCCCGTCCTGGTCCTGTCGCAGTACGTGGAGCAGGAATACGCGGGCCGCCTCCTCGCCGATGCCCGGGGTGGCATCGGATATCTGCTCAAGGACCGGGTGAGCCGCGTCGCGGAGTTCACCGACGCGCTGCGCCGTGTGGCCGGTGGCGGCACTGCCATGGACCCCGAGGTCATCGCCCAACTCATCGCGCACGGCGACCCCGTCGATGCTCTGACCGTACGCGAGCGCCAGGTGCTCTCGCTGATGGCCGAGGGACACGACAACGCGGCCATCGCCCAACGGCTCGTCATCACCGATAACGCCGTCCACAAGCACATCGGTAACGTCTTCCTCAAGCTCGGCCTGTCAGCCGGCGACAGCGGCCACCGCCGCGTTCTTGCTGTTCTGGCCTACCTCCGCCGCCATGGCGGTGCCCCGCTCGACCCCGCATCAGCCTCCCTCGTCAGGCGCGGGGAACCAGGGTGAGCAGGTTCGGCCAGCAACAGCGGGAGGGGAGTTCAGGGCTGGTCGGGCCACGCCTCGGGCGGGGGCGCAGCACCATCGGCCAGTCGCCATAGGTGGCGAGCAACTCGTCCAGTGGCACCTCCGGGCTTGAGGTGAAGACGGCGGTTCCTTCGGAGAGTCGTACGGACGCTTCCGGGCCGTGAGCCGTCTGCGCGCGTAGGACCACCACGGCCCCCGGGTCGACGGCCGACCGATCAGGGAAGTCGGCAGCGTCGATGCCGACCGTGCGCAACGCGCTCGGGTGGACGGCGATGTCAACCACCAGCCAGCCATCGCCGCGTGTGTGTTCGGCCCAACCGTCGGTCTGCAACAGGCAGGCTCACCCGTTCACTTCGTGGCAGTAGGCACCGAGCCGGACCACAGTGTGCTCTCCGAGCGTGCCCTCGGGATCGACAACGATGACGGCGACGGGCACGTCCGAGTCGTCAGGGTCGACGCTGGGGCGAACGTCCAGTCGGCTCACGGGAAAACCCCGAGGGGTCGGGTCGGACGAAGAGCCTCACCAGTTTCAGGGCACCGCCGCGCGAGCCGCGCTGCGGTAGCCCGCACGGTCGCCTTGGGCTCCAACTCCGCCGCCGCACAGCGCAACAACCAAGGTGTATCCGATGGCCGTGGAGCCGGCGCCCGCCTGCTTCGAGCAGCGCGACCCGAGCCGTCGACCCTTGCGGGCCGAGTGTTGAGGCTGTCTCCTGCCAGGGCGCCCCGGTAGGAGAAAGCCTCAGCACTCAGCGATGGCCCTTTGTTGTGTACCCGGTGGCCGACCTGGCGCGGACCCAGAGTCGGGCTCACAGCCAGGGGTGGCCGTTGACCGGTGTTCCGTACTCGTCATGCTCCTCCCGGCGGTGGGTGATGATCAGGAGGTCGCCATGCCCAACTCGCGTGCGATCAGCATCCGCTGGACCTCGGAGGTGCCCTCTCCGATCTCCAGGATCTTGCTGTCGCGCCAGAAGCGGGCGACCGGGTACTCGTTCATGAAGCCGTAGCCGCCGTGGATCTGGGTGGCCTCACGGGCGTTGTCGACCGCGGCTTCGGAGGAGTAGAGCTTCGCGATGGCGGCCTCCTTCTTGAAGGGTTCGGCGAGCAGCAGCCGCGAGGCCGCGTCCCGCCAGGCGAGGCGTGAGAGGTGCGCGCGCATCTCCATGTCGGAGATCTTGAACTGGATGGCCTGGTTGGTCCCGATCGGGCGCCCGAACGCGCGCCTGGTCGCGGCGTACTGGAGTGACTGGTCGACGCAGCCCTGGGCCAGACCGGTGGACAGGGCCGCGATGGCGATGCGGCCCTCATCGAGGATCCGCAGGAACTGGGCGAAGCCGCGGCCGCGCTGGCCGAGCAGGTTGGCTTCGGGAACTCGGCAGTCAGTGAAGGACAGTTCGCGGGTGTCGGAGGCGTTCCACCCGACCTTCGAGTACTTCTTCGACACTTGGAACCCTGGGGTGCCGACAGGCACGATGATGGAGGAGATCTCCCGCTTTGACGAGGATTCCCCCCCGTCTTCACTCGAACGAGCGATCGGTTCGGTCAGCGCGGTCACGGTGACCAGACCGGTGATGTCGGTGCCGGAGTTGGTGATGAAGCACTTGGTGCCATTGATCACCCACTCCCGCGTGGCCTCGTCGAACCGGGCGGTCGTCCGGGTGGCGCCGGCGTCCGAGCCGCCTTCCGGCTCGGTGAGCCCGAACGCGCCGAGCATCTCGCCTGCGGCGAGTCGGGGCAGCCACTCCCGCTTCTGCTCCTCGGTGCCGAACCGGAAGATCGGCATCGCGCCCAGCGAGACGCCTGCCTCCAGCGTGATGGCGACCGAGGAGTCGACCCGGGCAAGCTCCTCCAGCGCCAGGCAGAGCGCGAAGTAGTCGCCGCCCATGCCGCCGTACTCCTCGGGGAAGGGCAGGCCGAACAGGCCCATCCGGCCCATCTCCTTGACGATCTCGTACGGGAACTCCTCCCGCTCGTAGAAATCGCCGATCGTCGGGGCGACCACGTCGTTGGCGAACTCGGCGACCGTTCGCCGCAGCTCCTCGTACTCGGAATCCAGTCGGTGGTCGAGCATCTGATCCTCCAGTGGTTCGCCCGGGCGGGTGATTCGGGCGCAGAGTCGTGCGGGTGGCAGGGAAGGGAGGGGCAATCGGCGCGCGGGGGTGCGCAGACCGGCGTGCGATGGCGTGGTGCGCCGGTGGGATGCCACCGGCGCACCGAGAGCCGGAAGTGACGGCCGATCAGGTTCGTGATGGCCGGCGGGTGAGCGGGCCCGGCAGCATCGGGGGGCTGCCGGGCGGGCGGGTCAGCCGCAGGCCGAGCGATCCTGCCGTGGCGGTCGATCGGCCTGCGGGAACGCCGGGTCAGTCACCCCGTGGGAGCAGTACTCGCGCCGGGGCCGGCCAGCGCCTGGACCGCGCGGGACGGGCTCGGACGGCCCAGGCGCCCGGCCAGCCAGGCGCTGGTGGCGGCCAGCGCGGCGAGGTCCACGCCGGTCTCGATGCCCAGGCCGTGCAGCATCCAGACCAGGTCCTCGGTGGCGAGGTTGCCCGTGGCGCTCTTGGCGTAGGGACACCCGCCGAGCCCGCCGGCGGAGGAGTCGACGACGGTCACCCCGTGGCGCAGCGCAGTGAGGGTGTTGGACAGTGCCTGGCCGTAGGTGTCGTGGAAGTGGACGGCGAGCCGTGCCACGGGCACCCCGCCCCGTTCGAACGCGTCGAGCAGGCCGGCCACCTGGCCCGGTGTCGCGACGCCGATGGTGTCCCCGAGGCTCAGCTCCGAACAGCCCAGCTCGATCAGCCGCAGCCCGGCCTCGACGACCTGCTCGGGCGCGACCGGACCCTCCCAGGGGTCGCCGAAGCACATCGAGAGATAGCCGCGCACGGTCAGGCCCTGTTCGGTCGCCCGCCCGACCACGGGGCGGAACATCTCCAGCACCTCGGCGACCGAGCGGTTGAGGTTGCGCCGGGCGAAGGCCTCGGTGGCGCTGGCGAAGACGGCGATCTCGTCGGCGCCGTGCGCGAGAGCGCGGTCCAGGCCGCGCTCGTTGGGAACCAGAACGGGCAGCCGCAGCCCGGGGTACTGCTCGCGAAGGCCGTCGAGGCGCGGGAGCAGCTGCTCGGCGTCGGCCAACTGGGGGACCCACTTGGGGTGGACGAAGCTGGTCGCCTCGACGGTGCGCAGCCCGGCGGCGGCGAGGCGGGCGATGAACTCGGCCTTCACCTCGACCGGCACCAGCGCACTCTCGTTCTGCAGTCCGTCGCGCGCGCCCACCTCGTGGATCCGGACCCGGGCCGGCAGCGCCGGGTCCCGGATCACGCTGGGCAGGCCGAGCTCCAGCGCACCCGGTTCGCGGGTGGAGCCCGCACCGGCGTCCGGTGACTTCGGGTCCCCGGTGGCGGGGGTGCTGCCGGCGTCGCTCGCGGTGCGCACGGTCCGATCGGTCGTCATGAGGAGACCTCCGCAGTCTCGGTGGCATCGGCCGGCTCGGCCGGGAGGACGACCGCGAGGAGCTGTTCCATCGCCACGGTGCTGCCGGCGCCGGCGTGCAGCTCGCTGACCACGCCGTCGTGTGGCGCGGCGATCACGTGTTCCATCTTCATCGCCTCCAGGACCAGGAGCGGCTGGCCGCGCCGGACCAGGTCGCCGACTGCTGCCTTGACCACGGTCACCGTGCCGGGCATCGGCGCGGTGAGCGCGCCGTGGTGGGTGTCGCCGGCGGTGGCGCGCTCGGTCACCGGGTCGTACGGGTGGAGCGCCCAGCTGTCGCCGCCCGCGCCGAGCCAGAGCACGGGGCCGCCAGGAAGGGAGGGTGAGTTGTCAGTGGCGTGTGCGAACGTGGCGCGCAGGCCGTCGAGTACGAGGGCGAGGTCGGTGGCGCCGACCGCGGCGCGGGCCCGGCGGATCGGGCCTTCACCCAGACGGACCAGCATTTCCGGGAAAGCAGTTGACGGACTGTCAGTGGCCTCAATTACCTTGTCGGCACTGACCGGTCGTACCAGAACCGTCACCGGATCCTGCCCGGTGACACGGAGTCGGTGAGTCGTCCACGCCGGCTCGCCGGCCAGACGCCAACCAGAAGGGAGCGCGAAGGGATCGGTCCAGCCGTTGGAGGCGGCGGTGGGCACGAGCCGTTGGTGCCGCACGAGTGCTGCGGCGATCAGTACCGCATCGGGTGCCGTGGGCACGGGCGCAGGCCTGGTGCCGGAGGCGGCGGCGTCGGAAGCGGGATCGGATGTTGAGCCGAGCGACTGCTCAGGCTGCCCGGGGCCCGAGCGTTGTGCGGCGTCGCCGTGGTGGCCCTGGTCGGCCAGCAGTTCGGGGTGCTGCTGGACGGCCCGCTCGACCAGACCGGTGTCGAGCCGACCGGCCACCACATCAGGGAGAGCGAGCAGTCGGCGCAGGAAGCCGGCATTGGTGGTGACGCCCAGCAGCTTGGTGTCCGCGAGCGCGTTGCGCAGCCGCAGCAGCGCTGTCGCGCGGTCCGGGCCGTAGGCGATCACCTTGCCGAGCATCGGATCGTAGGCGCTGGTGATCTCGGTGCCCGCAGTCAGACCGGAGTCCACCCGGATTCCCTCGCCGGAGGGCTCCTCCAGCGACAGGATCCGGCCGCCGGTCGGCAGGAAGTCCCGCGCGGGGTCCTCGGCGCAGATCCGGGCCTCGACGGCATGGCCGAGGAAGGAGACATCTGTTTGAGCGAAGGACAACGACTCACCTGCGGCGACCCGCAGTTGCCACTCGACCAGGTCGAGCCGCTCGGCGGCCGGTGCCCAGCCGACCGACGGCCCGCCCTGGGGCGAGCGGGTGATCGCGACCGCCAACTCGGTCACCGGGTGCTCCACCTGCAGCCGGGTGTTCATCTCCATGAAGAAGAACTCGCGCACAGTGCCGGTGTCATCGCGGGCGCCCGCGTCCGCACCGTGTGCCCCGTGTGCTGACACCTGGTCGGGGTCGTCGCCCGGCACGATGAACTCCACCGTGCCGGCGCCGGTGTAGCCGCAGGCCTCGGCAGCTCGTACGGCCGCGGCCCCCATCGCGGCCCTGGTCCGCTCGTCCAGCAGAACGGAGGGAGCCTCTTCGATCAGCTTCTGATGGCGACGCTGCAGACTGCACTCGCGCTCGCCGAGGTGCACCGTGGTCCCGTGGGCGTCCGCGAGGACCTGCACCTCGATGTGCCGGGGACGGTCGACCCAGCGCTCCAGCAGCAGGGTGTCGTCACCGAAGGCGGTGCGGGCCACCCGGCGGGCGCCGGCCAGCTCGGCGGGCAGCTCGGCCGGGTCGCGGACCAGCCGCATGCCCTTGCCGCCGCCACCCGCAGAGGGCTTGATCAGGACCGGGTAGCCGATCTCCTCGGCCGCGCGGATCAGCTCCGCGTCGCTCGTCGCCCCGGCGCGGCTGCCGGGTACGACAGGGACGCCGACCGCGCTGACGGCCTCCTTGGCGTTGATCTTGTCGCCCATCAGCTCGACCGCTTCGGCGGGCGGGCCGATGAAGACCAGGCCGGCCTCGGCGCAGGCTCGGGCGAAGCCCGGGTTCTCGGCGAGGAACCCGTAGCCGGGGTGGACGGCCTGGGCTCCGGTGCGCAGCGCCGCGGCGATGATCTGATCACCACGCAAGTAGGTCTCGGTGGCGCTGCTGTCGCTGCGGTCGGTCGGCCCGAGCCGGACGGCGGTGTCGGCCTCGCGGACGTGCCTGGCGTCGGCGTCAGCATCACTGTAGACAGCGACCGACCGGATGCTGAGTCGCCGCAGGGTGCGGATCACCCGCACGGCGATCTCGCCACGGTTGGCGACCAGGACGGTGTCGAACATGGGAGGCGTTCCTCCGGGGCGAGGGGAGTGGAGCGACGGAGACGATCAGGCGATGACGATCAAGCAGGCCAGTCAGTTGCCGGTGGAGCGCTTGGCGGCTCGGAGGTTCGGCGGTTCGGCCCGTTTCCGTGATCCGCAGACCGCAGACCGCAGACCGTGATCCGCGGACCACCGACCACGGACACGGGCCGCAGAGAGGCGACCGTTCCGCGCGCGACTCGCGCCGCGCGCGGAACGGCTCACATCCGGAACACGCCGTAGGGAGCCGGCGGTGCGAGTGGGGCGTTGGCGCAGGCGGTCAGGGCGAGCCCGACCGCCGTGCGGGTGTCCATGGGGTCGATCACACCGTCGTCCCAGAGTCGAGCGGTGGCGTAGTACGCGCTGCCCTGCCGCTCGTACTGCTCGCGGACGGGGCGCTTGAATTCGTCCTCCGCCTCGGTGGCCCACTCCTCGCCACGTGCCTCGAACTGGTCGCGGCGAACCGTGGCGAGGACGGAGGCGGCCTGCTCGCCACCCATCACCGAGATCTTGGCACCCGGCCACATCCACAGGAAGCGGGGTGAGTATGCCCGGCCGCACATCGAGTAGTTGCCGGCTCCGTAGGAGCCCCCGATCACCACGGTCAGCTTCGGCACCCGGGTACAGGCGACCGCGGTGACCATCTTGGCGCCGTGCTTGGCGATGCCGCCCGCCTCGTACTGGCGGCCGACCATGAAGCCCGTGATGTTCTGCAGGAAGAGCAGCGGGATGCCGCGCTGGTCGCACAGCTCGATGAAGTGGGCGCCCTTGACGGCGGACTCGGCGAAGAGCACGCCGTTGTTGGCGACGATGCCGACCGGGTGCCCGTGGATCCGGGCGAACCCGGTGACCAGGGTGGCGCCGTACTCGGCCTTGAACTCGGCGAAGCGGCTGCCGTCGACCAGACGGGCGATCACCTCGCGGACGTCGTAGGGCGTGCGCGGGTCCACCGGCACCGCCCCGTACAGCTCGCCCGGGTCGACGCTGGGCGGTTCGACCGGGGCGAGCGGCCAGGGCTGGGCCGAGCGCGGACCGAGTCCGGCCACGATCGTGCGGACGATGCCGAGGGCGTGCGCGTCGTCCTCGGCCAGGTGGTCGGTCACCCCCGAGGTGCGGGAGTGCAGTTCACCGCCGCCGAGTTCCTCCGCTGTCACGACCTCACCGGTCGCCGCCTTCACCAGCGGTGGGCCGCCGAGGAAGATGGTGCCCTGGTTGCGGACGATGACGGCCTGGTCGCTCATCGCCGGGACGTACGCGCCACCCGCTGTGCAGGAGCCGAGCACGGCGGCGATCTGCGGGATGCCGGCGCCGGAGAGCCGGGCCTGGTTGTAGAAGATCCGCCCGAAGTGGTCGCGGTCGGGGAAGACCTCGTCCTGCATCGGCAGGAACGCGCCGCCCGAGTCCACCAGGTAGACGCAGGGCAGGCGGTTCTCCAAGGCGACTTCCTGCGCGCGCAGGTGCTTCTTCACCGTCATCGGGTAGTAGGTGCCGCCCTTGACGGTGGCGTCGTTGGCGACCACCACCACCTCGCGGCCGGCCACCCGCCCGATCCCGGCGATCACACCCGCGGCCGGGGCCGCGCCGTCGTAGAGACCGTCGGCTGCCAGCGGGCAGAGCTCCAGGAACGGGGATCCCGGGTCGAGCAGGGTGTCCACCCGGTCGCGGGGGAGCAGTTTGCCGCGTGCCGTGTGCCGCTCGCGAGCCTTGGCGCCGCCGCCGAGCGCGGCCGTGTTGAGTTTGGCGCGCAACTCCGCGACCAGGGCTCGGTGTGCCTCGGTGTTCGACCGGAACGCCTCGGAACCGGGATCGACCGCCGAGCGCAGCCGGGGTGCCGGGGCTGCGGCTGCGGCAGGCGCCGCTGAGCGGCCGTCGGCGGCCGACAACGGGGCGGGCCACGAGCCGGGCGGCGGAGAGCCGGCCACGCGCGTGCCCGCCTGAGCCGCTCCCACGGGGGCGGCGGCCTCCCACGGGTGGCGGGAGGTGAAGCCGGGGGTCGGCAGGGTCATCCCAAGAGCTCCTTGCTCCAGGAACCAGCGGGCGCGGAAGACCGGTAGGTCCGGCGCCCCCAAGTTAATGGTGGTTAACTCCTGCGGTCAGGTTAACCACCGATAACCGCGCTGTCTACGATGGGATTCATGTCGAACGCTCCTGTCGCCCCCGCGACCCCCCGCCGCGACCAGATCCGTCGGGAGGCGGCTCGCCTCTTCGCCGCGCGCGGGTTCCTGGGTGTCGGCGTTGACGAGATCGGCAAGGCGGTCGGCATCAGCGGCCCAGGGCTCTACCGGCACTTCTCCGGGAAGGACGCGATGCTGGCCGACCTGCTGGTCGGCATCAGCGAACGGCTGCTGGAGGAGGGCCGCCGCCGCGCCGGCGCGGCGGACGGCCCGCAGGCCGCACTCGACGCGCTGATCAGTGGACATGTCGACTTCGCCCTGGACGACCCCGACCTGATCACGCTGCACGATCGCGAGCTGCTCCACCTCAAGGAGGAGGACCGCCGCCGGGTGCGCCGGTTGCAGCGCGGCTACGTCGAGCTCTGGGTGGACGCTGTCCGGGGGGCGTTCCCCGGACTGGTGGCAACTGAGGCGGAGTCGGCCGCGCGCGCCGCGGTGCACGCCGTCTTCGGGCTGCTCAACTCCACGCCGCACAGCACAGGCCTGCGCTCGGGCGCCACCGCCACCGCCACCGCTCCCGCAGTCACCGCTCCCGCAGTCACCGGGGCCGACGCCGCAGCCGACCCCTATGCCGTCACTGGGATCGCCACTGGGATCGCCTCCGAGCTGGTCGCAGAGCCGGTCGCAGATCCGGTCGCGGGGCCGGTCGCACGGGCCGGGGCCGACCCGGGAAAGACAGCGGTCGGCGATCGCGGCGGCCTGCTGCCGCGCGCTGAGATGGCGACCCTGCTGAACCGTCTGGCGCACGGTGCTTTCGCTGCGGCTGCCGAGGGGTGGGTGCGGGCGTAGTCGGGTGCGGGCGTAGCGGAAGCCCGGGCCTCCGGCGCCCGGTCGTACCTGCCTTCGGCCCCGGTCCCCGGTCCCCGGTCCCCAGTCCCCAGCCTCCGGCGCACGGCCTACCCGACTGGACGTAGGTCGAGCGCCCCCATTCAGTCCGCCGTGCGACCGGTGCGCCCATGGCCTTCGATGGCGCAGCCTGTAAGGGAAGGAAAACCGACGGATCGCCGTTGGTTCGTGCCAGGTCAGTCAGTTGGCAGCGCCGGTACGTCGTGGACGACCGCCTCACGAAATGGTTAGTATCCCTAAATATGCCTGAGACTCATGGCTCCACCAGGGAGATACCCGCGGCAGACGCCAGTACCCCCGCACCAAGCGCCGCGGCAGCTTCCGACGCACCCGGTGCCCTCGGCGACCCGGCTGCCCTGGGCACACCGCCGGCCCCTGTCGGCTGGCTCCGCCGCTTGTCCACCTACTGCTGGCGCTACCGGCGCAACTTCCTCCTCTCCTTCGGCGCGTCGCTCGGCGGTATGGCGGTCACCGCGATCGTCCCGCTGATCACCAGACTGATCATCGACGACGTGGTCACCGCCCACACGCGCAGCCTCACACCGTGGGCGATCGCGCTGGTCGTGGCCGCCCTTCTGGTCTTCGGCTTCACCCAGATCCGCCGGTACAGCGCCGGTCAGGTCGCCCTCGACGTCCAGCAGGACCTGCGGTCCGATCTCTTCCGCTCGCTCACCCGCCTCGACGGGGCCAAGCTGGATCAGCTCGACACCGGTCAGGTGGTCAGCCGCGCCACCTCCGACCTGCAACTGGTCCACGGTCTGCTCTCGATGCTGCCGATGATGACCGGCAACCTGCTGCTCTTCGCGATGTCGATCGCCGTGATGCTCTGGCTCTCACTGCCGCTGACCGTGATCGCGCTGGTCATGGGCCCGGTCCTGTGGTGGATCGCGACGCTGAGCCGCAAGCGCCTCTTCCCCGCGACCTGGGCCGCCCAGCAGCAGGCCGCCGCGGTGGCCGGGGTGGTCGACGCGGCGATCGGCGGTGTTCGCGTGGTCAAGGGCTTCGGCCAGGAGGCGCAGGAACTGGACAAGCTGGAGGCGGCCTCGCGCAGCCTGTTCGGGGCGCGACTGCGCGCGATCCGGCTCAACAGCCGCTTCACCCCGGCGCTCCAGGCGGTCCCCGCGCTCGGGCAGGTCGCGGTGCTGGCGCTCGGCGGCTGGCTGGCCGTGGACGGCGACGTCACCCTCGGCACGTTCGTCGCCTTCTCCACCTATGTGGCCCAGATGACCGGTCCGGTCCGGATGCTCACCGTGGTGCTGACCGTCGGCCAGCAGGCTCGCGCCGGTGTGGAGCGGGTCTTCGAGCTGATCGACGAGCAACCGCAGGTGACCGAGGCACCCGACGCGCAGCCGCTGCGCCCGGTCGACGGTGTGCCGGCACTGGAACTCGACCAGGTCGACTTCCACTACCCGGACCAGGTGGCACAGCACACCGGCCTCACCCCCGCACCCACCTCCGCGCCTGTGCCCACCTCGCCCACCTCCACCCCCGCACCCACCCCCGCACCCACCCCCGCACCCACCCCCGCACCCACCCCCGCACCCACCCCCGCACCCACCCCCGCACCCACCCCCGCACCCGCACCCACCCCCGTGCTGCACGGCCTCAGCCTGCGGGTCGCCCCGGGGGAGACGCTCGCCCTGGTCGGTGCCTCTGGCTCGGGCAAGTCCACCCTGGCGCAGCTGATCCCCAGGTTCTACGACCCCACCGGCGGCACCATCCGGCTCTACGGTCAGGATCTGCGCGAGGTGACCCTCGACTCGATCCGTGCCATGGTCGGGATCGTTCCCGAGGACAGCTTCCTCTTCTCCGACTCGGTCCGGGCCAACATCGCCTACGGCCGTCCGGACGCGACCGAGCAGCAGGTCGAGGCGGCCGCACGCGCCGCGCGGGCGGACGGCTTCGTCCGTGAGCTGCCCGAGGGGTACGACACCAAGGTCGGGGAGCAGGGCCTGACCCTCTCCGGCGGCCAGCGCCAGCGGATCGCGCTGGCCCGCGCGATCCTCGCCGATCCCCAGGTGCTGCTGCTCGACGACGCCACCTCGGCGGTCGACCCGCGGATCGAGGCCGAGATCCACGAGGCGCTCCGCACCGTGATGGTCGGCCGCACCACCGTACTCATCGCCCACCGCCGCTCCACTCTTCAGCTGGCCGACCGGATCGCCGTGCTCGACCGCGGGCGCCTGCTCGACCTCGGTACCCACGAGGAGTTGGAGGCACGATGTCCCCAGTACCGTGCCCTGATCACCGACCCGGAGGCACTGGCGGGCCACACCGCCCCGACCGTCCCACCCACGACCGCCGCCTCCGTCGCCACCACCACAGCCACCGCCTCCGCCAGTACGGCCTCTGCTGCTCCGACTGCCCCAACCAGCCGGAACGCCACCCTCGCCTCCGCCCGCCCCGCCCCCGCCCGCCCGGCCCTCGGCCGCGCCGCCGACCCCGCGCTGCTCGCCCAGGTCGCCGCGCTCGGGCCGGCCACCGACACCCCGGCGGTCCCGCTCGCCCAGGCCGCCGCCGGTGACCCGGACTTCTCGCTCGGCCGCCTGCTCAAGCCCTTCCGCGGCTTCCTCGCGCTGGCCTTCGTGCTGCTCGGTCTGGACGCGGCGGCCGGCCTGGTGGTTCCGATCCTGATCCGGCACGGCATCGACGACGGCGTCTCCAAGGCGGTGATGTCCGGTGTCACCGTGGCCGCCGTGCTCGCCCTGGTGGTGGTGGTGCTGGACTGGCTGGTGCAGAGCCTGGAGACCAAGGTCAGCGGTCGCACCGGTGAGCGCGTCCTCTACACGCTGCGGCTGAAGATCTTCGCCCATCTCAACCGGCTCGGCCTGGACTACTACGAGCGTGAGCTGTCCGGCCGGATCATGACCCGGATGACCACCGACGTCGACGCCCTGTCGAGCTTCCTGCAGACCGGTGTGGTCACGTCGGTGGTCAGCCTGCTGACCTTCGTCGGGATCTTCGCCGCCCTGCTGATCATCGACGTCGGGCTGGCGCTGACCGTCTTCACCGTGCTGCCCCTGCTGGTCATCGCCACCGTGGTGTTCCGCCGCAAGTCGGTGGCGCAGTACGAGGCCTCGCGCGAGCTGATCAGCGCGGTCAACGCGGGGCTGCAGGAGAACGTGGCGGGCATGCGGATCGTCCAGGCGTTCCGCCGCGAGGTCGACACCAGGGCGGAGTTCGTCGAGCGGGGCCGCGCCTACCGCGACACTCGCGCCCGGGCGCAGCTCTACATCTCGATCTACTTCCCGTTCGTCCAGTTCCTCTCCGACATCGCCGCCACGCTGGTGCTGATCGCCGGCGCCTCCCGGGTGAACTCCGGGACGCTCACGGTCGGTGCACTGGTCGCCTACCTGCTCTACATCGACCTCTTCTTCGCCCCGGTGAACCAGCTGTCGCAGATCTTCGACGGCTACCAGCAGGCCTCGGTCGGCCTGGGACGGATCCGCGAGCTGCTGCGCACGCCGACCAGCACGCCCGAGACCACCGAGCCGGTGGCCACCGAGCGGCTCCGCGGCGAGATCCACTTCGACGGCGTCAGCTTCGCCTACAACGGCGGCGGCGCGGGCAACCCCGAGGTGCTGACCGGCATCGACCTGCGGATCCCGGCAGGTCAGACGGTCGCGCTGGTCGGCGAGACCGGCGCGGGCAAGTCCACCCTGGTCAAGCTGGTCGCCCGGTTCTACGACGCGACCGGGGGCGCTGTGCGCGTCGACGGCACCGACGTGACCCGCTACCGCCTGGCGGACTACCGGCACCGGCTGGGTGTGGTGCCGCAGGAGGCCTACCTGTTCGCCGGTACGGTGCGCGACGCGATCGCCTACGGCCGGCCTGCGGCCACCGACGCGGAGGTCGAGGCCGCGGCCCGCGCGGTCGGCGCCCATCAGATGATCACCACCCTGTCCGACGGCTACCAGCACGAGGTCGCGGGACGTGGTCGCAACCTGTCGGCCGGTCAGCGCCAGCTGATCGCGCTGGCCCGGGCCGAACTGGTCGACCCCGACATCCTGCTGCTGGACGAGGCCACCGCGGCCCTCGACCTGGCCACCGAGCTGGCGGTCAACCAGGCCTCGGACCGGTTGCGCGACGGCCGAGCCGACCGCCCGGGCGGTCGCACCACCCTGGTCATCGCGCACCGCCTGACCACCGCCGAGCGGGCGGACCGGGTGGTCGTGCTGGACCACGGCACGGTGGTCGAGGACGGTACGCACGCCGAACTGCTCGCGGCTGACGGGGCGTACGCCAAGCTCTGGCGCGCGTTTGTCGCCGATGGCCACCCCCGCGAGCCGGTCTCCGCGGAGGTGACGGGCTGAATCGACCGATCGGCCTACTCGACTTCCTGTGGGCCTTTCGCGGAAAGGCCCGTTCGATCACGGACCAATATTGAGCGTGCGCCAACCAGATCGGCGCAGGGCCATCGGGGCGCCACCTGGTACTGGGGTGGCGCCCCGAGCTGGTAGACAAGCGGGGCGACCGCGCGGACAGCGGTACGCGACCTCCCCCGGTACCACCCTCAGGTCGAGAGGCCCCTGCCCATGTTCTCGCGCGCTCGCGAGGCGGGGCGCAGTGCTGCGCACCACGCTCCGACCCTCAGCGCCGCTGGCGCCCCCACAACCCCTGCCTCCACCGCTCCCGGCCTCGCTGCCGCCGGTCCTGCCACCGCCGACTCGGCCACCGTCAGCGTCACTGCCAGCAGCATCCCTGCCGACGGTGCCACTACGGCCGGCCGCCCGGGCGACGAAGGCCGAACGTCCACCGCCACACCCCTGGTGCCGCTGGCGGCCCTGTTCACCATCGGCTACCTGCCCGCCTACCTGGTCCCCACCATCACCGTGCGGCTCACCGGCGACTTCGGCCTGACGGGCACTCAGGCCGGCGGCATCGGCAGCGCCCTGCTGCTCGCCTCGGCCGCCGCCGGTATCGCGTTGGCGGGCCGGGTCGCCTCGATCGGTCCGGCGCGGCTCGCCCGTGCCGGACTGGCGGTGCTGACCTGCGGCTTCACCCTCGCCGCCGCGACGCCCGGCGGGTCGGTTCCGCTGCTGGTGGTCGGCTGCCTGCTGGGCGGCCTGGGCGCGGGGACGGCTTCCGCGGTGGCCGGAACGGGTGTGGCGGCGGCCGCCGATCCGCACCGCGCCTCGGTGCTCGGCCTGCTCACCACCTCCACTGTCGCGGCCGGCCTATACCTGGTGCTGCCCAGGCTCGGGAGCTCGCACGCCGCCCCGTTCCTGGCGCTCGCAGCCCTGGGCCTGCTCGCCCGTCCGCTGCTGGCCTCCTTGCCGGGCACTGTTCCGCCGGCCGGGACCCCGCCCCTGACCTCGCCCCCGCCCCTGACCCAGGCTCCGCCCCCGCCCGTGACCCCGAACGCCCGCCACCGCCTGCCCCACCGCACCGCCGGGCTACTGCTGGCGGTGACCACGGTGCTCTGGGCGATAGCGCAGAACGCGCTCTGGGGTGTCAGCGGCCAGATCGGCCTGCACCGGGTGGGCTTCACCGAGCGGGCACTGGGCCTGGTCTTCGCGGTGGCGCTGGCCGGCGGGCTCCTGGGCGTGCTGGCGTCCGGGGCGCTCGGCAGCCGGATCGGACGGGTGCTGCCGCTGGGCCTGGGCACGGCGGCGATCGCGGCTTGCGTGGCGCTGAGTGCCGCGGCCCGTTCCGCGGTGGGCTTCGCCGGTGGCGAGGTGCTCTGGAACGTGCTCTATCCGCTGGTGCTGACCTACCTGATCGGGTTGGCGGCCGAGTTGGATCCGGCCGGTCGGTGGACCGTCCTGGTCGGCTCGGCCTCCGCCCTCGGCGTCGCGGGCGGTCCGCTGACCGGCGCGACCCTGCTCACCGACCTCGGCTGCCCGCTGCTCGCGGCCGTGCTCGGGGGCACGCTGCTGCTCACCGCCGGGCCGCTGGTGCTGCTGGCCCGCGCGTTCGGCGCCTCGTCGCCGGGTCCGCCGGGTCCGTCGGCGCCGCCGATCCCGCTGCCCACACCGCGAGCCCCCGTTCCACCGGTCCCCGATCCGACTGCCGCCGAGGCGGCTTGACAGCTTGACAGGCTGACAGCCCGGGTGGACTCGTCGGTCGGCCGGGACGGCTCAGGTGGAGATCAGCGAGGAGAGCAGACCGGACACCTCGGTGCCGCGTGGCAGATCGCTCACCTGCCCGTCCCCCACCTCGACCACCATCCAGCCACCCCCGTCGGCGAGCAGCGCGAGGTCGGTGGTGACGAACCGACAGCCCAGCGCGCGGACCAGGGAGCGCACCTGGGTCAGGTCGGGGGCCGGGAACACCTCGGGCGTGTCCGGGTGCGGTCCGGTCAGCACCGGTTCGCCGTCCACCCACCAGACCCGCGCCTCGGCGGCCCGCTCGGCGCCAGTGACGGTCCCCGCCCCCACCCTGGTCCCGCTTCCTGCGCCGCCTGTCGGGTCGCCTGCCGGGTCGCCTGCCGGGTCGCCTGTCGGGTCGGCCGACCGGCCGACCGTCGCGCCCGCCGGGGCCGCGACCCGGGCCGTCGTCCGGGACCGCCCGCCGCTTCCCTCCGCGGGTGGTACGAAGCTGTGGAACCGCCGCAGCACCACCCCGCCGGCCAGGAACTCGCCCTGCAACTCGACGAAGCGGTCCACCACCCTGGCCACCGCCGGCAGGTCGGCCAGCTCGGGGACGAAGCACGCCTCGTGCCACTGGTGCTTTCGGGACTTCACGAAGTCCTTGACAATGGCCGGCCCGTGCCCGCCGAGCCGGGCCACCGCGTCGGCCAGCTCGCCCGGGTGGTGCTCCGCGGCCAGCCAGACACTGTCGGGGGTGGCACCCTCGAAGGTGCTGTACCAGCCCGGCAGCTCGTGGGCGGTGGCGTAGGCCGCCGCGCTGGTCAGCAGGTTGCAGCCGCGGTCGGCGAGTGCGCGCACGAAAGCCGCGTAGGCCGGTACCGGCAGCATCCAGCCGCGGTACCAGGCCGGCCCGATCCCGGGGGGCACCCGGCGCACCGCTTCGGCGGCGTCCCCGGCGAGCAGCGCGTCGTGGTCGATCAGCGCGGTCTCGCCACCCAGCCCGCGGACCAGTTGGGCCTCGTAGGAGTAGTGCGGGTCGACGCGCCGGGGATTCAGCGGATCCTGCGGCAGCAGGATGGTCGGGGCTGGCATGGGCCACAGGGTAGCGGCGCACCACGGCCCGGTCCGTGGCTTTGACCGCTCCGCGCGTCGGGCGCGTGCGGTCATCGGCGCGCTGAGGTGTGCGTCAGGAGCGCGAAGCAGCGCAGCGGCGCACAACACCGTCGGTGAGTGAGCCCCCCGCGCCTGCCCTTCGCGCCCATCCCCAGGGTCCGCCCCGTCAGGCCGGGCGGAGGGAGCACGGGGGCGGCAGGCTCCGAACCGGCAGGCCCTGCCTCAGCCGCGACGGCGCCTGCCGCCCCCGTGCTCCGGGGCGACCTGCCAGTCCCGCGGGCGCAGCTCGCGGTCGTGCAGCGCCTCCGCGTTGATCAGCACGGTCAGCTCGGCGCGGCCGAGCTCCTCGAAGTTGAGTCCGGTGGCCGTCAGCAGGAGCTCGGTCGGCACCGAGATCGCGATCGACGGGCGCCAGGAGGGCAGCACCGCCAGCGTGGTCCCTTGGCCGACCCGGATCAGCTGGGCGGTGACCCGGCGGCAGCGCTGGTCCTCCAGGCGTCCGCCGATCCCCGGCACCACTCGGGGACCGCCGATCAGAATGCCCAGCGGCGGCTCGATCGCCGCGGGCGCCTCGCCTGCCTGAGCGTCAGCAGCCCAGCCGCCGACGGGCCGACCGCCGACCACCGGTCTACCAACGGCTGGTCCACCAACGGCCGGTCCACCAGCGACCTGCCCGCCGGCTGCCCGCGCAACGGTTGTCAGAGCCCCGGGCGACGCGGCCGGGGTGGCTGACGAGGAAGCGGCGGCGGCCTCCGCGAGCCTGGCCGGGTCGAGGTTCCCAGCCGCAGGGTCCGCAGCATCAAGGCCGGCAGCAGCAGGGTCGGTGGCAGCCGGGTTCGCTGCCCCGGCGATCGGTGAGCCCGCCCGCAGGATGCTCCGGCGCGGCGGGGCCGGACGCCGGATCCGGGGCCGCGCACGCGCGGGCGACGGGCGCCAGCCCTCACTCACCTCGTCCTGGTCCAGCGGCTCGCCCGAGGCCTGCGCCGACCCACCGTCGGTCAGCAGCTCCTCCAACTGGGGCCGGGGCTGCGGCACGACCCCGGGCGCCCGGTCCAGCGCAGGGCGCGGTCGGCGCTCTGCTGTCGGATCGACGCCGGCGAGCAGCAGCAACTGCTCCACCTCGGCCACCGACTGATGGCTGGCCACCGCCAGCTGGTCCAGCTCGGCACCGCGCTCGTAGGCGGCCCGCAACCGTGAGGCCAGCCCGGCCCGCAGGTTCGCCGTCGTGGCGGCGCCGGGATCCCGGCGGACGGGCTGCGGCGGCGCAGCCGACTCACCGGCCCCGGGCAGCGCGCAGACCTGGGGCAGTTCGGCCGCCCCCGCACCGGCCGGGGGCTGGTTCGGTGCGTCCATCGGTATGAACGACGAGCTCATCGGTGAGGTCCTCCGGTGTACAGTCCGCCCGAATCTTGCCGTACCTGAGGAAGAACGTCCATGGGATCGCCTGGTCGACCAGGCAAACCCCCGCAGGTGACCGCCGGAGCGAGGCCGCGCCGAGGGGCCGGAAACCGTCAAACCCACGGCTCGCAGAACGAGCTGACGCTTTATCGGTCATATGTCTCATGGAACTCTCATGTGTGCCGGACTCTTTGACCGGCTTGGAGTGCCCACCGGGCGACAATGGACCTGAACGTACGGACGATCGGCGGCCCGGCCGCCTGCCCACCACCCGCTCACCGCCCCCTCACCTGGAGAACGGACGGCCATGGCCACGCCCGCAGACGGTCTGACCCGCCCCCGCAAGCTCGTCCCCGGCGACCGGGTGGCCATCGTCGCCCCCAGCGGCCCGATCGACCCGGCCCGACTCGACGCGGGGTGCGCCATCCTGCGCTCCTGGGGCCTGGAACCGGTGATCGCGCCGCACGTCCTGGACGTCCACCCGCGCCTCGACTACCTGGCCGGCAGGGACGAGGACCGGGCCGCCGACCTCCAGCAGGCCTGGCTCGACCCGTCGATCGCGG